>NZ_JBJDQT010000025.1:0-136157 GCF_044903565.1 Streptomyces sp. NPDC004065 | reverse complement strand
CAGACCCCAAGCCGTTCATCTGGACCAAGACCGCCGAGGAGATCCTCGAATCCCTCGCACGATTCTGCCGACGGATCTCCGGCGCAGGACACTAGTCCTGCCCCTCGAAATCCACGGATACACCCGGGCGATCGCGTTCGAGCGACGCTGCGAGGTACTGCACGCGCGGAAGTTCACGCATTGCGGATTCCTCCGCGCCCAGGGCGAACACGCCCGCCCTATCCCGGCCGTGGACCTCCTCGACGGCGAGCTGAAGCTCCGATTCGAAGACGGCACCCCCGCCTCGACGAAGGGATTGGAAGAGGCGCTGCGCGGGCCGCGCCACGAGGTCGCCACCGGGGTCACCATGGGGGCGGGCTTCTACTTCGGCTCGCTGCAGCTCTACGCGGCCACCACATTGCCAGGCTTCGTCCGTCTGTCCGCCCACCGGGACAAAGGCACGGGCGTCACCCAGATCGCGAAGGACGGCGATGCGCCGGCGATCCTCGGCGACGCCTCACTGGCCTACCTCATCCACGTCCAGACCCGGCACGGTGACAGCCCTGCCGAAAAGGAGTGGGAGTGGGTCGTCCATGCCTTCGGACAGCACGGCCCGCAGCTCGCCGAGCAGCTGGCGGCCACGGTGAGAGCCTGGGACCGCGACGTACGCACGAACGGCGGCAAGCAAAGCGACCCTGTCCTGACCGTTCACCCGGCTAGCACCCCCGACGGCCAGCTACCCGCCGGGGATGTCCTGGACAAGCCCCACAGCCGCCTCGTGTTCCAGTGGCCGGGCCGTGTGCCTTCACCGTAGACCCGGCCGGACGAAAGACGTGGGGCTGGCGCTGAAGCGCGCCGGACCGGGCCGGCCAGCTATGTCCGACATACGTGAGCCCGACGGAACCCCGGCTCACGGGCGTCGAGTCCCACCCCTCATCGATCCCTGCACCTGCTAGAAGCCTCCACGACCCTGCCGTCCGCATCCCGTTTCCTCGAGGAAATCCATGGCCGAGACGACCCGCCCCTCCGAACAAACCGAGCGCGAAATCTGCAACACCACACGCAGTCCTTCTGGTGACCCGGTGCTGGTGCACACACCGTCCCGCCTGGTGTCCGAGAGCCAGCAAGCCGACGGATCCGAAGCCACCGAACAGGCTGTCACCCTCCTGGCCCCAGAGATCCGAACCGGCCGATGCCAGTGCGGTGACATCGCATACGAGGTAAGCGGCCTCCCGGATGATCCCCATCTGTGCTCGTGCCCCCACGAAACGCGTATCTCGGGTGGTCCGGCCGTGCTCTGGGTGGGCTTCCACAAGGACGGGCTGACTTAGACCGGCCCCGGCGGCGAGCCCAATTGGTACTCGACGTGGCCCACTCTCCACCGCGGCTTCTGCCCCCGCTGCGGAACCCACCTGATCTCCGTCGCCGACAACTCGAACACCGTCATGATGACCGGGTTCAGCCTCGACGACCAACGCGGCATCGAGCCCGTCGGGCACTCGCATCGCGAGGACGCTGTGCCCTGGATGTCCATCATCCTCGCCCCTGTTCATCCATAGCCGCACCGGGTCTGCTCCCAAGACGGCGCCCCGGGATACTGCATGGCGTCAACCGCGAAGGATGAGCCCGACCCGCCCCGTGAACATCAGCTGATCCACGGCTGCGCCCTCCGCACCCGCCGGGTCTCGTCCTGGAAGGGCGCCTCCCATGCAACCCGTCCATCTTCCCGTCCAGTTCTTCGACGCACACCACGTCTCCTTCGCGGAACAGCCCCCACCAACCCTGTCAGCGTGGGAGCAGGGCGAGGTGGACCGGATCTGGCAGGAGACGACTGCCCGAAACCCGGCGGCCTTCGACGGCCCCTTGGTGGGGAGTTTGGGCGTCGACCTGCCCACGTCCGGCCAGCTCGTGGCGAACTGGGCACGCATGACCTACCGACACAGGGCTCTGCGCCAGCTCCGACCGCCCGAGCACGTACCGGGGGCGGTATTCGTCACCGTCCTGCTGCCGACCGAGAGCGGACTCGCCATCGGACGCGGTTCCTCCACCACAGCAACACCAGGCCGCTGGACCCTCCCAGGCGGATCAGCAGAACCCCCACCGGCCGGTCATGCCCTTGAACTGGAGGGGCTCCGCCAACACGCGGTCCGCGAACTGGCCGAGGAACTCGGTATCCACATGTCCGAAGAGGAACTGAGGCTGTGGACAATCACTCGCGGACGCCGGTTCGGCAGCCTCGGCTTCCACTTCCTGGCCCCACCGGCATCCAGCACATTCGTACGCCGCCGGCATGGGGACCTTGCCGCTTGTGAGTCCGATCATGGAGTAGGACCGGAACTCGACGCGGTCGCCTTCGTGTCCTCTCGTACCGAGGCCACCCGCCTCGGACCGGGCGCGGACTACCTTCCCCACGTGCTCGACCGATACCCCCCAGCCTGAACCGACTGCAGATCTCCCGCTCGTGCCGCCCCGGCCTGGTCCGTCCTCTGATCACGGGCATGCTGCCATTGCGGGGCGGTGGTCGGCCTCCCCCCTGCAGATCCACAGAAGGGACACAGTCGATATGGACCTCGACGAGCTGAAGCATCAGGCACTTCGCATTCACAGTCTGTACGACCGGCAGAACCAGCGCGAGCGGGGCCGCACCTGGACGCGCACCGACTTCATGCTCGGCTTCATGGGCGACGTCGGAGACCTGACCAAGCTCGTCATGGCCGAGGAGGGCACCCGAGATATGCCGGGCGGCCGGCCGGCACTGGAACACGAGCTTGCCGACTGTCTGTGGTCGGTCATCATCCTGGCCCACCTCTACGACGTGGACCTTGAGCATGCCTACACCCGCACCATGGCCGAACTTGAGGAGAAACTCACCACGGGGCATACGCAAAAGCCCCCCTCGTAACCGTCCTCGCGCACGCCCAAGGGCGAACCCGTCTCCGAAGAGATCCGCGCCACCGCCCGCAAGGCGCTGGGCCGAGGCTGCCGACATCGGCGAAACGCTCAGCTCCTCCCCCATTCTCAACCTCGAGGCCGACGCGCGTCCGACTGAGGGCGTCTCACGGTCCGGGGCGTGATGGTGCACCACCCCGCCACCCACCGTCCCGCCACGCCGCCTTCTACTGGCTCAACGCCCGCAACCGGGTGTGGCTCGCCCGCCGGCGCCTGCCCCGCCTCCTGATCCCCGTCAACCTCGCCGCCTGGGCCGCCGTCGTCCTCTGGCGTACGCGGGGATGCCCGCACTAAGCGCGTCCCTCACAGGCTTCATGGAAGGCGTACGCGGCGCGTGCGGGACACCGTTTGAGGCGTCACCGACTGGACAACCTGTTCGCCGGGCTCCGCCACGGCATCACGTCTACGCTGGCTCGCTTCCGAGCCATCAACGATGCCCGGACCTCAGCGTCGGGTCTCGGCTGGACATCGTCAGCCGGGGCCCGCGGCGAACCAGCTGGAACTGATGCGCATCTGCACCGTCATCGGCGCAACTGCCATCGTCGCCACCGCCACCGCCGGAGGCCAGCACGCCTTCGCCGCTGAGGGCCGCAGCACACCGGCTGCTGCCGCCCGATCCCACTCCAAGGATCGCCATCGCGCCTGTGGAAGCCCAGGCAGGTTCGGAGGGTTAGCGGAGCGCGGCGAAGACGACCGCGGCAACCGCTGACCCTAGGATCGTGCCGGCGATCACCTGCCCGGTGGTGTGGTCCCGCAGCTCGATTCGTGACCAGCCGACGACTGCGACCAGGGCGTAGCCGCACAGGGCCCAGGGGCCGTAGGTCTGAGCGAGCATGATGACGGCTCCCGCAGAGACGGCCTGGTGTACGGATATCTTCCAGGCCAGCGTGACCAGGGCGAGCGCGGCGAGTGTGGCGAGCATGCTGGCGACCAAGGCGATCAGGGCGCGGGGCGCGTGCAGCGTTGCCATAAGGGTGAAGCAGGTCAGCACGGAGGTCAGGATGACCGCCATCACCAGAAGCCGTGCCCGCTTCGCGCCGACGTTCCTGTCTCCCCATCTGCCTTTCTTGATGCCGTGGTCGATGAACAGAATGGGGATGACCGCGGCGAAGACCACCCCGACGAGGCTCCAGGCAACGCCGTTCCAGCGGTCGACGTGCCAGCCGACTGCGAGACAGATGATGACGATCCACGTCTTGGGGTGGAGCCGGTCGCTGATGGTACGGGCGATGTCCTGGCGGGTGGTCGGTGCTGTCGAAGTGAGACTCATGCGGGTTGCTTCCGGTTCTGTTCCTGGATCCTGGCTGCCTCGGCTCTGGCGAATGCCGCGACGCTGGGGCTGCGGTCGTAGGCGGCACTGACCTGGCAGGTCCACCGCAGTTCGGCCGCTGGGCTGAGCCCATCGCTTCCCGAGCGGGGATGCCCTCCCTTGTAGGGGCTGGAGGCGGGGGCGATGAGGGCTGCGGTCTTGAGCCAGGCGGCCTCGGCGACGGCGGAGCGTGCCCGTGTCGGATAGCCGGCTTCCTTCGCCATGTCGAAGGCGCGGTGTTGCAGGTCGGCGGGGACGTACTCGCGCAAAGCGAGGGTGGCGTCGCTGATCTCAACGAGCCGGCGGTGCAGCAACAGGCGGGTATGGGCTTGTCCGGGACTGATGGGCAGCACGACGGACGGTACGGCGTCGGTCAGTCCGTGCCACAGTGGATCGAGTTGTGGCAAAGCCCTTCGCTGCCGCAGCGTGGTGGCCGCGATCGAGATGGGCGAGAGGCAGCTTCCGGTCGTGATAGCGGCGATGGCGGCGACCTTGAGGACTGTCGACACTGTCTCCGCGCGGTGGACGTCAGCCGCCGTGGCGTCGCCGACGGCGACGTGGGCTAGATGGACGAGGCGCTGCAGGGCGTACAGGATGCCGATGCTGCCTCCGAGGCCGAGCAGGCTGTGCCCTGCGCGGATCCATCGGTCGTTGGAGTGACGGGCTGCGTGTACGAAGAGGATGGCCGTCACTGTCATGGCGGAGCCGATGTACAGGGTGAAGACCGCGACGTGCAGGAGCGCCCATCCGGAGAAGTCGTGGGCCACAATGATTTCGTCTGGGACTCGGGCGTCGTCAGGGGCCAGGCCGAACGCGGTAGCCATGAGTACCAGGCAGGCGGCTTCGAGCGCACGGCGGGAGCGCTGGAGGAAGCCTCGGGGGCGAACCACGGCGATGACGAATTCGAGGACCGCCGCGGCCGAGACGAGCCCGAGCATGTGCTTCAGCAGGTATCCGGTGCTGCCAACACCTGTCAGGGAGTCGATGCGAGCCGAGACTGCGGGCACCTCGAGTGTCATAGCTGCTGCGAGGCTCAGGAACGCCAGCGAAATGGCTCGCTGCTTGCGTGAGTGCCGCAGTGAAGGCGCCCGCCACAGGGCCACTGCCCAAAGCGTGGTGGCGACGATGACCTGGTGATTCATCGGCAGTTCCTGCGCGGGTGGACCATGGTGGCGTCCACACGGTCCAGCAGACCGTGATGTGAGGTGGAGGGTGCAGTCGGGAGCCGGTCCACGATCTCGCCGAGGATGGTCGCCGTCAGTTCGGCGTCGTGCTCCTGGTCGGTGGAGTAATTGGTCCGGCCGAAGACCGCTCGCACGCGGGTCGGCGCAATTTCTGGCGGAAGAGCTGCCAGAAGGGCTGACACACCGGAGTCACCCTTGTGGTTCAACAGCATGTGCGCGATCTCATGGAAGATGACCTGCAGGCGATGACGCTGGCTTGTAGCGGTGACGTGCCAGATGTGGTCCTCGTCGGGATAGGCGACCCACAGACCGCACGGCAGCCGCAGTCCATCGCTTTCGGGCAACTCTCGAAGGACCAGCCGCCGGCCGCGCTGCGCCGACAGCGCCTCGCAGAACGACTCAATCGTGAAGCGCCGCTGCACACGCACGCCGCGCAGGGCCTCCTCGCACATGCGCCACAGCTGCGACTCGCGCTCCCCCAACCCCGGTAGGTGCACGTGGCTTTCATGCCTGGGGCGAAGAAACATGGGTGGTCCTTAACTGCACGGTCTTGATCATCTATTCAGGACCGGCGGGCGACACACAAGTGCCCGCAACGGTTCCCGCCCCGAAGGCCACCGAACAACTCCGCGCGGCACTACGGCCGCAGGCGCACTTCAGCAACAAATCGGCGAACCGGTCGATGCCTGCGGTTCGGTATCCGGCCGGAGGGTCGAGAGCCGAACCTCCGTTTCACTTCCATCGTCGACTTAGCAACAAAAGGTAGCGGCCGGATCTTTGGCACCCGAAGGGAAGTGGGGAGTCTCACATGACGCGTGGTACACGCCACATAACTGCGAACCACCTTCCACTTCACCCGGAGCCCGCGCCTTCTGACTCTCAGGAAAGATCTTAGGTCACCGCACCATCCCACTTAAGCCCGAGATCAGAGAAGGGGAACTCACAGTTCCCCTTGCAGTACATAGACGACAGGCGATTGAGCAGTAAACGATCTCAGCGGCCGATCGGTCCGTTTTAGCCCGACTATTTCACCCTGCTAATCTTCGTCGCGGGGGGCCGCTGCCGAGGTTTCATCGCAACCTGTGACCCACATCTCAAGATCGACAAGCTATGCCTGCCAACCACTCCCCCCAGCCCGCGTCGCGTACGACCATTACGCGGATTCTGCGCCAGGCCCGGCGACGCATCGATCCTCGCGATATTCCAGGAGCTACCGCCATCCTGGACCCGCGAAGCAGCCCCGGCCTGACACAAGATGCGGTCGCTCAGTTGCTTGGCGTGTCCACCAAGTGGTACCGGAACCTGGAACTGGGCAAGCCTCTGAACTTCTCCAAGGCGATGCTGGAGGGGGTACGACGCCTTCTCGCCCTGACCGAGGACGAATGGGAGACCGTATGGCAGCTGACTTACGGCAGGCCGACGTCCGACGCCAGTGCAGAGGATCAGCCCGCCGGGGCCCGTCAGGCACCTCCGCTGGTCGTGAGGCAGTTCATCGAAGCGCAGCCCTGGCCCACTTACCTGCGAGATCACCATTGGGAGGTCTCGATCTTCAACCGTGCGGCCGGCCGCGAATTCCCGTGGATGCTGTATGGCACCAACGTGGCGGTCTGGGTGCTCACATACCCGGAGGCCCGTACCCAGCTCATCCGCTGGGAGGAAGACTGGGCCATCCCGATGATCGCCGAGCTTCGATTGGAGGCCGAGCGCCGGGGCAATGACATCGGGCTTCAAGCGATCATTCGCACTGTGCAGAGCGATCCCGTAGCCCGCAGACTATGGGACTTGCCCAACCTGCCAGCCGTATCCCACCCCAGCGCCAAACACCCTCGCATGCTGTATTTGCCACGGCAGGGTGCGCAAGAGTTTCAGATCAACGTTCTGACGATGAGGGTTGATGACATGCCGTCATATCGACTGACCGTCATCATTCCGACGCTCGATGAGCGTCTGCGTCACAGCTGACATGAGGGCAACGCCGCGGGCGCCAGAGATCGCTTGGTCTTCTTGCCGGCGCCCATTCGTCAGTCCGCGTCGAGCCCTTCGGCCTTGCGCGCACTCCGAATGACAGCAGCGACCATTCGCATGCTGTCCACGGAAAGCTCGCCGGCGCGGGCGAAGACGTCCTCAACGCCAGCCTTCTCCAGTACATCCAGGAGTTTCAGCCCCGCCACGACCCGGTCCACGTCCGCGCCGCTCATCTCCTTGGAGAAGTAATCCTTCTTCACCCCGAAGTGGTCGGCCAGGAGTTCAACCGTCTTCAGCGTGGGGTTCGGCTTCGAGCCCTGCTTCAGCTGCCGGATGGCACTCTCGGAGATCCCGGTGGCGCTCGCCACCTCGGGCACGGTGTAGGGGCGACCCGTTGCCGGGTTCTCCACGCCGTCGAACAGAGCGTTCAGTCTCAGCTTCACCCTGCCGGCTTCCAGAGGCACGTCCATGCCAGCACCGCTGCCCGTCTCCGACATGGCCGCCCACCTCCGCTCTCAGCATCGCTGCGCAGTGTACTCAAGTGCCGATTGCACAGCCAACCCTACCCCGCATCGGCACTTTAGTGTTGACAAGTCGCAGCTACTCCGACATAGAGTCGCCTCACTCGCCAGCACTAAAGTGTTGACGGGCAGGTCAGAGCCGTTCTTGTGACCCAGCGCACCTGGCGCAAGCACGTCGGCCGCACGCTACGAGGAGGTCTGTCCATGTCGCGCCGCACCCCGCGCCCAGTACGCGCATGTGTCATTCCTCGTCACGCTCTGCAACTACTACAGAGATTAAGAACCAACTCTGGATCTTGACACGGGTCCGTGCGTATGTTTCGTCGTCCCCCGGGCAGCCCGCCCGGGCTCCGCGATCGTGAGGAACACGGCAGGAACCGACGAACTCGTCCAGGCCCGCATACAGCGACGGCGCCCAGGAGCGGCTACTCCAGGACGCCGAACGCGTAGCGGCACGTACCGCCCCAGCCAGGGCCCGGCTAGGCCCGAAGGGGGCGGAGATTGCCCACCATCACCACGCTGATCCCTTTCCGACGGGCGCTTCAGCGTGGCAACACTGCAAAGGGGATTGTTACATGGCTCCCGCCCTGCGCAAAAGGCCGAGACCTCTGGCCTGCGCGGCACCCACCCTCGCCCCGGCGTCTCTCCGCCCCGACGCCCTGCATGGCACCCCGGCGTCCGTGAAGCGCCGGCCGAACGTCGTGGCCAGGGGTGGCCGATGAGCAGCGAGGCCCGTGAGTGGGTGTGGGAGCACAGCTCCAGCCGGGGCACGGCGCGGCTGGTCCTGCTCTCAATCGCCGACCGCGTCGCCGACGGCAACTGCGTCGCCTGGGCCTCGCTCACAAGTCTGGTCGAGCGGACGAACGCGAGCCGGACAGCAGTACGGGACGCGCTGACGGCGCTCGACAAGAGCGGCGAGTTGAACGTCCTGGACCACCTGGAGGGCCCCCAGCGCAGCACGGTCTACCGCCTGCCCCGGGCTGCCGCTTGGCTGGCCAAGGTCGCCACAGCCCAACGTGAAGACCCGGAGGCGTACGTCGAGCCGCCGACCGACTCCGACCCGGTGCCGGAGCTGGACGAGGAGGCCGAAAAGGACCTGCGGCGGTACGGGATCTGGCCCAAGAAGAGTACAGAATCCGGCACCTCCCGCCGGAATCCGACCGGTACGGGATCCGGCCCCTCGCGCCGGAATCCGCCCCCTCGACGTGCCGGAATCCGACACCAGCATGGTACGGAATCCGACCCCCAGAACCGTAGAGAACCTAAGTTGAACCGGAAAGGCAGCAGTAGTGGTGCTGCCGTCACCTCGGCTGCCGACTGGCGGGTCGACCCCGCCAGCCACACCTGGGCCCGCCAGCAGGGCCACCTCGACCGCCTCGGCGAGGACGGGCTGCGCGCCGCCGACACGAAGTGGCGTGCCCACCGCGCCGGGCATGCCCCCCGACCGACAGCTGCCTGGGCTGCCGACTGGCGCTCCTGGATCGCCCGGGAGCACGCTCCGGCCCGCCCGAACCTCTACGCCCTACCCGGAGGCGGGCCCGCCCCAACGGGCAGCATGACCCGCGCCGAGGCCCACACCGCCGCCCTCCTCGCCGCCCTCAACGAGCCGACGCCGACCGGAACGGAGTAGCCATGGACCGCCGCGAAACCGCCGCCCTGCTGGCCTACATCGGCCGACTCGACCCCCGCACCATCCGCACCGACCAGGGTGAGGCCCGCGACCAGCTTGCCCAGTGGCACGAGCTGCTCGACGAGGTGCCGCTGGCCACGACGCACGGCTGGGACGCCTGCGTCGTCGCCCGCCGCCACATCCGCGTCTCGCCGTACCAGATACTGCCCGCGGACGTCGCCCGGCCGTGGGAGAGCTACAAGCGCGACCGCCTGCACCGGCACACCGACCCCACCCCGTCGGCCGACCCGGACGACCAGGCGGCCTGGACCGCCGAGCTGGTCGGCACCCGCCGTGCCGTCGCAGCTGGCACCGCCCAGCCCGTGCAGTACAGGCAGCTCGCCGGACGCCGGGTCAGCCCGAGGCTGGAAGCACGGCTGAAGGAGGTGGGCTCCTGCATTCCGCCGGAGGCCCGCACTGCCCTGGCGCCCTTCCGCCGCGCCCGCGCCGCCCGCGAGGAGGCCCTCGCCCAGGGTCAGCCCGATGCGCTCTCGGTGCGCTGCGACTGGTGCGAGGCACCGGTCGGCGAGCCGTGTCGCCGCCGACGCGTTGACCCCGACGGCTTCGCACGCGGCAACGCGGTGCGGGCAACCTCGCATCACTGCCGCCAGGACCTCGCCGCCGCCCAGCAGGCTCATCAAGCGGCGATGGCCTGACCGGCCCGCCCAGTGGTGCACCGCACCTGGTGCACCCGCGCAACGCCACCGTCCCGCCCCTGTTGCGGCGCTCCTGTCCCGCGCCGCAGCAGGCACCCGACGCCGCGTCCACCCACCGCCAGCCCTCCAGCCGGCCGACGCGGCAGCACACCGGAGACTCCCTTGCGCCACATCACTACCCACACCTCGCCGGCCACCGGCCTGCGCAGCGTCGGTGACACCAGCTGGCAGCCCCAAGGCGCATGCCACGGCATGGACCCCGAGGACGCCGATGCCACCTTCTTCCCACTGCCCCGGGACCACGAGGCCATCGCCGACGCCAAGGAGCTGTGCGGCCTGTGCCCGGTCCGCCGCGACTGCCTCAACTACGCCCTGGAGAATGACCTCAAGGAGGGCGTCTGGGGCGGGTTGACCGCAGCCGAGCGCCGCCCCTGGCACGACGGCCTGCCTCGCCGCCTCGACTACAGCCGCGTGGTCGCCTTCTTCAACGGCCGCGACGTCCACCTCACCGAGGCCGAGCGCCAGGTCGTCATCGACCACGCCTACGTCCGCGGATGGCGACCCGGCCGGCTCGCCGCCGCCCTGCAGATCAGCACCAAGTACGCCAGAGACCTGCTGCGGCAGGCCGCCAACAAGGTCTTCGACCGCGACCGCACCCTGGGCGTGCCCAGGCGGAAGAACGCGCAGAAAAAGACCGCGCCGGCCAAGAGCAGCCGCCCTGCAACCGTCCGGCCCGCCACACAATCGCCCGTCTCCCGCCCGGTGGCGTCGGCCTCGGCGCACGCCCCTCTCGGAAAGGCCGCATGACCCACCCTGTCCTGTCCCTCGGTGCCGGCCCCGACCTGTACCTCCTGCTCGCGCTCGGCGTCCCCGCCGCCGCGCTCGCCCTGGCCCGCCGGGCATTCCGGCGGCAGGCACGGCACCCGCAGAAACGACTCGGCAGTACCGCGGTCGTCGTCTCCGCCCTGGCCGCGCTCGGCTGCACCGCCTACAGCGCCGACACCTCCTGGCGCTTCGCCGCCGACTACCTCGACATCGCCGGCACCGCCGAACGCGCCAGCATGTTCGCCGCCGCCGAACTTGGGCTCTTCGCAACCGCGCTGATGGCCCGCCAGAACCTGACCACCCAGGGAGCCCCGGGGCTGCCAGGCACCCTGGTATGGGTCATCACCGGAGTCCAGGTGATCCCCGCCTACGCCGAGAGCGGCCCCGTCGGCGGCACCGTCCGCGCCTTCGTCGGACCGGTCATGGCGGCCATGCTCTGGCACCTGGCCATGGGCATCGAACTGCGGCTGCGCACCCCGGGCGCCGCCTCCCACGGCCTGATCGCCACCCTCGGGCGGGAGGCACGCGAACGGCTGCTGTCCCGGCTCGGCATCGCCGCCCGTGACCGCGACGCCGCGCAGATCACCCGCGACCGTGCCACTGCCCGCGCCGTGGCCCTCGCCACCCGGCTCGCCGAACTCACAACCGAGCAGCGGCAGAGCCGACGGGGCCGCCGCCTGACCCGGCGGCTGTCGAAGGCGATCGGCCGGGCCTCCGTCGGCACCGACCCGTCCCAGCGCGCCGCTCTGCTCGCCCAGCTCGCCGCCCGCCGGCACGCACTCGCGCTCGCCACGGTCCCGCTGCCCTCCCCGTGGTCCCCACCTCACACCGGCGAGGTGGCGACCATGGTCCCCGCCGCGAGCGTCGAGATCAGCTCGGTCCCCAACGACGGTCCCCGCACCGTCGTCGCTCGCAACGGTGACCATGGACTGCAACCTCACCGGGGACCGGAGACCGCGAGCGCCGAGCGGCACGCGGGGACCGGGGACCGTGAAGCGGGGACCGCGGACCGTAACTCGGGTCCCGGGACCCACGAGCCGGGGACCGGGGCAGCGAACCCGGAGTCCCGTGAGGAACGCGAGAGCCGCTCGGGGACCGGCCTCCCTGTGAATGAAGCACCGGCACAACGGCCTGAACCGCACCGGGGACCGGGGACCGCCGAGTCGGGGACCGGCACCAACGGGGACCGGGGACCGACCGACACGGGGACCGACACCACCGGGGACCGGGGACCGACCGACACGGGGACCGACACCACCGGGGACCGGGACCACAAGATTCCCCTACGCCGGACGCCGACCCCGAAAGCGAGGGGGAAGGGCAAGCACAGTGGCCGGTCCCGCAGCCCGCAGGCTCAGCGTCCGCCGCGCGAGCCGGAGCAGGACGTCGACCAGCTGGTCGAGCTGATCCGCCCCCATGTGCCCGCGCTGCTCGAACGGGACGGCAACGAAGCGGTGACCCGGGTCCAGCTCAGGGAGATCATCCGCCGCGAAAAGCTCCCCGGCGGCCGAAACGACCGACTCAGCCTGGTCCTGGCTGCCCTGCGCCGCCCGAACAGCACCACTACGACAAGGAGCACCACCCGATGAGGACCTGTCCGCAGTTCGCTGCCCTCCGTGAGGAGTACGAGCGGGAGATCGGCTACCTGAGCGCCCATTCCCAGCGGCATGTCGGCAAGCCGTCGGCGAAGGCCAGTGCGACGTATGCCGCTTCGACGAGGGCGCGGATGGCCCGGGCGCTCAGCGGCCACGTAGGACGCTGCCCCGAGTGCGGCTGAGCCCGCAAACCAGCAGGTCCCCCTGTCACCTGCGGTGGTCCGGCGCTCGCCGGGCCACTGCCCCGTACCGAGAGGCACCACATGATGCCCCGTCCCACGCCTCCGTCCCAGCACATGGCCACCGAGGCGGCTGCCCGGGCCACCGTCCTGGTCCGCCGGCACCTCGTCCACGCCATGGTTCCCGTCCCGATCGGCCAGTGGCTCGTCCAGCAGAAGCCGAACGGGCCGGTCCAACTACTCGAAGGACCGGCCGCCGTCCTCGATCTGGCCGCCACAATCCAGCGACAGCTCCGCACGGCGAGGTCCGGCAGCCGATGACGAACCCGAATCAGGACAGCACCACCCCGGAACCTGCTCGAGACCTCAACTCGGCTTGGGCGCGAGCAAGTTATCGGCCAAGACACTCTTCCCCGTCGGGGAAGCGCGCCTTGGCCAAGCCCGCCCCAGGGGTGGCAAGAGCGGACCAGCACCGGGGGGTGCTGGTCCGTGAGACAGCGACCGAGGGAGGATCCCAGCTGGAGGAGACGCCTTCACTGCGCAAGCCGCGCGCCGCGAAGAAAACCTCGCGCAAGCGCTCGCCCAAGCCGCCCTCGCACAAGCGTGATTACGTCTGCAGCGTCCGCCTGAACGGCGACGAGAAGACCCTGCTCAGCGCTGCCGCCACCGCGACCCGTACGAGCCTGCCAGGCTTCCTCGCCCGCAGCGGGCTCGCCGCCGCTCACGACCTCGACAGCACCGCCGCCGCCATCGCCGGCCACCGCGAGCTGATCGCCGAGCTGTTCGCCGCACGCCGGCACCTCGGACAAGTCGGCAACAACCTCAATCAGATAGCCCGGGCCATCAACTCCGGCGGCCAGCCAGCGGAAATCGACGCGGTCGTCGCGGCGGTCCAGCGCGCCGTGACCCGCGTACAGGCAGCCACAGACCGACTGCTGGAGCAGCGCTGAGCTGGCTCCCCTTACCGCCCCGCATCCCGCCACTCCCAGCGACGACCTCGGACAGCAGCATGATCCCCCGGATACAAAAGCGCGGGCAGCGCACCATCGGGCTCCTCTACTACCTCTACGGGCCCGGGAAGCACGAGGAACACATCGACCCGCACCTGGTCGCCTCGTGGGACCACAACGCTCCCGACCCCGGCCGCGACCCGTCTGCCACCCTCAAGCAGCTCCAGCAGCTCCTGGACCAACCCGTCGAGAACATCGACCAGGCCGACCGGCCGAAGAAGCACGTGTGGCATCTGTCCGTCCGCAACAGTGCCGAGGACCGGATCCTGACCGACGAGGAGTGGGGCGAGGTGGCCCGCCGGATGGTCGCCGCCACCGGTATCGACTACCCCGAACAGGGCGCGGGCTGCCGGTGGGTGGCCGTCCGGCATGCCGACGACCACATTCACATCGTCGCCACGCTCGTCCGTGAGGACGGCTACAAGCCCGACCTCGACCACGACGCCGCTCGCGCCCAGGCCCAGGCCCGCGCCTTGGAAGCGGAGCTGGGTTTGCGCCGGCTCAACAAGGGCGACGGCACCGCGGCCCAACGCCCCACCAGCGCCGAGCGCCACAAAGCCGAACGTCAGGGCCGCGAGCGCACCGCGCGGGAGGAACTGCGCGAAACCGTGCGCCGCGCGGTGGCCGGCGCCAGCAGCGAGACCGAGTTCTTCGACCGGCTGGCCGCCGCCGGCCTGATCATCCGTAAGCGCGTCGCCCCCTCCGGCGACCTGCTCGGCTACAAGGTCGCCCTGCCCGACGACCGCAACAAGGACGGCGAACCGGTCTTCTACCCCGGCGCCCGCCTGGCCCCCGATCTGTCCCTGCCCCGTATCCGGGAGCGCTGGTCCGCCGACACTCGCGACCAGGACGCCACACCGGCAGATGTGCCCGCCCCTGCGGCGCCGAGCGACCCGTCCGCCGCCCGCCGACACACGGCCTCGGCCGCGTGGAACGCGGTGCTCGTCATCGAGCACGGCGACGACGCCATCGCCGCCGCGTACATTGCCGCTGCCGGCGAGGTCCTGGACGCGCTCGCGAAGACCTCCGCGGCCCGCACCAGGCGCGAACTGCGTGACGCCGCCTTCGCGTTCGAGCGGGCCTCCCGCTCCCACGTCCGCGCCGAGCGTGGCCACGACCGAGCGCTGCGGCAGGCCGCCCGTGACCTCGTCTATAGCGGTCCGGCGTTGGGCCGCGGCGAGGACGGCGCGACCACCGCGATGGCGATCGACATGCTGTTCTTCCTCATCACCGCCGCCGCCCACTGGCACGCGAAGAAGAACCACGCCCAGCAGGCCACCGCCGCCCGCCAGGCCGCCGAACATCTGCGCGCCGCCTACCAGGCCGCCGCCGCTCAACCCCTCGGTGCCCTCTACCAACGAGGCCGGCGCCTGGGCCGGGCGCTGCGGCAGCGGCAGACGACGGTGCTGCGCACAGCGCTGCCGGAGTTGGCCGAGCAGATCCTCGCCGAGCCCGGCTGGTACGCGCTCGCCGCCACCCTCGCCGACGCCGAAGCCGCCGGCCACGACCCGGCCGCCCTGCTCGCCGACGCCACGGGTCGGCGGGAGCTGGACACGGCGGAGTCCGTCAGCGACGTCCTGGTGTGGCGGCTGCGCCGGGCAGCGGACCTGCCTGCGGATACCACCGGCATGGTGCCCGACGCTCACGCCGCACAGCGCTCGGCACAGCGCGCCGGGCAGCACATCCCCGGACAGGCCCGGCCTGGGCGTGGCCGGTCGTGACTGTGGACTTTGTGAATTGAACAGGTCAGCGGACTTCGCGCACGATCATGACGCGTGCAGGACGAGACGAGGGAGGACACCGGGTGTTTCACCGGATACGACGACGCCGCCGCGCGGAAGAGGAAGAGTTCAGTGAGGTGCAGCGCCAAGCGTGCGAGGCGTGGCTGCGGATGGCCGACCAGGTGCCGCCGGTCCTGCAGATGCAGGAGGAGCATCAGCTCGCGGAGCCGGCGCCGGTTGTGGACGACTTCCTCCCGCCGGAGCTGCGGGTCCCCAGCCACGACCAGCTCGACGGCCGGGTGATGCCCTGGCCGTGGCCGGTCGTCCTGGACGGCGAGGTCGTCGCCTGCGCCGAGTGCGGCGCCTACCGCGAGTGGCTCATCCTCTCCACCCACGACCAGGTCTGGCTGCGCTGCCAGGCCGGCCACGAGCAGCACGAGACCCGTCTCGACACCGCGTGGTTCAACCGACACTCCGGCCCGGGAGATGCCATCCACGCCACGTTCGAGGACTGCCTGCGGCACCTCGGCCACCGCTGACCTCCACTCTTTCGGCCCCTTCTCGGGCCCACGGGCCCGCACTGTCCAACCGTCACCGAGCACCACAGGGGTCAGTTCACCCATGCGCGTTCGCCTCACCATCACCGCCCTCGGCCTCACCGCCGCCGCCCTCACCTTGCCCGCCTGCTCCGCCGGCACCAGCCAGGCGAAGTCCACCTCCCCGTCCTCCGCCTCCGCAGACCACCCGGCCACCAACAAGCAGAGCGACGCCCCGCTGTCGTCGGCCGCGCTTCAGCCCCGCCTGCTCGACGAGAGCGACCTCGGGTCCGACTACACCCGCAAGCCGGAGGACACCTCCAGCCACGACGACGTCACCGTCACCGGCTGCCCCGCCCTGGAGAAGCTGGGCGGCGACGCGGCGGCCAGCGGCTCCCTCGACTTCCCCAACAAGGCGAAGGTGTCCTTCACCTACACCGGCGGCAGCGCCGGTTCGCAGGTCTCCGAGGAGCTGTACAGCGACACCTCCGCGAAGCTGTCCGACGGCATCGATCGGATCTTCGACGCCATGACCGGCTGCCCGACCTACCAAGTCGTCTCCGGCAGCACCGTCATCAACGTCACGTCACAGAAGACGACCGCGCCCCGGCTCGGCGACCAGCAGTGGAGCCAGCTGATGACCTTCACCTCCGGTGGGCAGGACAGCGTCGTCAAGCAGACCGCGATACGTGAGGGAAGCCTGCTCCTCATCGTCTCTGGCGCGCCAGCCCTGGTCGGCCAGCATCTCGACAAGGCCCTCGCCAAGGCGACAGCAACCCGCTGACGCGCCCGCGACGGCGCTCTCGACCACCACGGTCGAGGGCGCCGTGTCGATCCGAGGATTCAGAGCATCCGGGTGAGCGTGCTGGGCGTCGCCGAGCAGCGGCCGGCCTAGGGTGGCGGGTCAGACGGCCCTCGACTTGAACCGCCATACCGCGTGCTCCATCCCGCCCGGTTCGTGTCCGAGGGCGGCGGCGGCCTCCTCGTACACAGCTCGCAGCTCCTCGTACTGCAGGCCCGTGACACCGGCATCCGCAGCGAAGGCCCGCAGGTGTACGTCCACAGCGACGTGCGATCGACCGAGGAGCTCACGGCCGTCCACAGCCGGTACGACAGTCTCCGGTCCGACAACGCTGGGTCCTCCGGTGATGCCCCGCGGCCGGGTGGGGACGGCAAGCTGGACATAGCCCGTGCGCGACGCGACAAGGGCGAGAGCGTCACCAGCATTGCCAAGGCGCTGGGAGTCCACCGCGCCACCCTCTACGACCACCTGGCAGAGAGGGCCTGAGAGAGGCGCGCAGGGGCGCAGTCAGGCGCTCACCTCGGAGTGCACCGGAACGGGCGGGCGCACTCCCGTGAGTGCCTCCGCTCGGGCGAGAAGGTGGGGCGCAAGGTCGGGGTACCAGCCACGGGCCACGGCTTGCAGCATCTCGGCCAGGGCCGCGAGTTCCCCGATTCGACCGGCGGGGGTGTCGAGGATGGCGGCGAACTCTTTGCGGATGCGGGCGGCTACGTCGGGTACAAGCAGGCTGTTGGCGTGGAGAAGCCCCGCGTCATAGCCGAAGGGCACCAGGCCCCACCGCTCCCAGTCCAGCAGGCACAGGGGTTCGGCGGTGAGGTTGCCCCAGTGCAGGTCACCGTGACCGGTCACCCGCTCCACGTTGGCGGGGGCCGGGATGCCGAGGAACTGGGGGAAGGCTCGTTCGATCCATCCGTCCCGGACGGTCGTCTTCACACCCTCCGCTTCAGCGAGCAGGGCAAGGGCTTGGCGAAGGTCCGCCCACCATTCGTCAGGCAGCGCCGGATCGTGGTCGATGTCGGCTCTGTCCGGGGACACCACGGGTTGCGTCAGGTAGTCCAGGACTTCGGCCTCGAAGGCCCACTCGCCGTCAGTCCAGTCGTGCACCCCATGCAGGCGGGGGCGCGGGACGCCTTCGGGTAGGAGCTGGGAAGCCCCGACGATGCCCTCCCCCTGCTTCCTGCCCGCGTTCCTTTTCGCCGTCCGGCTCACCCGTAGCCACCGGTCCTCCGCTCGGCGTCCGAGGGTGACACCGAGGAAGCCCCACGCCAGCGGACCCGTGCAGGTGAGGCCCAGTGCCTTGGCCGCCCGGTCGTGGGCTGCCTCCATCAGGGCTCGTACCTCCTCATTCACCGGCGAGTTCATCCGTCACCCTCCTGAGTTCATGGGCCGTCAGCGGCGCAGCCAGAGCCTTGGCCATATCGTCCCAGTGCTCGCGGGTGCTCGCGGAGGTGAGGACGACATCGAGGCCGGGGCACGAGCCAGCGGCCAGCATGGCAGCGGCTGCGGCCGACAGGCCGGGGCGGATGAGGTTCACCAGTTCGGGTGTCATGGCGTCGAGGAGTTCGCCCCCGTGCAGGGGAGCGGAGCCGAACGTGATCAGCCCGGCGTCCTTCGCCTGTACCAGTGGTCCGCCGCCGTTCAGGGCCTGTCTGATCGGGGCATCCATGATCAGGCTGACGGGCGTCTGCATGCCCGTGAAGTGATGCTCGGCGGAACCAGCCGCCTGGCGTGCGAGCGCGAGCAACTCGGCGACACTGAACGCTCCGGAGGTCAGGCCCGACCAAGTGGCGACGCCGTACCCGCCTATCCTGCCCGCATGGGCGAATTCCTCCAGCGCCGTGAAGGCTTCCCGCACGCGCCCGTGCAGAGCGGCGCGGTCAGGGCCGTGCCCGTGGTGCTCGGGGTTGTGCACGAACACCAGGTCCACGCGCCCGAGCTCGGCCAAGGATCGCTCCGTCTGCCAGCGGACGAAGCCTCGCTCAAGGCTGTGCCTACCGGCCGCCTCTTCCCGGGTGAGCACGCCCTCAGCCAGGGCGCTGCGGCCTTGTTCCTCCGTGAAGAACCCCGTCTTCGTGGCTACCCGCACGGTCGGGTATTCCCCGAGCACCGGGCGCAGCTCCTCATGCGCCTGACCACGACCATAGTTGGGTGCCGTGTCCACCCAGGGGCTACCTGCGGCCAGGGCGGCGCGTGCCGCCTGACTGACGGCACGCACGCGGTATGTCCCCAGGCAGAGCGCGGCGGTCACAGTGCCGTCCCCACGACTGCGACGGCGTGGCCGTCGATGAGGACGGAGACCAGTTCGGCCACCTCCTTGACCTCAAGCCCGGCGGAGTCGGCCACCTCCCCGAGCGTGGTCGGCTGGTTGGTCAGCAGCGTGCCCAGCGCGGGCGCCGCGGACTCAGCGAAGTCCCACGCGGTACCCGCCGCGGAGAAGGTGACCGTGCCCTGTTCGCGGTTGGCCGTCAGGCGACCTCTCGGAGCGGTGAGCTTGACCGTGATCTCTCTCCGTGCGGGGAGTCCGTCCACGTAGGGCAGGGACGGAATCGCGTGGCCCAGGTCTGTCGTGTCGATCGACTCCGCCCACCGCTCCACGAGGCGGGGGTCCGCCATCATGTCGGCCACCTCACGTCGTACGGCGTCGATGAAGTCCGACTGTTCCGCCAGCGAGCCGAAGCGCGGGATGTCCCGGCGCAGCGCGAGGGACGCCCGGAGCTGATCGACGACCCACAGCATCAGGTCAGCGCCGGTGTGCGGGACCATGCCGAACGTGAGGTGAAGGGATTCCGTCCCCTGATCGGCGGTGACCGAGTGCCACCACCCGCGCGGCAGGTAGAGCACGTCACCCGGGGACAGAACGAGGTCCGCCACCGGGTCGCCCTCCGGCTCCTCCGGCGACTCCACGTCCCGGAAGGTGGGCGCCTCACGGGTCATCCCCCACAGGCGCCACCGCTTCGAGCCATGCAGTTGCACCACGACGACATCGTGGTCGTCCCAATGCCGGCCGAAGCCCTCCCGCTCGGTCCACGAGGCGTACACGTTGGCCTGCACGGAAGTCCCGAGGAAGCGTTCCAGCCCCTCCGCAGCCGCCCCCACGGCGGGGTGGATCTTCTCCACCGCGTCGAGGACCAGCGACGCCCCGTCCCTGAGCTGGGCGTGGAAGTCGGACGGCTGGATACGGGACCAGGTGACCGCGCGGCGGTTCGTTGTCGGGATCGCGTAGCGGTGCAGCGGCACCATCTCGCCGTCAGCCGACAGGCGCAGCCGGGGCGGCTCCAGCCGCTGCGTGGCAATGATCCGGTTCAGGTCGTCCCAGGAGAACAGACCCGCCACGTCGGCGCCCCCGGGGAAGTGCGCGTACGAGCGGTGGTACGTCTGGGCGAGGAACCTGTCCCCGCCCAGACGCCCCGCCCACGAGGCTGCATCAAGCAACGTGGGCGCTCCCGTCAGTCGTTGCCGTCGGAACGGCCACTGCTGACGTCCGACTCCTGCTCGGCACGCGTGCGCGCGGCCACGATCTTCCGCTTCGCGACGAGCAGTCCACCCCCCTCGGGGGCGGCCGACGTGGTGTTCTCTTCCACCATCGGACTTACCTCTCTCTTCTCGGGGACTCCCACCGGGATTCCGGCAGGAAGCAAAGGGACAGCGACGAGCGCGGCGGACGCCGACCTTGGCGACGACGGGCGCCCCGTGCACCGCGGGCACCCGGACGGCGGGGACTTGGTCGGCGGACCCGAGATCACTGCGTTGCGGTGGTTCACCTGCACCATGCGCACCGAGTCCTACATCCGGCCCCCGTCGTATGACACCCGGAGAGTCATGCACCCGGTCGTCATGAGCGCACACCAGCGTCAGGGCCGAACCTCCGCCGATACCCCAGCCGCCACCCCACGCCGTAGCGGACCCACTTTTCGTTTCGCCCTGTCGCTGCCATGGGGGAAATCATTGGCCTACAAAGCGACGGCTGTGTAGTTCTTTCCCGTCATGGACTAAAGATCATGAACGGCAGGCGGCGGACCACTCCGCCAACAAGGCTCGCGCTTCGTCCCCGAACAGCGCATAACCCTCAAGCGTGGAGAACAGTTCCAAGTGCATTTCGATGTCGCGTGGATCTCTCAGGATCACGACACCGGTGGTGTTCTCCACGGTGGCCAGGGTGTCGTCATAGATGGTGAAGGTGTCCATCGGAGCCATGGGCTTGTATCCCGCGATGGGGATGACGCCGAGCTTCACGTTCGCAAGGTGGGTCAGTGAGGCCAGCCGGTCAATCTGCATCGCCATCGCAGCCGGGGGCAGGAGTGGCCACCTCACAGCCTGCTCGGTGAGAATGAAAGTGAACCTCTTCTTCGTGTCGTAAAGAACCTCCTGCCGCTCCAACTTCCTCGCGATCGTCTTAGTGACATCGGCCGGAGAATGGGCAAGGCTGGCGCGGATGTACTCAGGGGTGGACAGCAGTCCTGTAATCATCGAGAGCAGGAAGAAGCGGAACTCCGTGGACGAGGATTCAAGGGCGGCAAGTTCAGTCTGCTTCTTCTCCAGGCCCCTACGCCGGAGCGAGCGCAGGTCTTGCCATTCGGTGTTAGCCAGCCTCGCGAGGGCAACGACCTCCTCGATGACCTCGGGCGGAGCCACCACGGCCCGGAGGATCCTTTCCAGATCCAGCAGACTCGGCTGAACTTTCCCATTCTCGATCCGACTGATCTTCGATTGGGACATGTTGCAACGCCGAGCGAGCCGGTCCCCAGTGAGGCCGGCTCGCTTGCGTAGTTCTTTCAGCAGGGCCGCCAGTTCCTGTTTCGGCTGCCCGAGCTGCTCAGGATCGAACGTCACCCGCTGCTCACGTACTCCAGGAACGGCACGGATTTGGCAATGGCAATCCGCTTCCACTGCCGGTAGGGCTCCGGGTCGCCCTCGTACAGCTCCCGTTTTATCTGTGTCCCGTCCGCCCGGTAGTTCATCAGGACCACCTTGGACTCGTCGAACATCCAGAAGTCCTGATCTGGAAGTCCCGGGTTCTCCCGGTCGGTGAGGTCGAGGATACGGATATCCTCGCCCGCCTTCACGTGGTGCCGGTAGTAGTACTCGAATTCGAACCGAAGGTAGTCCGAGAGCGGGCGGGTCACGACGTGCACCCTGCCGACTCTCTTTCCTTCCGAGGCCCACTGCCGGACCTCATCCATCCAGGCCGATGTGTAATCGTCCGGCGACTTCTCCCCGGCGAGGAATCGCTTCAACTTCTCCGCTTCCTGGGGCATGGTGTAGACGGGCAGCGTCTCCAGCCTCCACGCCTCACGCTCCATGGAATCGAAGCAGTCGTTCCAGGCGTCACCATCCAAGTGCACGGAACGCCTCCCTGAGAACCGCCTCCGGGATTTCCACAAGCCCTTCCCCGGCGGGCGGGGTGAAGGCGTCGGACACGTCACCCTGCACCACGAACGACCCCGCGGCCGTGCGGTACACGTTCGGGCAGTCCTTCTCTCCGCACTCGCCGTTGCCATTGCCCGTGAGCCGGGTGAGTGCCGAACGCTCGGACATGCCAAACCCCCTTGCTCTGGCCCCGATTGGGCCGCCCGCCCATGACGTTAGAGGGGGCGGGGCGCAGCGTCTATGCACGAACACGACTATGCGTCTCCTCGCATAAACCCGTGCGGCCGGAGGGGCGCAGCCGAAGGGGAGGAAGAGGAGCGGCAGGGTGCGGGGGCTGACTGAGGGACCCCGTCCTACCTGCTCCCGGCAGCAGGCCACCCCGGTGCAGGCTGCCTTCAGGGCCGCCTACCACCTCCCGCCCGTGAACGCGGTAGCGGTCGGCACGGACAACCCCGACCACCTGCGAGAGCTGACCAATGCCCAGAGCTTCGCGGTGGACGAGGAGGCCGTCCGCCACTACCGCAGCCTCCTGCGCAACCGCCGTCAGGAGTGAAGCTCGGCGATGAGCCGCGCCGCCTCCTCCCGGGCGGGCTCCAAGCGGGGATCCTGGGGATGGGCGTGCGGCCCTACGACCTTCGCACAGAAGAACAGGGCCATCAGCCGGCCAGACCTGCTCTCCAGGTCTGGCCGACGCTCCGCCCACACTCGTTGTGCCAGGGCAGGGACGGCGAGGGAGTTCCCCCAGAGGGTGACCGCGTCCAGTCCGCGCGGCGCCATCCCCCAATCCTCCCAATCGATGATGCAGAACTCGGGCCCGGTCACGTTCGCCCACGTCAGATCCGCATGTGCTGGCGTCCACTCATCCACGGTGGCGTCTACTTCGGGGAAGACCGCTCGGATCGTCCCAGTCACCAGTTCCTGGGTGGCCGTCTCTGTGTCCGGAGTGGCTAGGCGGTGCGTGCGCTGCGCGGCGAGTGCGTCCAGTGAAGCATTGAGTGCCGCCCACCAGCCGTCCGACAGTTGAGGATCCTCGATCACCAGAGCGGCTTGCCCAACGGGCGGGGCGGTGACCAGCACCATTTCGTCTGCCCGCCACATCACCGGCTCGTCCCGCTCGCGCCACCCCAGCCCCGCGTACCACTTCGGCATAGACACTCCATGCAAGACCGCTGCGGCCTCGGTGCCGTTCCAGCCCTGTGCTCCGATCCGGTCGAAGCTGCGCCGCTCAACCCTCACCCACGTTCCACGGTCCGTCCGCGCCCCAACCGAGCGCCGCTTGCACACCACGGTGTCACGGAGCAACTGCATTTGAAGGGACCGCTCCACGTGTTCGAGAACGTCATCAACCGGCTCAACACGCAAGTCCACGGCCCGTGCACCAGGCGAAGAGAGCGTCATCTGGACTCCTTGGGCCCTCGCTGTGGGGTAGGGGCGACCTGCCGTCAGGTGAAAGCACCCGTAAGTTGATTAATGTAGTGGGTGATGTGCGGCATCCTGTGCGGCAGTTGATCGAGCGGGAAGAGGCGGAGCGCCTGGCATTCGCCAAGGACGAGGTCGGTTGCGGCAACTTCCCCCCTCTACGGAGCGAGGAACAGCTGCGGCGGGATGATCTGCGGCAGGAGGGACCGCGACGGCCCGCGAGACGCTGGATTAGACGGGCGTGTGCTGTGCTGTACGGCGCGGTCTGGTTGAGCGGATCCATCCGGCGACGGGTGTCCACTGCGTGTACCTGGCAGGGGACGCAACGAACAATGATGCGGTTGAAGAGCGGCTTGGGTGGCGAAGAATGCGGCGGGCCTGTAGACCGTATGAAGCGGTCGTTCTGAGCTGCGGCTGGGGTCGGCTACCGCGCCGAAGGCCGATGCCCCGCAGGGGAGTTGACGCGGGTTGCCCACCGGTGAGCACGGTGGCGGGTAGTGCCGCAATTACCAGGAGGCACCGGATGTTTTCCGAGCGTACTTCGGTCGGCCTGGATGTCCACGCCCGCACCACGACGGCGTGGGCCCTGGACGGCGAGACGGGCGAGGTCTTCAGCGAGCGACTCGACGCCGAGACGCACGACGTGCTGGCGTGGGTGGCCACACTGCCACAGCCGGCGGCGGTGGCCTACGAGGCAGGACCGACGGGTTTCGTGCTGGCACGAGCCCTGGAATCGATCGGGCTTCGTTGTGTGGTGGCAGCCCCGTCGAAGATGGAGCGACCCGCAGGCGACCGGATCAAGACGGACAAGCGGGATGCCCAGCGGCTGGCGAAGCTGTTACGGATGGACGAGTTGCCGGTGGTGCGGGTCCCGACGCTGGCCGAGGAGGCCGCCCGGGATCTCGTCCGAGGGCGCGACGACGTGCGTCGGGACCTGGCCCGGGCCCGCAACCGGATCTCCAAGCTGTTATTGGGCAGGGGCGGGTCTGGCGGGGTGGCTCGGGCTGGACCTGCATCCACCACGAGTGGCTGCGCAAGCAGCGATTCGGCGACGCGGACACTCAGTTCGCCTTCGACAACGGATACGAGGAGGTCCTGGCCCTGGAGACCATGCGCGACCGTTTCGACCAGCGCATCACCGACGCAGCCGCCCGTCCTGAATAGTGTCCGGTCGTGCGCCGTCTGGCCTGCCTGCGCGGCATCGACACGCTCTCCGCACTCGGCCTGGCCGTCGAGGTCGGCGACTGGCAGCGGTTTACCGGCGCGACCATCGGCGCCTACCTCGGCCTGGTGCCCAGCGAACACTCCTCGGGCCCCAACCGCTTCCAGGGGCCGATCACCAAGACCGGCAACAGCCACGCCCGCCGCCTGCTGGTCGAGGCGTCATGGCAGCACTACAAGCCCTACCGCGGTCCGGGCGTGACCCTGCGCCGCCGGATGGAGCTGGCCTCCCTGCCGGTACGGCAACGGGCCGATCTCGGCAACCGGCGGCTCCACCAACGGTGGGAGTCCTTCCTGGCCCGGAAGAAGAACACCAACGTCGCCGCCGTCGCCGTGGCCCGCGAACTGGCGGGCTGGTGCTGGAGTTTGGCGGTGATGGACTGACCCTGCGGGGTCCACAGAACGGCCGGCGGGAGGCCGGACGTGCCAGCGCGAGGGACGATGCCCGCGGACCCTATGAGCACCCGCTCCGGCGGGCCACGCTCGGCTGTAGACCGGAGGCTCCGTCCCCGACGAACATCCGGTCATGCGGTAACCAACCCGCGGATATCAGGCTGGCCGCGCGTCGACGCACGACACGCCACCGACCTCCCGCCGGTCCCACAGCACCACCCCCAGGCCCGCACCAGCGGACCCGGAATGCCCTGTGCCCTTGACAAAATCGCCTACATATCAGGTTCTCAATTTCAGTGTCAGGCGCCGACCCTGTGACCTGGATATTTCCCTTGAGTCTCACGTTGTGTCGGCAGGCGGCTGTCTCAGATCGGTGTCATTTCCTCAGGCTGTCCAGCAGGCTGCAACGCGGCCCGGGGCGTCACGAACCTGCATCGGCAACCATCCGTTCCACCCACTCACACACCTTCGTTGCACACGAACGTCCCGAGCGTCGTCGCTGACAAGCGCCTGCGGGACTACGGACGGGTTGATCAGCCCATAATTGGAGTCAGTGCCGAGCGACCCGGCGCATCGCACCCGCCCCGGGTGCACTCACCGCGATCGGAGAGCATCGTGAAGAACAGCGCGTTGTGGCGAGTGGTTGACAACGAGAGTGGTACCCAGTCCATCGTCAGCTCGCCCTCCGAGGCGGTGGCGTTCGTCAACAGCCGGTTCGACACCGATGACGACGACGAGCCGTTCAGCATCACCGAGGTCGGTCCTCTCCTTCCGAAGCCGCTCGGGGTCATCACTGCATGGGCTGCCGAGAAGGACGGCGAGCGAACCGACGGGCGTACTGCCCCGATCACCATCAGGCCGGTTGTGACGGACAACGCCAGCGAGTGCGATGACGTCGTGCTCTGGGGCGACGTGTACGTCTCCTGGGACCACGACATGTACACCGTCGAGGAGCCGGACAGCTCCGAATACAGCGAGGCTTACAGCGCAGCCGAGTTGAGCGCGATCCTCGACGAGTACGCCGATGACTACGAGTACGCGCCTGAAGGGCCTGAAGGGCCCGACAGCCACAGGTGGCCGAAAGCGGAAGAGTTGATCACCTACGGCGCCCAGGAGTGCGCCAAGCGGTTCGGGCACCTCGACGACGACGCCCTGCTGTGGCTCGCTGCCACCCGCATCACGCTCGCCGTGTGGCGCAACACACCCGTCGAGAACTGGCATGCCGGGAAGAGTCCGCTGCACGACGGCACAATGATGCGGATCAACGCGGCAACCACCCGACTCGTGCGCTCGATGCTGTCGTTCGACCATGTCGACTGGATCGGTCTCGGTCTCGCGATCGTCAACCCGTCCCGGGTTCTACCGACCGGGCAGTCTGTGCTCGAGCTCGGGCTGGCCTGCCACAACCCTGACGACCCGGCACACGAGGATGATCCGCGCGTAGAACTCGCGGAGATGGCACAGGTCGCGATCTCATGGGGGCGAAGGTACTGCCTTAGCGAGAAGGAGTTCGGTCTGCGAACCCTGGTCGAATCCTTGTGCGCGTTCGACAACGGCTGGTTCGGAGCACCGAGTTGGGGGCGCATCGTCGATCGGTTCCTTACGGCTGTCGACGACCGGGAGAATGCGCACTGGCGCATACACCGGGACAAGCCTTGGTTCGACGAGTGGTTCACCAACCGGCCGGCCGACATTGCGGACACCACGGAATTTCGTCGGCTGCTCCTTGCCGGGCCCGACCTGCTGTCCGAGGAGGCCGCCGAATGGTGCGTGGATGGCGCCATCGGCTACGTCTGTCAGGACGACCACGCAAACGGCTGCCCGCTGTGCGGTATCCCGCTGGCAACGGAGTCCTCAAACGAGTGACGGCAGTGGCCAGCGATTCTCAATCCCGTGTCAGTTCGGCCAGTCACATGACATCGCGACTGAGAAAATGACACGGGATCTGAGAACCTACAGGGCCGCTTCACGTCCGCCGACACGATCTACCCGCCGATGCTGGCAGCACTGGAGGAAGACGTATGACCGAGCAAACGGCACAAGAGCGACCGGGCATCGCAGCCGCGATCGTGGTCCAGGACGGCGCCGTGCTCATGGTTCGTCGCCGGGTCGCGGAAGGTCAACTGTCGTGGCAGTTCCCTGCGGGCGAGATCGAGGCGACGGAGACCCCTGAACAAGCAGCCGTGCGAGAGACGAGCCAAGAGGTCGGCATGGAGGTGACCGCTCTCAAGGTCCTCGGAGAACGGGTTCACCCCAAGACTGGCCGGAAGATGACCTACGTGGCCTGTGTCGTAGAGTCCGGCGCTCCTTACGTCGCGGACGAGGATGAACTGGCTGAGGTGGCATGGGTCCGGCATGCCCAGATTCCCGCGTACGTGCCGTACGGCCTCTTCGACGCGGTGCAGGTATATCTCGACGCCGCACTGAGCCGGTAACACCTCGGTGCGTCCTGCGGAGGAGGACGAGGCAGCGTCGGGTAATCAGACCGCCCTCCCGACGAGCTAAGGAACTGGTCGTGGACACTGAAATCGGCCTGATCTGCCTGCGGTTGGTTAGCGTGGCGTCGCCATTGCCTCGTCGACCAAGTGTTCACTCATGGAGTGCCAGGGCTTCAGGTTGTACAACTCTCGTACCACCTTCGTGTCACCCACGGACCGCGCTCGGCGGCCGACGTCTCATCTGTCTGCGTCCGGTGGCGTAAGACGCTGCCGCCATGGGTGGTCCGGCACGGTTACTGCGATAGCGTTCGCCAACCAAATGCGTTGAGGTTCGCCGAGCAGCGGCAGTACCGCTTCGAAGTCTGTCTCATCCTTCTCCCGCGTCGCCTTCGCCTTGTAGTAGAGCTGCACCTCGGGCGCCAGGTAGGGGATACCAGTCCCGCTTCTTCGTCCCAACCGCTCGATCGGAAGCCGGATCCGTGGGGTACGCCGAGAGACCCAATGGGTGCCCTCCGCCTCGTCCAGCATGAGCTGCACGGACCAGGGTGCCTCAGGCGTGCGTCGGCACCAGGTGTCGTGAAGGGGCGGCTGAAGAGTCTCCCCAGAACGCCACGGGCGCAGCCGCCCCATGCCAGGTGGGTCCGCCACGTACAGGTCCCAGTCGGTCAAGAGATCGCGCACGCGAGCTTGGTCCCGTCGGAGGACGAGGACATCGAGATCGCCGTGCGGGCGTAGCTCACGGCCGACGGCGAGTTCGATCGCGTACCCGCCAGCGATCCACCACGGGAAGTCGGCCGCAGCGAACATGACAGCTAGATCTTCGGGACGAGCCGGCACCCAGCGCCCCACTCCCTCAATACTCACCTGTCCATGCTCTCAGTGAACGAGGCCCCGGAAGGGAAATCCGACGTAGGCCAGCCATGCACAGAGGCCAGCTATGGGGTGAGCCGGTTCGGTCCGCGGAAGAGGAAGGTGGCCTCGCGGATCGACTCCAGACCGAGCAAGACCATGAGTACGCGTCCAAGGCCCATGCCCAGCCCGCCGTGCGGTGGGCACCCGTACCGGAACGCGTTCAGGTAGTCCTGCATCGGCTCCGGACTCATGCCCTTCTCGGCGGCTTGCTTCAGCAGCACGTCGTAGCGGTGCTCGCGCTGGGCGCCGGTGGTGATCTCCAGCCCCTTCCAGAGCAGGTCGAAGCTCAGGGTCACGCTCGGGTCGTCGGCCGGCCGCATGTGGTAGAAGGGCCGGATGCCCACGGGGTAGTGGGTGATGAACACGAACTCGTGGCCGGTGGCCTGCTGGATGTGGGCGCTGATGCTCCGCTCGCCCTCCGGGTCCAGGTCCTCCTTGGTTCCTTCCGCGTCCCATCCGCCCTTGCGCAGGATGTCGTGCGCCTTGGCCATGGTGATGCGGGGGAAGGGCGTCGTGGGGACGGTGATCTCCACGCCGAACTGCTCCCGGACCGCATCGCCGTGTGCACCGGCGACCTTGGTGATGGCGTGGGCGAGCATCTGCTCCTCGAACGCCATAACGTCCTCGACGCCGTCAATCCAGGCCAGCTCGACGTCGACGCCGGTGAACTCGGTGGCGTGCCGGGAGGTGAACGACGGCTCTGCACGGAAGACGGGGCCGATCTCGAAGACCTTCTCGATTCCGGCCGAGATCGCCATCTGCTTGTAGAACTGCGGCGACTGGGCGAGATAGGCGCTGCGATCGAAGTAGCCGAGTTCGAAGACCTCGGCGCCAGACTCCGAGGCGGTGCCCATGAGCTTGGGGGTGTGCATCTCCGTGGCGCCCTGCGCATAGGCGTACTCGCGCATCCCCTGCTCAAGGGTGGTCTGCACGGCGAACATCAGCCGGGCGGCGGGACGGCGGCGTACGTCCAAGAACCGCCAGTCCAGGCGGTGCTCCAGGCCCGTGTGCTCGTCGATGGGCAGCGGTGTCGCGGCCCGGTTCAGGACCTCGACCCGCTCCGGGATGATCTCCAGGCTGTGGAGCTTCACGATCGGGTTCTCGACGACGCGGCCGGTGATCCGCACCGCGGACTCCGGCGTGAGCTGCTGCAGGGCGGCCTCGATGTCGTCGCCTGCGCCGCCGCGCCGGTGGGTGACCTGCACCATGCCCGTGTGGTCCCGTACGACGACGAACTGGACCTTACTCAGCAGGCGCAGAGTGTGCGCCCAGCCCGACACGGAAACGGTTCGACCCAAGTGCTCGCGCAGGCCAGACACCAATACACGATCGGTCGTATGGATCATCGTAGCCCTCCAGGGCGTCACGGTGATCCCTTGGGGGCGCGGGCGAGAAGGGGACTCGCGGTTCCACCACGCCTTCACCACCACCCGACAGTGGCGGCCTCATTCGTGGCCGGTAACGGGGCCAGCCGGCGGGGCATTGGACCACATGGCCGTTCCTCCCCGCACTCAGGAGGGTTTTCACCCCGGGGCGCGAGGCTGCCTTCCCAGCTGCCAGCAGCTCTCTCGGCTCGCGTGATCCCGGGCTACTCGTCTCCGTCATCGCGTTGTGACGGAGGATAGCGAGCCAGGGCCTCGAGACGACAGCGAGATTTCTGCGTAGATCGTGATCGTGCCAGTGGGCAGGTTCGGAAGCAGGTGCGGCCACCCGACGATCAACGGCGCCAGGAAGGAGGAGGTGTAGTCGCACTGATGATGACGCTACCCGGGGCGCAGCCTACGAGGCTCAGTCAGCGAATGGACGGACACGGATCCGCGTGACAATTTCGTGGCGCCGGGAAACACAGCTCCCCCATCCTGACGGAATGCCCGACATCATCACCTCGCGCCTTCAGTACAACGCCACAGCGGTACGCCCAGACTGGAGGGACCTCCCACAAGACGTTCGCCAGCTCATCACCCGACGCCTCGGAGGCCCAGTAGAGGCCGGGTGCAGCGCAGGGAGCGGATTTACCAGCGGCTTCGCCGCTGTACTCCGCGGGGCCTTCGGACCTCTGTTCGTCAAGGCGGTCAAGAGCCTGGACAACAGCGTGGTGGCCGACTCCTACCGCAGGGAAGCGTTGATCAACCAGGCGCTCCCGGCAGAGATTCCGGCGCCACGCCTGCAGTGGATTGAGGAGCACGACGGATGGGTCGTTCTCGGCATCGACGCTGTCCCCGGTGGCCGCATGCCCACCACACCGTGGAAGCCTGATGAGCTAACGGCCACTCTCGACGCGTACAGGATCACAGCAGAGGCACTCTCCACCCCACCCACAGCACTCCAGCATGTGGGCCTCAAGCCGGTGGGTGACGGCGGTGACTTCGCCGACTGGCGCAACCTCGCCCGAGGCGCCACGCACACGAACGCCCTGCCTTCCTGGGTACCACTCGACCTACTGGACGTGCTGGCCAGCCTGGAAAGCGGATGGCGGGAGGCCGTCGCAGGCAATGCCGTCCTCCACCACGACCTACGACAGGACAACGTGCTGATCGATGCGCACGGCGCCGCGTGGATCTGCGACTGGAACTGGCCCTGCCTGGGTGCGAGCTGGTTCGACCTCGTCCTGCTCCTGGCCACCGCCTACGCCGACGGACACGACGCCACCGCCCTGTTCACCCAGCACCCCACCGCCCGCGGAGTCGCCGACGAACAACTCGATGCGGCGCTCGCCGCTCTCTCCGGTTTCTTCCTCACCTCCGGCGGACAGCCCGCAGCAGACTGGTCACCGCATCTTCGCCAGCACCAGACGTGGTGCGGAGAGGTCACACTGCGATGGCTGGCCAACCGGCGCGGTTGGGCACTCTGACCTGGGGCCCACCCGTTCAGTGTTCGACAGACAGCCCGCTCAGCTCAGGCCGAGGGCGGTGCTGTCAGGACGCCGCTCGGGATCCACTTGCGCAACACCTCGGGTACCTCCACCGTGCCGTCGGCCCGCTGGTGCTGCTCCAGCAGCGCGGGCACAAGCCTGCTCGTGGCCAGACCTGAGCCGTTCAGCGTGTGGACGAACGTCGACTTCCCCTGTCGGGGCCGGTAGCGGATGTTGCCACGCCTCGCCTGGTAATCGCGGGCATTCGACACCGAGCTGACCTCGACGTACGCCTCGATGCTCGGCAGCCACACCTCGACGTCGTACGTCTTGGCCATCGCTGCGCTGGTGTCCCCGGCCGCGAGTCGCGTGATCCGATAGTGCAGGCCCAGTCCCTTTACCAAGTCCTCCGCTCTGCCGAGAAGCTCCTCGTGTGCGGCGTCCGAGGCGTCAGGGCGGGTGAACTGGAACAGCTCGACCTTGTTGAACTGGTGACCGCGGAGGGTCCCCCGCTCAGCCGTGCGATAGCCGCCGGCCTCCTTGCGGTAGCACGGCGTGTACGCGACGTACTTCCGAGGCAGCTCCGTCTCGGGCAGCGTCTCGTCCCGGTGCAGATTGACCAACGCTGTCTCCGCGGTCGGTAGCAGGAACCGCTCCGGACCGTGCTCCCCCTGCTCCAAGGCGAAGACCTCGTCCGCAAACTTGGGGAACTGGCCCGCCGTGTACCCGGCCGCGAAGGTCAGGATGTGCGGTGGCAACACGAACTCATAGCCGTCCCGCACATGGGCCTCCAGGAAGTGGTTCAGCAGCGCCCACTCCAGGAGCGCGCCGTCACCCCGGTAGATCCAGAAGCCGCTGCCGCCGAGCTTCGTGCCCCGCTCATAGTCGACCAAGCCCAGAGTCCGAGCGAGCTCCACGTGGTCCCTGGGCGTGAAACCGAACTCCGGACGCTGGCCGGCTTCACGAATGACCTCGTTGTTCTCCTTGCCCCCGGCCAGCACGTCCGCGTCGGGTAGGTTCGGCAGCGGATCAAGGAAGACCTGACGCGCCTGCTCCAGTTCGATGAGCCGCGCCTCCACGGCGGTCAGCTGCTCGCCCGCGGCCGATGCTTCACCGTGCAGACTTGCCACGCCCTCCCCAACCCGCTGCCGTTTCGCGATCTCGCCCGAGATCCTCTTGCGCTCCCCACGGAGGCGTTCCATCTCAGCCCGCACCTGTCGGTAGTCGTCGTCCAGTCGAAGAAACTCGTCGAGGTCGACGTGGACCGCCCGCTTGGCTAGCGCCTGCTGGACATGGACTGGGTTCTGGCGAATCAGGGTGACATCGATCATCCTGCCGTGCTCCGTTCGATCAGTCATCATGACGTGATCCCTTGGGAGCGCGGGCGAGAAGGGGCAACTCGCGGTGCCACCGCGCCTTCGCCACCAGCAGATGGTGGCCTCATTCGCGACCCGGTCACGGGGGTCAACCGGCGGGGCATTGGACCTTCCCTAAGGCCGTTCCTCCCCGCACTCGGGAGGGGATTCACCTGGGGCGCGAGGCTGCCTTCCCAGCTGCCAGCAGCTCTCTCGGCTCGCGTGATCCCTGGCTACTCGTCTCCGTCAACGCGTTGCCCGGAAGAATAAGTACGCGGCGATCAGGTCCGCAATCGAGAAACGCTTCAGCGGCTCCCGCAGCATCCAGGCTTCCCCTTTGCGCACGGCCACGGATGCCCAAGACGTCCTCGCCGTCGCTGCCATATCCTCCCCAGGTGGCAACGACCAAGGTTGACTGGGCGTACGAACTGGCTGGTGAGCTGCTGAGTCGCAGCCTCCCCCGCAGGTGGGCACACTCGCAGGGCGTTGCCGCTTGCGCCCAGACGCTGGCGCCGCTGGCCGGTAACAGCGCCGAGGTGCTGGAAGCCGCTGCAGTGCTGCATGACATCGGCTACGCGCCCCCGCTCGCCTCTACCGGATTCCATCCACTGGACGGAGCACGGTACCTCCGGGACGTGCACGGGGCGGAGGGACGGGTTGTCCGCCTGGTCGCGAACCACTCGTGTGCGCTGCTCGAAGCCGAGGAGCGTGGCCTCCGGACTGAGCTGGCCGACGAGTTCCCCCTGCTGGATGATCCGCTCCTCGTGGACGCGCTGGTCTACTGCGACATGACCACGACGCCGGACGGCCGACGGACGACGCCCCATGAGCGGCTGCAGGAGATCTTGGGCCGCTACGGCGAGGACAGCGTGGTCGGGCGTTTCATCCGCCGGGCCGCCCCGCACATCCACGCGAGTGTGGATCGGGTGCGGGGCGGCTGCGGTCGAGGCCGGCGTGGAGCTGTAAGTCCGAGCGGTCAGCCGAGGTAGGGGTAAGCCGCGGTCAGGTAGTGGCCGATCTGCTCGTGCATGCTCGGGTGGATGTCGAGCTTGTCCAGGTCGTCCGGGTGAACCCAGCGCACGCCGTCGGCCTCCTCATTGACGGTTGGCTTGCCCCCTACGGGGCGGCCGATGTACACGGCCTCGTACTGCTGCCGGATCTCGCCGTCGGTGTACTCGATGATGTGCTCCGGGTTGGAGTAGACGCCGAGGAAGCCGGTGACCTCCGCGACGATGCCGGTCTCCTCCTCGCACTCGCGGACGGCGCACTGCGCCGGGCTCTCGCCGATGTCCTGGGCTCCTCCGGGCAGGGCCCACTGGCCGGTGTCGCGGCGTCGCTGGAGAAGGATGGCGCCTTCGTCGTTGACCACGAGCAGGTTGCTGGCGGGGATAAGGGTGTTGGCCTTGGGGGCCTTGGGGTCGTGGTAGTACTCGGTCCTGCCCACGGCAGTGCTACTCCTGTCTGTCGGGCGCCTAGGGGCGCGCGGATGCCCACACGGCCTCGAAGCTGTCGCCGTACCGCTGGAACCACTCCCCGCCGTCTATGTTGCGGAGCTGGAGTAGCGGGTTGGCGCTGGCCGGCTGGCCCCAGATGTGCGGGTTGACCATGAGGTGGTCGTCGTAAGGGTGAACATGGACGAACGATGGCACTCCGGTCTGACAATCGGGGCGAGATCGTGGAACGCATCGTCTGGGCAGGCAAGATGGCACTGCTGGTGGGGATTACGGGCTCTGTCGCCGCTGTCGTCACATACTGCCGTCACGGTCCGAACCCCTCAGCGCACCGGCAAACACAGCAGCATGAAGCCCGCCCTTCCCGAAATCGGGGAGGCCGGGCTTCATGCCTCGAATGAAGGGCGGACACCGGCGTTCAGCCAGCCGGGGCGCGCAGGAGCCGGTCCCGCGTGCTCGCCGGCAGCACCCGGCGCAGGACCGGTGCGGTCGAGCTGAGCGAGGCGGCGAACGCGGCGACCAGGTCGTGCGGGACGCTGGCTGCGAAGGACGCCGCCCACAGGCACTGCGTGCCCAGCGCGGGCTCGGCCCATGCCTGCCATCCGGCCGGTCCCGCAGCGTCGGCCTCGGCGACCAGGGTGCGCGGGTCGGCGTCCTGGATGAGCGGCGGCACCTCGCCAAGGCTGATGTGCGAGGTGAACGTCGGGTCCGTCGCTGCCGCCTGGGGCTGGTCGATGTCGCGGAGCCAGCCGTGTGCGGCGACGGTGTCGAGGACCAGCTCGGGGCCGGCGAGCGGCAGGGCGGGCTGGTCGCGGGCGTCGAGCGCGACGAGGAAGTCGGTCACGGCCTCGCCGGGGACGTCGGGGGTGAAGTAGGCCGACCACTGGGCGAGCGGGTTGTTCGTGTCCGCACGGGCGGAGATCTGCCAGGCGATCGGCAAGTCGCCCAGGTGGAACGGCTCGTCCGCCAGGCTCCACTGCGCCCAGCAGCGCGCGTCGGGGCTGATGTGCAGGACGGTGCTGCGCAGGACCTGGCGGTCCTCGGGTGCTTCGTCCGGCTCGTGCCGTCCACGGACGATCGTCAGGCTCGTCCAGCCCAGGCCGGCGAGCGTGTCGGCGACGGTGTCGTAGAGGCGCCCATCGTCACCGGCCAGGTGCCGGGGGCCGACCCAGAACGCGAGCTGGCCGCCGCGTGGAGTGGACGGGTTGGGCGGGAATTCGGGGTACAGGGGCGCCTCCAAAGGGCTCGGTGCGGGTCTAGTTGCCGCCGGCACGGCGGCGGGGGCGGCGCGGCGGTGCCTGCGTGTCGCCCTGCCAGGTCAGAGCGACGGCGACCTCGGGCGGCAGATGGCCGAGCTGTGAGCCCTCGTCTCGGCCTTCGGCGAGGTAGACGACGGTTTGGCCGGTCTCGTCCACGGACTGCACGACTTGCGCCAAGCGGTGTGCCATCGGAAAGAACGGGTTCATGGCCTGGCGGACGGGAGCACTGCGGTCGCAACCAGACAGCAGGTCGATGAGATCGCCGACGGTCATCTCCGTGGACGTCATGAACGGCCTCCTTGGGTGAGGAAAACGGTGAGCGGTGGAATCAGCCGGCGGCCTGGCAGTCAGCCGGCCACCCTCCCAGCGAGGACTACGCGTGGGGCACTGTCATACGCGACGTGAGGTTTCCAGCACGCGCGCCACGGCGGCAGCGACGATGTCGGCCGGCGTCTCGGTGTCGAACGACAGCTGGTAGCCGCGTACGTTGGCCGTGCCGGTGACGGCGATCTTCCATCCCTCGCCGTCGGTGCCGGGACGACCGAGCGGGAACCAGCCGAGGTAGAACCGGCCGTCCTTGGAGCTGACGTGTACGTCCGCACGGTCGTCCACGATGAGGTTGAAGTCCTCCGCGGAGAACTGGTCCATGACGAGCGTGGGCTGGCCAGAACCCAGCTGCCACTCGCGCCGTCGCAGGGCTTCGACGGTGGTGGAGAAACCGGGGCCGGCGGGAGCCACGGTCACAGGCAATCACCTCTCTGACCTGGGGTTTCTTACAAGGTCGTCCACGTTGACATGCTCTCGCCCGTGCTGGCCAGTCTTTCCGCGATCTTTCCTGTCTGCCCCCGGCGAACTACGGCGGCCCACCCCTGTTGTGGGATCTCACGTTTCACGTCGGAATCTCACAACTGGTGTCGGCTCGAAGTCGGATCCGACACGGACCTGAGACTTGCAGGTCGCGGTGAGACGTCGCAGGCATCGGTCGCTTCCCGCCAGATGTCACATGCGGCACACTCGGCGCGAAGAACACATGGATCCGAGCGCGCTGCTGGTTGGGCACGGCGGTCGTCCCGGTGTTGCCGGGCCACAGTCGGCCAGCCAGGGCCTCGCTGGACCGCGTACCCGCAGCTGTCACAGAGTTGCACGTGGAACTTTCGTCAACTCACCCTCGCCTGCCGTCGGTTCGACTACGCTCCGTCGTGAGCAAGTTGCGTGATCAGGAACGGGCGGGGCACACCGCGACAGGTTGGTGTGCTGGCAGCAGATCTGCAGGGGGTCCTGAGACAGCCGGTTGGAATCCGGCCTCGTCTCTCAATGGCCTCGTTGTCCCCGGAATGTCACGTGCGGTCTCCGCGTCCCGCGCACACGGCGGCGGGGCACCTGACGAGCGAGGTCTCATCAGTGAGCTCCACATCTGTACAGCTGACAGACGAGAACGGTGATCTCGTCCAGATCGATCGCGTCCCCGGCCCGCTTCCGGTTGCGGAGGCCAAGGAACTGGGCCAGCTCCGCCGGGCTATGCGGAATAATCCGCGGATCAACCTCACGGACGAGGCGATCGAGGTGGCGGTCGGCGGTTTCCTCGACATCCCGCGCCTGACCATCTTGGCCACGCACAAGGACAAGGTCGACGGCCTTAACTCCTTCTACGCGGGAGCCACGCAACTCCTGGTCCTTGAGGGCCTGTTTGATGCAGAGAGCCTCTCCACAGTTCTCGGTAACCCGCGGTTGTCCGGTCAGGTCAAGGCCCCTCCGGCGCCAGCTCCCACTGGTGTCCGGAACGCATCCGGTGAGCTGCTGGCGCAGCTCAAGATCGAGTACGACAGCCCCGCCCATGCACGCAAAGTCGTCGAGGCCGTAGCACGGGAGACGCTGCTTCAGGAGGGGGCCGACTACAGTGACTCCGTCCTCAGCAACGGTGTGATGACCCCGGTCGAGGCGGTACTCACCGAGGCCCACTACGCCGACAACAGCCCGCCGACGATGACCGCAGCGCTTATCGACGGAACCTCGCGCTACGTCAGCGCCGCCGCAGCACGCCACTACAACCCGGAGGCGACGACCCCCGCTGAGCAAACCCGCACCATCGTCAGCACCATCGGCAACAACTTCGCCGCATCCCGAACCGCGCGCCGCCGCGCATACAACCGCGATGCCGAGCGCCACAACGCCGCTTTGGCGCGCGACGGCATGACCATGGCCACCCTGCGTCAGCTCCAGACCCGCGCCGTGCCGGTCCGCCTGATCGTGGGCGCCGTCCTTAACGAAGATGACGCCGACGACGTGCTTGCGGCTGCCGTCGCCACGGCACAGAGTTCCCGGCATATCAGCATCAACCGCTGGAGCGACGCAGCCCAGGACGCCATGACTGCCCGTCGGATGGTCAACCATCTCCTGCACCGGCAGATGGTCAGCCCGGCGTTTGCAGCGCTGGTCGCCGACGAGGAACTGACGGCGGAGGAGATCACCTCGCTCGTGCCCGGTTGGGACAGCGACCCAATGCACGGCCCCAACGGCCGCATCCACCCGCTATGGCGGGCCGTGCTGATCGTCCACACCCTGACGCGGTACAGGATCTTCGACGAAGCCAAGCGCTTCATTCGCAGCGACCGGGGCTTCGGGCAGGTTCGCGACGACCGCTACGCCGGGTTCCTCGGTGTGCTCATCGACATGCCCTGGCGGGCTGCTAAGCCGGCCACCACCGACGTGGCCCGCCGCGCCTGGCGTAATGGGGGCGTCCTGTACCCGGGCGTCTTCGGCGAGTGGGAACCCACGCCAGCCAGCGCCGAGACGCTGCGCAAGCTCGCCGACGACGGCGACGCCAACGCGCAGCACACCCTCACTGTGCTCTCTGGCACCGCCTTGATGGCAGACGCCGTGCTGACACGCGACACCGGCAGCAAGGTCGATGATGGCCGTGTGCCGTATCGGGCGACCCCGCCCGTTGTCCTCGCCCCGTGGACATCAACGGTCCGGGGCCGCTGGCAGGCCAAGACCGTGGTGGAGACCTTCGACCCCAACAAGGCTGGCGGCACCGGCGAAGGCAAATCCGTTCAGGCCCACTACACCTACGCCCACGTCGATGAGGTCGGCGAGCCGATCCCGGACGGCGCCACCCACGAGATCCTCCTTGAGAAGCACCTGTTCACGCAGGCCAACCCCGAACGTGCTGCCGACGAGCAGAAGAAGCGCCGCCAGGAACAGATGAAGCGGGAGGCAGAGCAGAAGATCACGCGGGAGGAGCGGAACGAACAGAGCCGCATCAACCTCCTCCACACCATCGGCGAGGCCCGTGCTGTGGTAGACCGCCTTACGGCAGAAGCCGCGGACTTTCCCTCCCCGCTGACGGAGCATCCAATGGGTGGCCGGGCGGATTGGAAGCAAGTCCACCAAAACCTGCGCGACCTTGAGGAAGCACTGCTCGACGTGCGTCCACCGGCCGGGACCGAGCCGACACGGCTTCGCGATGCAGACCGGCGCGAGGTGTGACGATGCCTCCGCACACGCTCACCGCGGACCAATCAATTGTCCAGCGCTGGCGCCTTGTCCTGGCAGCCACCCCAATTCAGAAGGCCCTCGTGGACCCGAGCGCCACAGCGGACCCAGTCGTCGCCTGGCCGGTCGGCCCTGCGGATCCCACAGCAGGGCTGCCACTCGGCCCCACCCTGTATCTCATGCTCGACGCGGCCTACCGGCCCCGATACTGCGGCCGTACGACCCAGTCGCTGACGGCCCGTCTTCGTGGGCACCGCCGGACGCGCCCAACCGATGCTGCCAATTGGCGATGGGCCCTAACGGTCGCCGTCCGTCGTGAGCCACAGCCGGTCGCGCGAGCGGAGGAGTGGATGCGGGCAGCGCTGACGCCCCCCGATAACAAGATCCGTGCTGCGGGATGGACCCATCCCCGGCAATAGCCGGTTGTATCTGTAGCGACCTGGGAGCTGGAGGAGCCATCAGAACGGTGGTTCCTCCTTCCCCCGAACAAGTCGACGACACCGGCCAGAGGGCCCATGCCCTATGAGACACCCTGAGCGCGAAGAACAGGTCCGAGCCGAGGAAACGCCAACCATCTGAGACTTCTGCCGCATGACGCGGCTTGAGACAGCGCTAGAACGCCCAGGTCACAGCGCCGGTATATGACATCGAGATTGAGAACTACACCTGTGGGATCTCAGATCCTGTGGCCGAATCTCACGTCAGCTGGCCATTCAATGGCCGTTTGGCCACGAATCCGAGACCGGCTGCTAAGCCTGTTCGCTCTACGGAGCGAGTCGACGCGAGATCAGGATCCGGTACGGGGTAGGGCAGCCGCACCTCTAGCACGGCTCTCGTCAGCTGCGATTCCTGGTGTCGCCTCAGCCAGGGCCGGCGCCGACTTTGATCGATATGGCACCGAGATCACACAGTTTCGATACCGTCATGTGCGCAGTCGCCGTTCATGACGTCGTTGTTCCGGAAAGTGACGAATGTTCATCGAGAAGCTCGTGCTGGAGAACTTCAAGTGCTTTGGGCCGGGGCGCACTTCCCTCCGCCTGGACCGGGGCATGACTGCCTTCATAGGCGCCAATGGTTCGGGCAAAACCGCGGCCTGCGAGGCGCTACTGCGGTTGTTCGGGATATCCGGGCAGGAGCGGTCCGTACGTGTAGACGACTTTCACGTGCCCGTCAGCGAGACCGACCTGCCCGCCAGCCGCGAGCTCACGATCGAAGCAGTGCTCGCCTTCCCCGAACTCGACGGCAGCGGGGAGAACGACGAAGTCGGAGAAGACGACGATGGTGATGCCGCGGTGAATGCGGAACGCCAGCAACAGGCCAGCGCATCCCGAGCGGTACCGGAGTTCTTCCGTCGCATGGCCGCCACGGAGGACGGCGACCTGAAGGTCCGGGTGGCGCTCCGGGCCGAATGGGTCGATGACGGCACGGTGGAGGGGGCGATCACCGAGTCACGCGTGATCGTCAACACCCTTGCCGAGGAGTACGACGAGGACGACTACGTGCAGCTGACTGCTGCGGAGCGCAGTCGTATCCAGATGATCTACATCCCGGCGTCCCGTGACGGCGTGCGTCAGGTGACGGCCTTCCTCCGCAGCCGGCTGTGGCGCGCTGCGCAGTGGTCAACTGGCCTGCGTGACCTCGTCAGTGGCCACACGGCTGAAGTCGCCGAGAAGTTCACTGAAGAGCCCGTGGTCCAGGCGGTCGAAGGCGCGCTGACGGCCCGGTGGCAGGAGCTGCACGACGCGGGGATGCACGCGGATCCGAAGCTGCGACTCCTCGACGGCGACTTCAACCAGCTGGTCCGCGATTCCGAACTCGTCTTCGAGCCCGACCACAACAGTCGGCCCAGGCCAGCCCGCATGCTGAGCGACGGGCAGCGGTCGCTTCTGCACCTCGCCCTAGTGGCGGCAGCTATCGACGTCGAGTCCGCAGTCTGTGCCGGCCAGCACATCGACGACTTCACACTGCAAGCCGCTCACCTGCCGCACCTGACCCTGATCGCGGTCGAGGAACCCGAGAACAGCCTTTCGCCGTTCTACCTGTCCCGGATCGTCAGTCAGTTGCAAGACCTGAGCGGCACCACGGCGACACAGACGATCCTCTCCAGCCACTCCGCCAGCGTCATGCCCCGCATCCGGCCCGAAGACGTCCGATGCTTCCGCACGGAGCCAGCCACCGCGACCACATCGGTCCGCGAGATTACCCTCCCCGGCGACACCACCGAGGCGGGAAAGTACGTACGCGAAGCAGTGCGCGCCCACCCGGAGCTGTACTTCGCCAAGTTCGTGGTGCTCGGCGAAGGCGACACCGAGCAACTCGTCATCCCCCGGATCGCCCAGGCTCACGGTGTCCAACTGGACCCATCGTTCATCGCGATGGTGCCGCTCGATGGCCGACACACCAACCACATGTGGAGGCTGCTCAATGACCTGGACATCCCCCATGCCACCCTGCTGGACCTCGACTATGGCAAAGTCGGCGCGGGCCCGGCCCGGCTACGTGATGCCTGCAACCGCCTCATGGACAACGGGTTCGACCCACTGGAAGGTCTCACCGACTACGACGAGGTCGACGACATCCACGACGGCCTCCGTCTCAAGCACATCAAGCCGATCCTGAAACACCTGCGCGCATTCGCCGTCTTCTACTCCGAGCCGCTCGACCTCGACTACGCCATGTTGTGCGCGTTCGAAAACGCCTACAGACACCTTGAAGCCAACCAGCGCGGGCCGGATTCCAGTGATCCGATCACCACGGTCCTGGGAGAGAAGGGGACCAGACCGCTCTACTGGAATGAGACACGGGCCGAGTGGTTGCGGTGGTACCGCTACCTGTTCCTGTCGCGTTCGAAACCGAGCACCCATTTGAGCGCACTCGGCCGCCTGAGTGACGAGGAGCTCCGGCTGAACGCGCCGGAGGTGCTCGTGGCCATCGTGGAGCACATCCGGAAGAAGGTGTCATTGTGAGCGCTTCCGACCGCCTCGTCCCGACGAGAACGCCGACGCTGCGCCCAACAACCCTGATCCCGGTCGAGGATTGGCGCCCGGCCGGTATCGAGGATCTGGAGCCGGCCGCGTGGCAGGCCCTGCGGGACACCGGGAATGTGGCGGTCGTGGCCGGGCCGGGCGCGGGCAAGACGGAGTTCCTCGCTCAGCGCGCCGCCTATCTCCTGCAGACCGGACTGTGCCCGTGGCCGCAGCACATTCTGGCGATCTCCTTCAAGCGGGACGCTGCCGCCAACCTCGGGCGCCGCGTCGCCGCCCGCGTCCCGGAACACGCCAGCCGCTTCGCGTCGATGACCTTCGACGCATTCACCAAGGGACTGGTGGATCGGTTCGCGCCGGCCCTTCCGCCGGACTGGCGGATGAGCCACGGGTACGACATCCGCATGGCGCCCGACTCCGAGGTGAGGGCCTTCCTCAACACCGTCGCCTTCTCGGCGCCACAGGCGCTAGCCAGGCAGGTCGGGTTCCAACCGGGACGCTTCGTCTCCGACATCGTCGGGGGATGGAGCCTGCCCGAGAGTGTGCCGGCGGACGATGCCGTCGACGCCGTCTCCTACGCCGCACGCGAGTGGTGGCGCGCCCGCTACCTGCGGCCGGGGAAGGCGGAAGTCGACTTCGTCATGCTCAACCGGCTCGCCGAGCTGCTGGTCCGTGCGGTGCCGAGGCTCCGCCGCGCCCTACGGATGACCTATCCCATAGTGTTCGTCGACGAATTCCAGGACACGACCAGCGCGCAGTTCTCCTTCCTCGCATCAGTGTTCGGCGAGGAGGCCGCGGTGACCACGGTCGGAGACAGCAAACAACGGATCATGGGCTGGGCCGGCGCTGTGCCCGAGGCCGTCCAGCGCTTCACCAGCACGTTCCAAGCCACCGCCTACTGGCTGGCGTGGAACTTCCGCTCCAGCGACGCCCTGGTCGAACTCCAGCACGTGATCGCCAGCAAACTCGATCCGACCACAGTGCGGGCCACCTCGAAGGCGACTGCCGAGGACGGGCACGAGCCGGCCGTGCTGTGGACGTTCTCCGGCGGAGATAGGGAGGCGAGGTTCATCGCCGACTGGATCGCCCGGGACATCGCCGGCTCGGACCGTATGCCGGCGGACTTCGCGCTCATCGCACGGCAGAAAGTCAAAGACTTCGAGCCGCTGTTTCGTGCTCGCCTCGCCGCGCACGGCATCCGAGTCCGCAACGATGACGCGCGGGTCGGCAAGATAACCCTCCAAGACCTGCTGAAGAGCGATACGACTCGCCTGTTCGTGGGGCTGCTCCGGCTGGCGCACCAGCCTCGTGGCCTCGCCGCACTGTGGCAGGAGGTATCGGCGACTCTGGAGCGTGTACACGGCGCAGCCGATGACGAGACGGCCCAGCAGCGTGTCGGCGAGGACTTGAGCGACCTGACCACCCGGCTCCGTGCCTGGCTTCAGGCCCACCCTCCGTCGACCACGTCCGCTGCCGACGCCGTCCGAAAGGTGCTCGATCTCGTGGACAGCGCGGCTCTGCGCCGCTACATGAAGGCCACGGCACCCGGTGAGGAGTTCGATCTCGTCACCGGCGCATTCGAGGCGCGCCTTGAGACGGTGCTTGACGGGGCAGACGACTGGGGTGTGGTGCTCGACGAGTTCGAGTCCGCCGATGCCGTCGTCTTGCTCACCACCCACCGCAGCAAGGGCCTCGAATACCACACCGTGTTCTTCCTTGGTATTCACGGCAGGCAGTGGTGGGCGCTCGGAAGCGACCCGCGTGAAGGGACATCGACCTTCTTCGTGGGTCTGTCCAGGGCAGCTCAACGGCTGGTCTTCACCACGGACCGGTCCGAGCGCACCGGCCCCATCGCGGCCTTCTTCGCGATGCTCACCGAGGCGGGAGTGCCCGAAGTCGATCAAGGATAGGGACAGGCCCGTGAGACTGCCCCATCCGACACAGTGTGAGACGCCCTTGAGAAGCCGCAGGTCCCAGCCTCGCTGCAGGACGCGAGCTACGAGATCCCGCACCTGTGGGATCTAAGATTCCGTGACCGAATCTCACGGCTGACGGCCACTTGACGGCCGATCGGCCACGAAGCTGAGGCTGGACGGTCAGTCCGTGACTCGTTGAAACAGGTCGAGCATGGGTCGGACCGCCCACAGGTAGTTCGTCCGGCATGTGCGAACAAGCCGCGAGGGCCGCGGTTGTCGTGCCGACAGCTGCGTGGTCATTTGCTGGCCGCGGAGTTAATGGCGCTACGGATGGCGATGTCCACGCCGCGCTCGCCAGTCAGCTCGTAGTAGTAACGTGCGCTGCCAGGGTGTTCCCGCAGCACACTGGCGAGGATCTGAGCGGCCTGGCCGTGCAAATGGCGCAGCCAGTCCCGGGTTGCGATCTGCTGGTCGAACTCATTGGATGCAGCGTCCCAGGTGCACATACCGCGGGCTGCCTCCTCCAGCACGTCCCACTCCTCCTCCCGGGCGGCGTGGCGGGCGATGCCGCGCAGCCACGCGATGGCTCTCTTGGATTCGTTCCAGTGGGGCCAGCCGGTGCCGTCGCCCTGGACGTGCCCGGTTATCGCGTGGATCAGGCTGAGGGCCTGTTCGGTGTTGGCGAGCAGGAGCGGCGCGGTGAGGTCGATGTCTAGTCGCGGCAGGACGTCCAGGTAAAGCTCGTAGTCGTCGCCGTGATCGGCGGCGAGCGAGAGCAGCTGGCTGGCGGCGCTGGTGTCCCCCTCCTCGGCTGCTGCCACGAGCTGCTGGGCCCGCGCGACGGGCAGGTCCAGGTCCTGGGACGCCTCGCGCTCGACCAGGTCGAGGAACTCGGCGATCGTCTGCGGTCGCTGCGACGGATCCCGGAAGCAGCACTGCCGCACGACGCTGCGCCACGGCCCCGGTGGCGGCAGCAGAGGAATGTTCGGCTCAGGGTCGGTGCCGGTCAGCAGCCAGCCGATGACCTTTCCCAGGCTGTAGATGTCACTCGCGGGCGTCGCGTGGTGAGGCGCGATGGACAGCTCGGGGGCGCCGAACTCGGCGGTGCCGATCTTGGTGCCAGTGCGCTTGGGGTTGGTCGTCTGCCCGCGGGGGCGGCGCACGATGCCCCAGTCGCCCAGGACCCAACGGCCATGGAGCTGCAGGATGTTGGCGGGTTTGATGTCCCGGTGCAGGTAGTCCAGGCGGTGGGCGTCGGCCAGGGCAGCGGCGACCGCGTCCACCAAGGCCCTCAGCTCCTGGCCGTCGTCTTGCAGTTGCGGCTGGAGATGTTCGGCGGTGGCCTGGGCCAGCGGCATGACGAACCACTCGGCCCGGGGACTGAAGTCAAGGACCGGCATGACGTGACGGTTGCCGCCAAGGGCCTGTGCGACTTCGATCTCGCGCAACATCCGTGCAGTCAAGTTCTCGCGCAGTGACCTCGGCTTCTTGAACGCGACGACTGTGTTCGTCGGCTTGTGCACGGCTTGGTGCACGATGCCCATGCCACCCTCGCCGTCCGGCAGCGGGAACTTCTCCAGCGCGTAGTCCTTCTTCACGCCGCGGGCCTGCTGGCGTACCGCGGCGTACGGATCGGCGGCGGGCGGCGGCGTGTGCTTTTCCTCAAGGGCGGGAGAGCCGGAGGGGAAGTGGCCTGTGATCTTCATGAGGACGGGGTGGACGGTGCCGATATCGTTCGTAGGCAGCGAACCCAGCAGGTATGCGGGCCCACCCTCCCGGCTCTGGGCGAGGCCGAGCACCTCGCCCAGCTGTACCTCGGCGACCGGGTCGTCCTTGCGAACCGCCGCGTCGAGCGTGTGCACTTCCACGCCGATGCCGGAGCCGGCCCTCCCGGCCACCAGGACGATTCCGCTGTCGCTGCGGGCGATGTGCCCGGGGTAGGACACCGGGGTCTGCATCCATTCCTCTCGCCCACCGACGCTCGTGCCGACGGCGAGGTCGACGACGGCACTGTGGCCGCTAGCAGCAAGGAAGAAGCGCCGCCCGTCAAGCCAGGCAGCCGACCGCACCGCCGCGTCGAAGGCGATGGAGAACCGCCGCTGATCGCCTACCTGGTCGCCGAGCTGGGTGAGCGCCAGGGTCGATCCGGTGCCGGCGCCGAACGTGGCCCCGGATCCGGACAGCACCCACATGCTCGCATCGGGGCCGAGCACCAGGCTGGAGTTCGCCTCGAACCCGCCGCCCACCGCCCGAACAACGCCGTCGCGCGACATCACCACCGCCGACCCGCACAGTACGCAAACGCCTCCGCCCGGCAGCACGACGGCGGCGCCGTGCACGCCGGGCAACGGCAGCCGCCACCGCACACCACCCCGCTGCAGATCCACCTCCACAAGCCCCGACTCGGTGGTGATCAGCGCCCGCGCCGGCGATTCCCAGGCAAGACCATTCGGCCGCAGCAACCAGTCCTCCCCGGCCAGGACCACGGAGGCCGTGATGCCCGGTGCCGTTCGGGCAGACACGGTGACCGGTCCGGCCGGACGCGTCGGCAAGGACAGGGCGGGGATCGGCTCCTCCGGCTCCTGCAGCAGGAGTTCGTGCAGCGGTGTGTACGGTGACCGCGGCATGCGGAAAGCAGAACGGACCAGCGTCGCGAGCGGCGCGAGGCCACACAGGGCAGCCTCCAGATGGTCCCGGTCGAGCAGCACGCCGTGCCCGCTCAGGGCTGCACGCAGGCCATCGTCCACCGCACGCCCTGGAGTTCGCGCGCACACCAGGACCCACCGCACGCCCGGCCCAAGCCCGCGTTGATCACGGGCCCGTGCGGCGGCCCTGGCGGCCTTGGCCACATCGGGTCCGGATGCAGACGTCACGGTGATCGCGTAGTCGCGTCCGGCGAGTTCGAAGAACACGGTCGGCTCGTCCGGCGCTCGGTGGTCCACCGTTGCTTCCTCGTCGGTGCGCCGGATTAGGGCTATGACCACGTCGACGAGGAGCCGGTGACGGTCCGGCTCCGACAGTTCGGTGCTGTGGCACTGACCGTACTCGGCCAGTAGCTCCCGTACGTCTTCCATCGCCCCGCCCCGTGCATCGTGCCTACCGGGCACCACGCCCGGAGGAGCGATTGTCGCGCACAGCCGGACACGACACGCATTGATCACGGAGTTTCGCTCCGCACCTTATGGACGGATCCACCCTTCCCCGTCACGGTCCCACGCCCTCGCGGCATCCCGTGGTGCGAACAGATTTTCGCTTCCATGCGGCCTGGCCCGCGTCAGATGCTCGAGGACAAGGAGCTCGTCCGCGATGCGGGCATACTCCGACTCCGCTCGCTCGCGGGTCATGGAACCGCGCCGAGACCGTGAGGAAATGCCACATTCGTGAGACTGAGTGGCTGTGCCATCGGCCTGAGACCGCGGCAGAGCCACTGGTCAGCGGGCATGGCCCATGCCAAGAGCGGCGAGATCCTACAATCCCCAGCGGCGCCCTTCCTGCTGGGCAGCTGAGTTCGCAACGTCCGCTCCCCCGCACAGCCGTGCGCGCGCCGCCGCCTAAGATCGCAGGTCACGGTGGAGCACAGCAGGCGGGGAGGGCGGAAAGAGCCGTGCGATTCGGGGTAATTTATGGCGACCGTCGGTGGGCCGAAGGTGGCGCCATGGCGGAGGATCTCTTCGATGCGCTCCTCGTCCACGACGCCTGGGACGACGACGGGTACCGCACCATGTTCACGTTGCGCATTCTCACGAGGGAGGGTTGGACCGAGGTCGGCACCGTGAAGATCGGCCACGTGGCGATGGACGGCGAGGATGTAGCCAACGTGCTGCTTCCGGAGCGCTTCAGCCGGCTGGACAGCTCGCGGTGGTTCTCCGTGGGACAGGATGAAAGCTATTACTACGCGCTGAGTGATATGCCCGGTGCCGTCCGGGAGGAAGTGCTCACCGCGCTCCGGGACATCGCCTACGACGATGACTCCTTCCGCCTCGCGCGGAATGAGAATGTGACCCGTACTTCGCTACTGCGCTTCGTCAAGATGTCGACCGTACGCGGGCAGCTGCAGCGCATCGCGCGCGGTGGAGCGCGCCGGGTGAACTTCGACATCGCCTACGAGCCGCCGCTGCCACCGGCGACGGCTTCCGTGCGGTTCGAATTCAAGGTCGAGCCGGGCTCCCGGCCGGCCAGCAACGTGCACGCCCTGACCGGGCGGAACGGCGTGGGGAAGTCATATGTCCTCTCCCACTTGGCCCGCGCCGTCGCTGCGGTCGATCCGGAGCCGCAGGAGCTCGGGCGGATCATCGAGTACGGCCGCGAGGGCCGCTCTTTCAACAACCTGGTGGCCGTCTCGTTCAGCGCCTTTGACGACTTCCCCCTCGTCGAGGGCGACGAGATGTTCATCGCTTCCTATGTGGGCCTGCGTGTTCAGGGCTCACGGTCCCCAAGGTTCAAGACCCCTGGCGGGCTCAGGAAAGACTTCGCGCAGGCCATGAAGGCATGTCTGACGCGCGAGCGCAGCCCACAATGGATCAGGGCATTGCGCACCCTCGACTATCCGGGCAGCGGACTCCTGGAGGAGGAATGGCTGGAGAACTTCGAGAACACCGCCAGCCTGAACAGTCGCGAGAAAAAGGCCCGGCAGCTCTTCCGCCGCCTCAGCGCCGGCCACCGGCTCGTTCTGCTCACTATGACCCGGCTCATCGAGCACGTGAGTGAGCGGACCCTCGTCATCATCGATGAGCCGGAAACCCACCTCCATCCGCCCTTGTTGGCCGCATTCATGCGTGCGCTGTCCGATCTGCTCGCCGAGCGCAACGGGCTGGCCATCGTCGCCACGCACTCTCCGGTTGTGCTCCAGGAAATTCCGGCCCACTGCGTCTGGAAGCTCTGGCGCTACGGCGGGCAGCTCGGAGCCGCGCAGCCCCGCATCGAAACGTACGGCGAGAACGTCGGTGTGCTGACTCACGAGGTCTTCGGTCTGGAACTCACCGAGGCCGGCTTTCTGCAGGAGCTGCGGCGTCTGGTCGACGTCGGCTACTCCTACGACGCTGTCCTGGAACACTTCAGCGGACGGCTGGGCAGCGAGGCACAGTTGGTGCTCAGCGCCTTGCTCGGCCAGCGCGACGACGTAGAGGGGAACGGCTGATGCAGCACATAGACCCTCCGCCCTTCGACGCTCGCGACGTCTACACCACCTGCATCGGCAACGCCCGCCCCAGCAGCCGAGAACGGCTGGAGTCGTTCACCGACGCGGTGGCCGATGCGGCAAGCGCGTACGAGGTAGCGGCTCAGGGCCAGGCCCTTCACACCCTCACCGGCCTCGCCACCGCGCCTACTGCCCCTCGCGACCGCAAGGCCCTAGAGGGGGTCTACACCCACCGGATGGTCAAGGACCGCACTCCGGGTCGCCGCATCTACGAGGCGCTCAGAGGTACGACCGACGAGGAAGGCCGTCGACGGGACAACCGGTGCCCCCTCTGTGGAGAGGGCCTGGTGACCACGCTCGATCACCACCTACCCAAGAACAAGTACCCGCTGCTCAGCGTGGTCCCGGTCAATCTCATTCCGGCCTGCCGCGACTGCAACACCGGCAAGCTCGTCACCGTCCCCGTCAAGGCGGGCGACCAGACCCTGCACCCCTACTTCGACGACTTCTCCCACCACCCCTGGCTCCGCGCTCGCCTAAGGAGGCCACGCGGCAACGAGCAGCCGTCCATGAAGTTCTTCGTTTCCCCCCACTCCGATTGGAGCGACACACTCACCGAACGCCTCCAGACCCACCTGAAGGTGTTCGACCTGGATTACCGATACAGCCTCCTGGTCAGTAGCCACATCGCATCCACCAACCACGACCTCACGATGGCGCACACCAACGACATCGCCTTCTGGCTTGAGCGCAAGGCCGAGGGCTGGCGCTACCGGGGTAACCCCAACACGATGGGCTATGCCCTCTTCAAGGCCCTGGCTGCCGACGAGTGGTACGTCAACGGCGGCTGGCGCAGCTCAAGCGTGGAGACGAACCTCGAATAAGCGGGCGGAAGGGGCACCCTCACATGCCTATCCTGCTTCCCTGTCAGCATCCGCCCGATCGCCGCACGTCACAACTCAGCGCCGTACGCGGCATCAGGGACCGGTCGCACTCCCGCGGGTTAGGCGGCGGATCCGCGACGGTCCTGGTCACCGGCGGCTGTGAGTACGCCAGCGGATCCGTGTCGAAAGAACGCCAGCAGGCCCCCGGATGCGCTTCGGGGGCCTGCTGGCGGCGGTCGATCTTCGGCTAGTGGGTCTCGCTGTTTTCGTCCGGTTCGGACTCGGCAGCCCTACGACGGCGCACGGCAACCAGGGTGACGGCGCCGACGACGACGAAAAGCCCCGCGCCTGCGGCGATCCAGGGGGTGCCGTCGGCGCCGGTGTGGGCGAGGGATCCTGCCGGGGTCGTCGGCGTGGCGTCACTGTCCGGTGCGGCGGCGGTGGACGAGGAGTCGACATCGGACGTGCCGGTGCCCGGCGCGGAGGGCTTGGTTCCGCGGGTGTCGCTGCCTGGCTTGTCGGCGGGGGTGGACGGGGTGCCGGAGGGCTTGGGCGTCGGCTTGTCCGAGGGGTCGGGCTTCGGGCTGGTCGCAGTCTTGGTGTTGGTGACGGTCACAGTCACCGGTGAGCCGGGGCCCGCGGTGAACGTCTTGGACGGCTTGTAGAGGTCGTATCCGGCAGGTGCCTTGACCTGCTTGACCCAGAACTCCGTCTTCCGGCTCGACACCGGCAGCTCCCCGGAGGCCGTGCCCTTGGCGCCGGTCGTCAGGGTGAGCAGCGTTGAGGTGCCGGTGCCGATGTTCACGGTTGCGCCGGGCAGGAGCTTGCCGGTCTTGTCGTCCTTGGCCTGCAGGAGGACCTTGGCGGCCTTGAACGGGTCGATGATCGTCAGCCGCGTGGTCGCGCGGGGCGTGATGATGACGTCCTGGTCGGCGACAACCTCGTGGAGCGGGCTGTCGGAGGCCGTCTCCTTGAGCCGGTAGACGCCCGGGGCGAGGTCGGGGAAGGTCAGCTTCCCCCGCGCGTCGGTTGTCCCGCGTCCGGCCTCCTGGCCGGCTGAGTCGAGCAGCAGGAACGCGGCGTCGGGGAGCACATCTCCGGCCGTGTCCCTGGTGGTGATCTCAACGCTGCCCGCGTCCGGGGCCGGTGTGTCGGCAGCGGTGACCGACGCGGAGGGTGTCGGTTCGGAGGGTTGGGCGTTCGCGGTCGGCGCCCAGGTGAGGGTGCCGGTCACCGCGGCGGCGACAGCGGCGGATCGGACGGCGCCACGGACGAAACGAGCGTGCACGGGGAAGAGGGCTCCTTGATCGGTTGGTGGAAGGTCGGTCACCGCACGGGGATTCAGCGGGTGCGGGCTTGGCTGCGTGTGGCCGGCGGGTAGGGCGCCCGGTGCGCGGTCCGGCTCGCCGCGGGGCTGGGCGTGGACGCGGCCCAGGCGCCGGGGAACCAGACGGTGGTGTACTGCTCGATGGCGTCGCGCAGCCCGGTGGTGACGGCTCCCTCCCAGGGTGGCTGGCCGGGGTGGCGGTTGGTGCTGAACGTGCCGTACTGCTTGGTGTTCGGCCGGGTGTTGTTGGCTTCGTCGCGGCGGTGGAAGGTGCCGTGATCGAGGAAGCTGAGGGCGACCGCGTCGATTTCTCCGCGGTCCGGGTGGATGACCGCCACACGAAGTCCGCCGTAGGTGTCCGCGTGGATGGTGGCGGTGAAGTCGATTCGCAGCCGCAGCGGTGCGCCCGGGACCGGGGCGGCGAAGTAGGTGGCGCCTACGACGGCGTGGTCGTGGAAGGGGAGGCACAGCTTGGCGAAGAACTCGGCGGCGTGCAGGGGCAAGAGAGAACTCCAGTCGAGAACGGACCGGCGCTATCGGCGCGGGCTGGGTAGGGCTGGTCGGCTGGTGGTGCTCCACCGAGGGACACTCGCAGCCGGCAGCGCGGCCGGCCGGCGGGAGGCGGCAGCCCGCTGCACGTCGAGCGGGGTTGGGGCCGGCGGCTGTGGCGGGATGATGGGGGTGAGCTGGGCCATGCCCTCGATGTAGCTGAGGGTTTCCTGGCGCCACCGGGGCAGCGGGGTCGGGTCGGCGACGCACTGCGTGACTGCGGTGAGCAGGGCGACGGGGGTGTCGGTGCTGGCCGTCGCGTACCAGACGGGCCGGTCGATGGATTTTCCCGCCCACAGCTGCCAGCGGGCGTCACGGGTGGTCAGCTCGGCTTCCGGATCGAGGTCCCCGGTGGTGAACTCCAGGCCGGCGAGGCCGTCCGGGGCCTGCACGGCGAAGACGCCCCAGCGGGGACGGTCGATCTGCCAGCCCTGTTGCAGGAGAGGCACGACGGCGAGGAAGGGATCGTGCTCGTCGGTTCCCGAGACCGGCCTGGCGAGGTAGGTGTCCGGCCCCTGTTCGTAGGCGGTGGCGATGGCGGTGGTGAACGCCTGGACGAACTCGGTGGGGACGCGGTCGTTGAAACACACGCCCCATGTCGGGGGGCCGAATGGGTCCTTGTAGGCGTTGATGCGCCAGAGTCCGTCGTCCTCGCCTTCGGGCAGGTAGCCCAAGCACACGCGCCGGTCGGGGGCGTTGACGTACACGTTGCCGAGGTCGTCGTACTGAAGGTCCCAGCCATGGTCGAGGAGCGGGACGAGGGCAGGGTCGCCGGTGCAGGTGCTGCCGGCGAGATGGCGCGGGGAGACGAAGACGTCTCCGTCGAGCGTGTGACGGTCGTCGTGAAGGGACACGGGTTCCTGAGTGGCGGCGTGGGCGGATGAGTCAGCCGGCGGGCAGCAGAGCCGCTCGGAGGGCGTCGGTGGAGCCGGTGTAGTGCAGCGTGCGCAGGCCCAGGCGGGCGGCGGCCTGGCAGTTGTCGGGGCGGTCGTCCACGAACAGCACGCGTCGTGGATCTCTCACCCCGGTGGCCTGCAGTGCCTGCTGGTAGGTGGCCGGGGCGGGCTTGCACAGCTGCAGGCGGGCGGAGTAGAGCGCCTGGGTCATCATGCGGCGCCAGTCGTGGGTGTCGAGCACCGTACTGAGGTGGGCGGGTGCGTTGGACAACAGCACCATCGGCAGTCCGCTGCCATGGGCGCGACGCACGACGGACAAGACGCCGGCGTCGGTTGCGGTCCACATGTCGGTGTCTGCGGCAAGGAGTTCGCGCAGCAGGCGGGGGCCTGGATGGAAGCCGATGACGCGGGCCCAGTACGCCAGGTCGCTGAGCTGGCCGGCGTCGTAGAGGTCGCGGGCGTTCCAGAAGGCGCGCTGAAACGCTGCGAGATCGTCTTCGGGCCAGGAAGCGGTACGGGCCAGCCGTAGCCACTGGGCGCGGGTGGGCTGCAGGCCAAGGACGCCGTTGTAGTCGAGGATGACGGCGTCGAGGCCGGTGGGGCGGGTCAAGGGGTGGTGTTCTCCAGGGCTCGGCGGGTGAGGGCGGCGAGAGCGGCTGCGAGGAGGGCGGGCAGCAGCAGGGCCGTGGGCAAGGTGGTGGCGCTGGCGAGGCCGCCGATGACGGCGGGGCCGGCGAGGAGGCCGAGGTAGCCGGTGACGGAGACCGTGGCGACGGCTCTGGGGCCGTGTTTGCCGGCGGCAGTGATCAAGGAGGGGACGGTGCCGGACAGGCCGAGTCCGAAGACCGCCCAGCCGGCCAGCGCGGCAGGCACGCTGTCGGCGAGGACGCCGGTGGCCAGTCCGGCGGCGGCGAGCGCCGCGCCGGTGCGGACTACGGCAGGGGCTCCGATGGTGGCGGTGAGCCGGTCGCCGGTGAGCCGGCCTATCGCCATGCCCATGCTGTAGAGGGCAAACGCTGTCGCGCTGAGGGCGGTTGTGGCGTGCAGCGTGTGCAGGTGCACTGCGGCCCAGTCGGCTGCCGCCCCCTCCCCCAGCAGGCTCGCAGCCGCCAGCGCACCCAACAGCCACACCCCTCCCGCCCGGCCCTGACCGGCCTCCTGGGGCTGCGGCAGCTTGGGCTGGTCGGCGCCGCTCAGCGCGCGGGTGCGCGGACCGGCCACGAGCACGGTCGCGGTCAGCGCGAGGCCGGTGGCCAGGAACAGGGTGCTGTGGGTTGTGCGCGCAGTGGTGGCGGCCAGGGCGGCACCGCCCAGGGCGCCGATCGAGTACGCGGCGTGCAGGGAGGACATGACCGGCCGGCTGGCGGCGTTCTGGCAGCGGACCGCCGCGGTGTTGGCGGCGACGTCCAAGACACCGTGCGCGGCACCGAAGGCGAGGGCCGCCGCGAATAGCGAGGCCAGCGTCCGGCACTGCCCCAGCACGGCGAGGGCTGCTGCCAGTGCGACAGCGCCGCCGATCAGGAGCAGGGGAAGTCGGTCGGGCCGGGCGAGTCGACCGCCGGCCTGCAGTCCGGCGACCATGCCGACAGCGGCGGCGAGCAGGACGAGGGACAGGCCGGCGGTGGTGAGGTGGGCGGCGTGCTGGACGGCCGGCATGCGGGCGCCCCAGACCGCCATCACCACGCCCAGGCCGAGGAAGTAGCCGGTCAGCAGGACACGGCTGCGGCGCACGGAAGCGTCGGTGCGGCTCATGCGGGGCGGCCACCCGGAGCAGGCTCGTCTGCTGTGTGCGGCGCCACGTCGACCTGGAGATGGCGGACAGCCTGCTTGGCGCGGGCCTGTGCGAGGTCCGCGGTGGGCGCGGTGGTGATCAGGTAGCCGATACGGGCGGTGAACATGTTGCCGCCGTCGGCCGGGAGGAGCAGCTGGTCGCCGACCTGGTGCTGGAAGTGCACGCGTTCCAGCCAGCGCGGGCTGACGCCGTCGAATCCGAGGCGGAGTAGGGTGCCGGAGGTGTCGGGGTAGAGCAGCTGGATCGCGGCGGCCGAGGACCGGGGCGGCGTGAGGTCGGGGGCACGGCCGCAGGCGATGTCGGCGGCGGCGCGCGGCAGGTCGATGCCGGTGGCGAGCTGGACGAGGTGGCCGATCATGTCTCCGGCGATCCGGCCGTTGACCTCGACCAGCCGCGGCCGGCCGTCGACCAGCCGCATCTCGACATGACAGACGCCGTCGGTGATTCCCAGGGCGTGGATCGCGGCGCGTGCCGCCGGGGCGACCACGTCGAGCAGCGGGTCGGCGGCGTCGACCGAGTGGGCCAGTTCCTCGAAATACGGCGGGGCGCTGACCGTCTTGCGGGTGACGGCCACCACGGTGGTCTCACCGCCGTAGGTGACACACTCGGCGGACACCTCGGGTCCGTCGAGATACTCCTCCACCAGCACGTTGGTGGACTCGAGCCCCAGCCCGGCCGCCTGGTCGGCGAACGCGAAGGCAGCGGTGAGCTGTTCGGGGGTGTCGGCGCGGATCACCCCGATGCTGGCTGCGTGCGCGGCGGGCTTCAGCACGACTGGGTAGCCGATCCGCTGGGCCGCCGCCTCGGCCTCGGCACGCGTGCGCACGCTCACCGAGGCTGCCGACGGAACCCCGTGCCGGGCGAACAACGTACGGGAGGTGGCTTTGTTGCGGCATGCCTGCATGGCTTCCGGGGCGGTGGTGGGCAGGCCGAGCTGGCGTGCGAGGCGGGCGACCGGGACGAGGTACCACTCGGTCCAGGTGAACACGCCGGCCAGGTCGTAGCGGTCGGCCAAGGCCCGGCCGGCGGCGGACAGCGCCGCCTGGTCGGTCGGCTCGGACACGACCACGCAGTCCCGCAGGTACGGCGTCTCCCAGGAGGGCTCTTCGCCGGTGATCAGGACGACGTCGTAGGCGGCGGCCACGGACTGAAGGCAGTACCCGCGGTACGCCTCGGCCTCCATATCGGATGCGGCGACGACCAGGACGACAGGACGGTCGGACAAGAACAGGCTCCTCAGAATCTAAAGAGGGGGCAGGGATATGTGGACGGCGGACCTCGGCGGCGCAGGGCCGCTGCGAGTGTCCGGCGAGCAGCCGCCACGAGCGGTGCCGGCGGGGCTGAGCGGCGAAGTCGGTGCCGGCCGAGGATGCTCAGGCGGGAGGAAACCGGGAGCTGTCAGTCGGCACGACGGCGGCGCAACTCGAACGCCGCAGCCCAGTGCGGGTTTTCGCTGATCAGCCGACGGGCGTAGAGGGCGGTGATGTTGTTGTTCAGCCCGGCGACCCCGTACGGGAGTTGGCGGCGCAGGTCCTCGAAGAGGTCCTTCACGCCGACGCGTGTGGCGCCGGAGGCCAGACGGCGGGCGGCCATGCGTTCCAGGGCCCGGTAGACGTTCGGGTTGTGGGTGTCGAAGGCGTGGAACTGCTCGGTGATGGTGCGACCGGTCGCGCGGTGCGATCCGAGGGCGGCGATAGACATGAAGTTCTCCACAGGCTGAGGACGCAGCAGGGTCAGGTGCGCAGGACCGGATCGGTGCGAAGGCGGGCGAAGGAGCAGAACAGGCCGATGGCCTGCAGGGCGGCGCATGCGGTGATGACGTGTCCCAGTGCGTCGGGCGGGGTGAGCGCGGTGAGTACGCCGGCGACGGGGAAGGGCAGCAGGAGGATGAGGATGGTCGCCGACAGGGTGCTGCCGAACTTCTCCGGAGGGATCAGGCGGGAGCGCAGGGTGCGCAGGACGACCGTCATGCCTCCTTCGCCCGCCATGAGGACCGCGACTAGGACGAGGTAGGACCGGTAGTCGGGGGCCTGGGCGGCGGCGAGACAGCCGAGTGAGGCGAGGGCGGCGCAGGCGGCGCCGACCGGCCACAGACCGAGGCGGTCGATCGCAAACCGGCAGAATGTGACGCTGAGGAGCGTCGCTGCGGCAGCGGCGGACCAGACGAGGCCGACGGCGGTGGTGGACTGCCCGAAGTGCTTGACGACGATCACGGGGCCGGCCGCTTGGAGAAGGCCGGTGGCCAGGTTGGACAGGGTCAGCCCGGTCACGAGCCAGCCGAGCGCGGGCAGCGAGCGGATGGTGCGCCACCCGGTGAGCAGTCCGGCGCCGGACTGCTCCTTCGGCGCGCGGGCCGGTGCCACGGCCGAGGGCGGGGTGCGCAGGGCGAGCATGGCAGCCAGCAGCGAGAGCACGCTGATCATTGCGAGCATCGGCGGCGGCCCGGCGAGCAGGAGCACTGCGGCGAACGCCGGCCCGGCCATGGTTGCGGTCTGGTCGATGCCAAGCAGGACGGCCTGGACACGGTGGGCCCGCCGTCCTGCTCGCCGTCCGGCGGCGGCGCCCGCGGTCTCGGCCGCGATATAGCTGAACTCGGTGAGCACGCCGGTCGTCGCCGCCAGCACCATCACGGTCGCGCCCGCCACGGTGCCGGACGGGTGGAGGTGGAGCAGGACCGCGCCAGCGGCGAGGGCCAGCGCCCTCCCCAGGGAGGCAAGGTGGAAGACCACCGAGGCACCGCGCCGGTCAACGACCGAGCCGGCCCACCCGAACGCAGCCAGCCGCGGAATCCACTCCAGGGCGAAGGCGGCGCCCGTCAGCGCAGCGGATCGCGTCGTGGCTAGGACAAGCAGCGGGATGCCGTAGGTGGACATCGCGAACGCCAACGCGTCCGCCGTGCGCGGCAGGTAGATGCTGCGCATCAGCCCGCCGGTGTGGCGTGCGTGCCGCGGTGTGACCGCTGCGCTCACGCGACCGGCTCAGGCTCGGGCACCCTGGCCACCTGGGGATTGTCGGCCAGCCACTGGATCAGGAGGGTGCGGGCACGGGCCAGCCCCGCCTCGGCACCGTCGCCGGTCAGCGGAGAGAGAGCGTCGGCGCGCTCGGTGGAGAGCGACGGTGCCATCAGGTCGAGGACGTGCCGGATACGGCGGCTGAACTCGCAGACGGGGGCCGGGACGGCGTGACGCCGGGCCCAGCGAGCCATCGCGTCGTACAGGTCGGCCAACTCCGCTCCTGCCTCGGTAAGTTCGAGACCGGAGCCGGGTGCGATCCGGACGAGGCCGTGGGCGCGGGCCGTGTCGGAGGCGCTTCGCAGTTGGTGCGTGGAGAGGTCGGGCAGGGTGCCGGCCAGCCGTCGCGGCGGTATGGCGCCGTTGTCGTCGATCTCGGTGACCAGGCGGATCAAGGAGCGCGAGGCGAGAAGTTCGACGGCGTGGCGTACTTCGGCAGGGGTGAAGGGGGTGCTCATCGGCGCGGGCCTCCCGCCGGGATGGCTGCCTTCGGGCGGGCGGTCGTAGCGTGCGAGAAGAGATCGCGGTGGTGCCACGCCGGAGAGGATGCGGTCGTGCGAGCGGGTGGGAGCGCCGCGGGGGTCGGCCGTGGCTGGCTGCTGAGCCACGGCCTCGGCGCGGGCTTCGCCTGCGGGTGTCCCCAGACCGGGTGTTGGGCCGCCTGGTCGAGGCTCTGCCCGGCGGACCAGGCGGACAGGGCGCCGAGCACGGGGCCAAGGCCGTCGCCGGCTGCGGACAGCCGGTAGGGCTGGCCGATGCCGTCGGTGTCGACCAGGCCGTCGGCGACGAGCTGCCGCAGCGGCGGATAAATGTTGGTCCAGTCGCTGCTGGGCATCACGATCCGGGCCAGAGCCCGGCCGCTGACCTCCTGTCGGGACTTGAGCACCCACAGGATGGCGGCGGCGTGGCGCCGGGTGAGCAGGGTGAGGCCGTCCTCGATCTGCTCGATCGCGGGCAGCGGACCGTCCGCCTTCTCCAGGTGTTCCTCGGCCCAGGTGACGATCACCGGCAGGACCGGCAGCAGGGCCGCGCCACGTTCGGTGTGGCGGTAGCTCACGTGCCGTGCGGTGTGTTCGGTGCGTTCGACGAGTCCGGCGTCGCACAGAGACTTGAGCTTGGGGTGGAGCTGGCCGTTCTGCAGCCAGGACACCTTGGCCGCCAGCTCGCTGTAGCGCAGCGGCGGGCCGGAGAGGGCCAGGAGGATCCTCACGTTCCAGCGTGGGGTGATCATGGCGAGGGCCTCGGTGACCCGGGCGATGTCGGCGTCGGTGTCAGGGGGCAGAGCGGTGATGGCCAAGGGAGGAACTCCTGGGTGAAGGAAAGAGAGAGATCGCCTGGGTCAGCGGCTGTGTGCCGGGCTCGGCACCGGTAGAGGCGGAGCTGGAACGGACGGCGAGGGAGCCGGCGGGGCAGGCGTCGAAGCCGGGACGCGGGCCAGGCTCTGCAGGACGGCGGCGACCGACTTGGCCTGGACGTCGCGGACGGCGACGGCTTCGGCGAGCCGGCGTGCACCGTCGAGGAGGTGGGAGACATCGTGCGGGTCGATCTGCCGCTCGGGGTGGATGAGCCGGGCGAGGTGGTCGCGGTGGACGTCGATGCTGCGCTCGGCGAGGGCGAGGTCGTCGTGCATGCCGAGCAGGGCGGAGAGCATGCCGGGCGGCTGGTCCTGGGCGTGGGCTTCGAGGTCGGCGAGCGGCGCGCCGTACAAGTCCTCGATCCGTCCGGCTATGTCGGTGGACGTGAGGTGGGGCAAGCGTGGGCTTTCACGGTCGGCGGGCCCGGGCCGCCCCGGCACGCTGCGGTGCCGGGGCGGCAGACGGGGGCAGGGTTGCGGTGGCCCTGAGCTGAGCCGTTCGTACGGGCCGAGCCTGCTGGGCAGGCGGGGGCATGGTGCGCAGCAGTCCGCCGAGGGCGGCGCGGTAGCCGTCGCGGGCCTCCAGTGCGGCTTCCAGCCACTGCGCGTCGAAGCGGAGCTTGTCCGCCGACAGTTCGCCCATGTCGCGGTCCGGGTCCATGTCGGCGTGGACGCGGTCGCGGACGCGGGCGACCTGCTCCTCGGTGAGCGCCAGGAACGAACGCAGCTCCAGGGCACGGGCGAGCGCGGGCGAGGCACCTGGGCTGGCAGCCGTCTCGTACAGCTCGGGTAGCGGGTTGCCGAAGACCTTCTGCAGGACGGCGTCCATGGTGCTGGCCTTGTCCCGGCTCATCGGGCGGTCCTTGCCGGCCGCCACGCCGATGCCGGTGCGGCTGTGCCGGCGGGCCGGTGGGGAGCGCTGGTCTGCACCGCCGGGCCGGTTCGGGGCCGGAGGCGGGCGAGGCGCTGGGCGGCGAGGTCCTTCTTCCCCGGGGCGTCCGGGTCGAGGAGCCAGCGCACGACCATGGCTCGGCCGTCGCGGGCGGTGACGGCCGCGTTCACCCGGTGGGCGAGGCCCATCGTCGGATCGTCGATCTCGCTGGGCTGGGTTTGCAGCGCAGCGAGGAGGTCGTCCTCCGCACGCTCCAGCACGGACTGGGCCTCGACGAGAAGGCCATGCCACTTGACGACGTCGGTGGCATCGGGATTCGCGGTCGGCGCGGCGGCGACCGCGGCCTTCAACTGGTCCATGCCCATGTCGAAGCGCGCTTCGATCCGTTCGGTGAGCACGCCCACGACATCCTCAGACTCATCGGATATGCCATCGGGCAAAGGGAAATCTCCTGTTCTGGAAAGGCCGATCCCTGGGGTGGGAGGGGCTGCCGTACCCGGTGGCTGAGCCGCTTACGGGCACCTGCTGGGCTCTGTCAGTCCAGGCACATTCGGACGTCGCGGTAGACGTACGTTCCGGAGACCCAGCCCTTGACCCCGGTGGTCTTGTCCGTGATGTAGAGCCAGTTGCCGCTCTTCTTGTGCACGGTGAACTTGTGGCTCTTGTAGAGCACGCCGAGCGCGGTGGACTTCGTGGTGGCCTTGGACCGGATGGTCACGGCCTTGGTGTGTACCTCGTACGGCAGCGGCGGCTGGGACGAGCAGCTGCTCGCGGGGGTCGCGCTGGCGGTGGTGGCGGACAGCACAGGCAGAGCGAGTGCGCCGAGCATGGCTGCGGATATGGCAATTCGGGTGGAGCGCATGCGGAAGAAACCTCCGTGAAGGCATAGGGATTGCGGGGAAGGTGCCGCGGGTGTTGTCCCGGCGGCTGTATAAGAGTCCGGATATTCGCCGGTTTGGCTAACCGGCGATCGTCGGCTATGTTGCGCCGCCCTGGTCGGCTTTGACGCTCAGCGTGAGCGGCCGGGCGGGCGCGGGGCAGGAGCCTTCGGCAAGCCGGCCGGGCGGCTAACTGCGGCTGCTGGGCGGACCGGCGGAAGAGGGCCGGCCTCGCCCGCGAGGCGGTCGTCGCACCACTGCAGTGCCTCGCCGAGCGTGTCGAAGCCGCCCTCGCGCAGGGTGTGCGTCCACGTCTCGGTGTCGACCTCTTCGACCACGACGCGGAACGGCGAGGGAGCTCGCTCGTCCAGGGCACGCAGGGCCACGACGATGACCATGTCGTCCGGGTCGTCGCTGGTGTAGGAGTAGCCCATGGCGTAGTGGTCGCCGTCGCCGGCGAGGCGCAACTCCAGCGCGCGCGTGGCCTCGTCCGCTGGCGGCGGGCCCAGTGGGGCGAGGGCGATGGCATCGGACGGACAGCCACGGTGGATGAGCCAGGACTGCGCCATCGCGGGCAGCGGCAGAGGGGCATGCTCGAAGCTGAACGTCCGCTTCTCGCGGTCCCGTTGCAGATGCACGGCGAGCACCTGCGGCATGCCGGGGTGCCCCCAGGTGGTGGTGCGGTCGAACAGGACGTAGTAGCTGTGCGGGCCGTCGTGGTGTTCGGCGAGGGGAACGAGCATGTCCTCGTGGACGGCGACCTTGCGGTAGAAGTCGAGGTATTTCTCCTCGTCGGCGTCGAGGTCGTCCAGGTCGAAGTCGACTTCGGGGAGGGACTTCCGGTCCGGCGCCGGGTCGGTGGGAGACAACAAGGGCCTTTCGGTGAAGTCAGCGCCGCTGCGCCGGGGTGGGCCGCGATGCGCCGGGGCGAGCCGGGACCTTCGGCGCCTGCACCGTGGGAGCCCGGCGGGCGGCGAACAGCGCGGCCCGTCCGGCGTCGGTGAGCGCGACCGGCTGGCCTGCGTGCACGGGGTGGCCGGTGTCCCGGACGACCAGGCCGGCGTCCTCCAACTGCTGCAGCTTGGCGTGGGGGATGCGGGTACCGGAGGCGGCTGTGACGGACATCCGGCCGGTCAGCAGGTGTTCGTAGAGCTTGGCGCCGCCGGCGATGGCGAGCAGCGCCGCCTGGTCATCCGTCGAGAGCTGCCGTGCGTCGGGCGCGGAAGCCGCCGCTGCGGCTTCGATGGGCTCCAGGGCGGCGAGCACCGCCCGGGCGGCGGCGTCCCGCGCGGCGGCGGCCTCTTCCAGCTGGTCCACGGTGCGGTCGATGCGCGTGAACAGGGCGCTGTCGACGTCGAACTCGCCGCTGGACAGGCGGTTGAGGAGCCGGAGGTAGAAGGTGACGCTGGTCTGGGCCTTGGCCAGTTCACGGTGCCGGTCGACCAGGTGGGCGTGCTGCTCGTCGAGGACGCCGCGGTCGCGGTAGGCCCACAGGGTGTCGATGTCGTGCCCGGTGACGGCTTGGAGGCGGTGGTCGAGCGGGGAGACCGCGCGCCGACCTGGTGTCGGCGCGGGTGGAGGGGGCATAGGCGGACCTCGGTGCGTTCAGCGGGTGTGATGGTGCGCGGGGTTTGGGGCGGGACGGGGCAGCCCCGGCGGTGCGGTGGGCGGCGGACCGGGCCGGGGCACGGGAGCGCGGGTGGTCAGCTGCGGGGAACGCGAGCGTGCCGCGTGGGTGCGGGCGCTCAGCGGCCGGCGGGTCATCCCCAGGCGGCGGCCGACCTCGTCGTAGACGTCGTTGCCTGCTCGCGGCCGGATGGCGACGACGTAGATCTCCTTGGGATGCGCGGACTCCGCGGGTGCCGGGCGGACGCCGTAGACGACGCGCCAGTCCTTGCGCGAGTCCACGAACAGCTTCCGGAATCCCTCCAGGTCACCGTCGAGACGCAGGCCGAAGCGCTGCGCGTTCACGACTTCCTGCAGGTAGGCGAGGGTGAGGTCGCGGATGTCGCTGGGGGCCTGGAGGAGATCGGTCAGCGCGCGGGGGTCGAAACTGAGTCCGAAGGCGGGCTGTCCCGCTCCCGCGGTCATGACGTCGGCTCGTCCGGTTCGGCGGCTTGTGTCGTGTTCGCCGTCTCCGTGCGCACGGACGGCGGCGGACCGGGCAGAAGGCGGTGCGCGGGCCGGTCGGGCGAGGTCATGCAGGCCGACAGCGGCCCACCCGGCGCGCGGATCGCCGCGACGGCGTGGGTGAGGAAGTCCCGGTGCCACACGAACAGGCCGGACAGCCCGGCTTCGGGATCCTTGTGCTGCTGGTAGGCGAGCCACAGGGCGTGGAGCCAGGCCACGACGTCGTCGTGCTCCTGCCACTGCAGGCACCAGGGTGCCGCGGTGGTGATCTCCGCCCCGTACACCGGGAGGAAGAAGTCATCCACCCAGTCGGACAGGGCGTCGAGTTCGTCCTCGCGTTCTTCTCCGTCGAGTTCCAGGATCGGGCGGGGCTCCGGTGGAGCGGCGGGAGGCGGCCCGCCGAGTCCTGGCATGCCGAAGGCGGCGAACGGTGATCCGCTGGGCGGCGGGGCGGACGCGAGGTGGTCGAGCTGCTGAGCCTGTTGCGCCGACTGCTCCATGAGCCGCCGCACGCTCGCCTCGATTCCCTCCAGCTGTCGATCCGGAATACGAACCGGCTCCAACTCGCCATCGTCAGGCGACTTTGTTGATTCGGGCATTGAAAAGCTCGGCCTCCTACGAGACACGGGATGAGAAAAGGACGGAAGCGTCTGCGCGCGGCCCATCCGGCGAGCTGCACGGCCACTGCGGCGGTATTGCGCCGGCGGCTACGCTTGGGGAGCCGGTCGCCTTGGCAGCAGGCAAGGACGGGGCTCAGCCGGTAAGGTCCACGTCGTCCTGCGTGAGGGTTTCGCGGATGGTCTCGGTGAGCCGGTCGGCCGCGATCGACGCGTAGTGCTCGGTCTTCTCCACGCCGATGAAGTCCCGGCCTTCCAGCAGAGCGGCCACGCCCGTGGAGCCGGAGCCGGCGCAGAAGTCGAGGACCGTGCCGCCCTCGGGGCTGATCTTGACCAGCTCGCGCATCACCTCAACCGGCTTCTGCGTGATGTGCCGGCGCTGCGCGCCCGAGGGCTGCGACGCCGAGTACATGCCGGGCAGATAGACCGGGTTCCGGGAGCCGTCGATCGGCCCCTTACTGGCCCAGACGATGAATTCGCAGTTCTGGGTGAACCGGCCCTTCTGCGGCCTGGCCTGCGGCTTGTGCCAGGCAAGCACGCCGCGCCACAGCCACCCGGCGGCCTGGATCGCGTCCGTCGTCGTCGGGAGCTGACGCCAGTCGGTGAACAACAGCGCGGTCCCGCCGGTCTTCGTCAGACGGTGCGCTTCGGTCATGATCTGCGTGAGCCAGAACGCGTAGGACCTCTGGTCCATGTTCTCGCCGGTGAAGTCGGCGAGGTCGTTCTTGGCATCGGCGGAGGTGTACTTCTGCTTCGCGGAGCGGGTGGTGCGCTCCTTCGCGGTCCGGCCACCGCTGTTGTACGGCGGGTCGGTGATGACGGAGTCGACGCAGCCGTCCGGAAGGCCGGAGAGAACGGCTAGGGCGTCGCCCTGGTGAAGGGAAAAAGGCAAAGAGGGGCCCCTATTCGGGTGCGGATTCACGGGGGGAACTAGCCGCCTCGCACAGGAGTCCTCGCGGGCCGGAAGTGGGCGTGCAGAAGCCCAGGGCCGCAGACCGAGGAGGCGAGGGGGAGTCCAAAAACTGTAGAGGCGAATCCGCCGACGACCAAGAAGTGCCGTGCGGGGGTGCCGGATTCCGGCACCTCGCGCCAGCTTTTTGGTCAACCGCCAATCCGCATCTACTGTTTTTGAACCGCCCGGCGCACACCGCCGCTGGCTACTCCCCCGCCACACCTCACGGAGGTACCCCCTTGCCCCGACACACCTAGCTCACGGCCCGGCCAGCTGGAGCGAGCGGCAACTCGCCCCGCGTCGGTCCGCCTTGATCGCCCACCCCGGCCGCCGCGCCCTTCCACCACGCCTCGCGCACGCGGCACGCCGGACACCGCACCCCCGAAGGACACGCTCATGACGTCTCGCTACCCACCCCTGCCCGACCTCGCTGACCCGCGAGCGGTCCGCTCCGGTTGAAGGCGCTCGCCGTCGGCATCGGCGTCGTCTTCCTCTCCCCGCTCCTGCTCGCCGGCACCGGCATGATGATGGCGTCCTCCGCCGACGCCGTTCAAAGCAGCAGCAGCTCCCTCATCTGCCTGAACGACATCGACACCAGCAAGGTCGCCGAGCAGGTCACCGAGATCCTCGACGGGGCGTCCGGCAAGAACGTCCACGTCGAGGGCCTGGACCTGCCCGCCGAGCAGGTTCCCAATGCCCAGACGATCGTGGCCACCGGTATCAGCCTCCACGTCCCCAAAAAGGGCCAGGTCATCGCGCTCGCCACTGCGATGCAGGAGTCGCGGCTGCGCAACCTCAACTACGGCGACAGGGACAGCCTTGGGTTGTTCCAGCAGCGTCCCTCCCAGGGCTGGGGCACCGCCGAGCAGATCCGTGACCCGACGTACGCGAGCGAGCAGTTCTACAAGCACCTGCTCAAGGTGCACGGCTGGCAGCAGATGACCGTCACCCAGGCCGCCCAAGCCGTCCAGCAGTCCGGCCTGCCGGACGCCTACGCGCAGTGGGAGCACCTGGCCACCGCGCTGCAGGAAGCCATCGCCAAGACCTTCCCCGGCGCCGGAAACGACAAGGACGCCAAGGATCCGAACCCAGGAAAGGACCCGGACGCCGGCACCACCGGGTGTGCTCCGGGCCAGGACGGCTCCGGCTTCGGCCCGATCCCCGAGGGCAGCGTCCCGAAGGAATACAAGATCCCCAAGGACGCCCACCCGAAGGCGCGCAAGGCCATCGAGTGGGCGATGCACCAGCTCGGCACCCTCTACCAGTGGGGCGGATCCTGCACCAACGCCCACGGTCCCGACCCGATGGGCCGCTGCGACTGCAGCTCGCTGATGCAGCAGGCGTACGCGCACGCCGGCGTCACCCTCTCCCGCACCACGTACACGCAGGTCAACGAGGGCAAGGCGGTCTCGCCCGCCCAACTCAAGCCCGGTGACCTCATCTTCAGCCGCGGCACCGCGAGCCGTCCCGAGCACGTCGGCATGTACATCGGCGAGGGCCTCGTGATCGAGGCACCGCGCACCACCAAGCCGGTCCGGATCACCCCGATCAAGGACTGGACGATTCTCGCCGCCCGCCGCGTCATCTGACGCCACCCGCCCGGACACCGCTCCGGACAGGCCGGCCGGTCACGGCGATCTTCCGCGCCCCGAGCGCATCTCCCCCCCTTTGCTTCCCCTCTTCTCGCCGGCCCCTCGTCTGGCCCGCGTATGCAAGGAGCCCCGCCACACCTATGTCCCTCCCTCTCGCAGACCGCGTCATCCAGCTCGCCTACGACCCAGGGATCTCGCCCAAGGGCGGCGGCCTGCCCGGCCTGAGCGTGCTGAAGAACGTCGTCAACAGCATCAACATGTTCGGGATCATCGCCGTCGTCGGTGCCCTCGCGGTCTCGCTCGGCGTGTGGGCCTGGGGCCACCACACCGGCGGCCACCAGGCCGAGGCCAACGGCAAGAAGGGCGCCGTCGTCGCCGCGGGCGCCGCCCTCGGCCTCGGCGCCGCGAACGGAATCGTCGCGTTCTTCTCCACCCTCGGCTCGCAGGTTCACTGATGCGGAACCGATTCCCCACCCTCTCGCTGTCCTCTTACGGCGTCGGCTGGTCGGCCAACCGGCGCGTCGCCATCGTCGCTCTGGTCGTCACCGTCCTGCTCACCATCGCCGCAGCCGTCGCCTGGCTGTCCGGCAGCGGCAACGCCCACCGGGATCCGACCGCTGCCGGGCCGGCCGCGACGCACAGCCCGTCCTCCTCCGAGGCCCCCGCCCCGAAACCCGAGGCCGACTCCGGTTCCGTGCCCAAGCCTCCGCAGATCGCCGAGCCGGTCGCGTACGCCAAGGCAGCAGCCCAGATGCTGTGGTCCTACGACACCCGCGAGACCAGCCGCGACCAGCAGCTCGCCGGCATGCGCGCGTGGATGACCAAAGAGCCCGCCTACGCCGACTGGGCGTCCGTCTCCGGCCAGGTCCCTGATCCGTTGCTGTGGTCGCGGATGGCCGACCAGGACCAGCACGCCACCGCCCGCGTCACCGAAGGCCACTACCCGGGCGCGTTCAAGCAGGCCCTCGCCGAGGACCCCTCGGCGATCACCGAGGCGTACGTCTACGTCGTCACCGTCAACGGCACGCAGCAGATCGCCTGGAAAAAGGGCGGCGGCGGAGCCGAGGACCGCGCCGTGACCCTCGCCGTGCAGTGCCGCCCCGGCCACGACTGTGCCCTGGCCGCCATCGCTCCGAGCGTCACGCAGTGACCCGCGCCTGACACGATATAAGGAGGAGTAATTCCCCGTGGGTTTCTGTGATTACCCCCTGGCGGACAAGCTCTGTGCCGTCGGCGACGCGGTCGATTTCGCCTCGGACCCTGGCAAGGCCATCGGTGACTGGATGGCGAAGTCCGCAGGTGAGCTGGCTGCGGCAGCGGCCGACTTGGCCGCCAAGGCGGTCAACACCACCACGAGGGTCGACCTGAACGCCGGATGGTTCCGCGACAACTACGAGATGCTGCTGCCGTTGGGCCTGGTCCTGCTGGTCGCCACCTTCTGCGCGCAGCTCGTCCGGGCCGCCGTCAGACGCGACGGACAAGCCCTCACCCAGGCGTTCACCGGCACCATGTCAGGGGTCCTGTTCGCGTTCTGCGCCATCGCCCTGACCACGGTCGCCGTCGAAGTCGTCGACGCCGTCAGCGACGGCCTGTTCAAGACCGCGCACCTGAGCATCGTGTCGGCCGTGCGCCGCATCGTGAAGGTCAGCCAGATCGGGTCCCTGGCCGGACTCGGCTGGCTCGTCCCGGTCGTCGTCGGTCTCGGCGCCGCCATCGGCGCCTTCCTCTACTGGTGCGTGATGATGGTCCGCAAGGTCGGCATCCTCGTCATGGTCACCCTGGCCGTCTTCGCGTCCGCCGGCGGCGGCTGGGAAGTCGCACGCCGCTGGCGCAAGGGCTGGATCGAAGCCACCGCCACCCTCGTCGTCAGCAAGCTGCTGATGACTGTGATCTTCGTGCTCGGCATCGCCGCCATGGGCAAGACCGACGCCACCGACGGCATCGCCGCCCTCGCCGACGTCATGTCCGGCATCGTGATCATGATCCTGGTGCTGCTGTGCCCCTATGCCGTCTTCAAGTTCGTGCACTGGGCGGCCGACGGCACCGACGGCGAGTCCATCCACCGCGCCGGCGGCGCAGGAGCGCAGATCGCCAAGGCCCACGCCGAGAACGTCGCCCGCAAGGCCGCGGCAGCAGCCGCCACCGCCGGAACCGGCGGCGCGGCAGCCGGAGCGGGTGTCGCCGCCGCGCAAGGCCCCGACGCCGCAGGCGGAGGCGGATTCCCCGGCGACATCGCCGCCAACCCGACCGGCGACAGCGGCGGCGGCAAGGACGCTTCGCAGGGTGGCGGAACGGGCGGCTCGCCCGGTGGCGGTGCCATGAAGTCCGGCCTGGAGAAGGCCGTCCAGCCCGCGCCGACGAGCGTGTCGGATGACACCAGCGGCCAGGTGGGCGGCAGCCCGGGGCCGGGTGGATCCGGCGTGAGCGCCGCGTCCGGCCAGCAAGGCGGCTGGCAGTCAGTGCCGCCGACCACGACCCCGCCGCCGCAGGGCGCACCGCCGTCCCCTGGGGCACAGAACGCCACGCCCAGCGGGACGGCCTCACCGCCGCCGCCTGCGACCGGCCTCTGATCCCCTGTCCGTCTACCGGGGGCGGGACGTGTACTGCACCCCCGCCCCCGGGTTTCCGCCCGCGTCTTCAGGACCCGCCCCTTGACTGATCTCTCCGTCGCTCCGGTCACGGTGAAGTTTCCGCACCGGTCCCGCCGCGGCATCCTCCTCGGCCTCTCCCTGCCGCAACTCGTCCTTGTTTCCTGCACGCTGGCGCTGCTGCTGATGACGGTGGTCTCCACCGGGCTGGTCGGCGCCGTCGCCCTGGCACCGCTGTGGGCGGCTTCCGGTGCGCTCGTGGTGATCCGTCGGCACGGACGCTCCCTGATCGACTGGGCGCCGATCGTCACCCGCTACGCACAGCGCCGACGCACCGGCCAGACGCTCTGGCTCGCCCGGCCCGTCACCCGGCCCCGGCAGGATGGCATCCTCCACCTGCCCGGCACGGCCGCCTCCCTCAAGGTGGTCACACCCGGCGACTCCGCCAACGGCGCCGCGGCCGTGCACGACCCGCACCGGCAGACCCTGACCGCCATCGCCCGGGTCAGCAGCCGCGCCTTCGCCCTCCTCGACCCCGCCACCCAGACCCACAATGTGGGCAGCTGGGGACGCGCGCTCGCGGGCATCGCCCGCACCGGGCACATCGCCACCGTGCAGGTGCTGGAACGCACCGTCCCCGACAGCGGCGACACCCTCTCCCGCCACTGGGCTCAGAACGGGCAGCCCCAGACACCGGTCGCCGGACAGATCTACTCCGAACTGGTCGCCTCGGCCGGTCCCGCCGCCGCACCTCATGAGACCTACCTCGCCATCTCCCTCGATCTGAAGGCCGCCCGGCGGCTGATCTCGCAGGCTGGCGGCGGGCTGCCCGGGGCGTTCACCGTCATGGAGCAGACCACCGCGTCCATCGCCCAGGCGGCCCGCAACGCCGGACTGATGGTCACCGGGTGGCTGACCGCGCGGGAGATCGCTGCCGTCATCCGCACCGCCTACGACCCGGGGGCCCTGGCCGCACTCCAGCAGTGGTCCGACACCGGCCGCGCCGAGGCCGATCCCGCAGCCTCAGGTCCCGTCGTCCAGGTCGAGGAGTACGACCGCCTCGCCACCGACAGCGCGCGACACGCCACGTACTGGGTGGAGAACTGGCCCCGCACCGAGACGAACGCCGGCTTCATGCACGGCCTCATGTTCACGGCCGGCGTGCGGCGCAGCCTGTCCCTCATCTACGTGCCGCAGGGGCTCGAGTCCGCGCTGCGGGACGTCCAGCGCAAGAAGGCCGCGATCATCGCCGACGCCAACGAGCGCGCCCGCCGCGGGCAGGTCGACAGCGAGGAAGACTCCGTCGAGTACGCCGACGTCAAACAGCGTGAGCGCCAGCTCATCGCCGGACACGCGGACGTCGCCCTGACCGGCCTCGTCACCGTCACCGCCGAGACCGACGCCCTCCTGGACGCCGCCTGCGCCCAGATCGAGACCCACGCCGTCACCTCGGGCGTCGACCTGCGACGGCTGAACTACCAGCAGCCCGACGCGTTCGCCGTCGCCGCACTCCCCCTGGCTCGCACCACCCTGTAGCTGCCAGTTCGCCCCCACACCCCGCTCCCGCCTCTTTGGCGGCAAGGACCTCCCATTGATCCCTCCCCGTCCCAGCACGCCCGACGCGGACCCCTACCTTCGGGCCGCCACCGCAGGCGTCCGCCACCACGCTCGTGCCCTCAACCGTGCCGCGCCCCCGGATCGCGGGCACCTCGACACCCTGCACGCCCACCTCACCGAACTACACCGGTTCATCGACCAGTTGGCCGAGGCAGCAGGGCCCCCGCATCCTGCAGCAGGCCGCCACCTCGCCACCGCGCACACCCGCCTGTGGCAGGCCACCACCGAGCTCCACTCCGCCTTCCACCTGCTGCCCGGCAACACAGCGCAAGCAGATACCGAGACGAGCGCGTGCCATCCGGAAAGGCTGCCCGAAGGGCCGCCCGTGCTGACCATCTGCCAACGCCACCTCGCCACCGGGCACAGCATCCGGCGTAAGACCACCCCCACCGACCTCCGCCCGCACACCACGGCCTGCGTGCGATGAGCACCACCCGCAGAATCGAGGGCCTCCGATGAGCCACCGGCCCGCTCGCCGCGCCCGCCGCGCCTCCGCCAGCCCACTGTTCACCCCCCACGGCACCGACCGGGCCAGCCGCAAGGCAGCCCGCCGCCAGCTCGCCGAAGCCACCGCCAAGGCCCGCGCCGAAGCCACCGCCCACCAGGCCGAGAGCACACCAGCCGAGCACGAGATGCCCGCTCCGCTCTACCCCCCGAGCGGACGGCCCGGGCCCGCCTCCGCGCGCAACAACCGGCTGAAGCTGCCCGCCCACCGCATGACCACCGCCGTGGCCGCCGGCGCCTACCCCTTCCTCGCCGAAGGCGGGCTCGGCGCCGAGGGCATCTACATCGGCCGCGACGTCCACGCGGAAGCGTCGTTCGTCTTCGACCCGTTCGCGCTGTACGGCAAGGTCGAGGGATTCACCAACCCCAACCTCCTGCTCGCCGGAGTGATCGGCCAGGGCAAGAGCGCGCTCGCCAAGTCCTTCGCGCTGCGCTCGGTCGCCTTCGGCTACCGCGTCTACGTCCCCTGTGATCCGAAAGGCGAGTGGACGCCGGTGGCGCAAGCCCTCGGCGGCCGGTCCGTCGCTCTCGGCCCCGGACTGCCCGGACGCCTGAACCCCCTGGATGCGGCCCCGCGACCGGACAGCGTAACGGAGGCCGACTGGGTCGGCGAGATCCGCAAACGGCGCCTGCTCCTACTCGGCTCCCTCGCCCGGACCGTCCTGGGCCGGGACCTGATGCCCATGGAGCACACCGCCCTCGACGTCGCCCTCGACGCCGTCGTCACCCGTGCCACCGCCACCGGCCGCACCCCGCTCCTCGGCGACGTCGCCGCCACCCTCAACACCCCCAGTGCGCTCGACGAAGCCGCCGGCATGATGTCCGGCCAGCTCGGCGACGCCGCACGCGACCTGGCCCACGCGATGCGCCGCCTCGTCCACGGTGACCTGGCCGGCATGTTCGACGCCCCCTCCACCGTCACCTTCGACCCGCGCGCGCCGATGCTCACCATCGACCTGTCCCGGCTCGGAGGATCCGGCGACGACACCGCCCTCGTCCTGGCCATGACCTGCGCAAGTGCCTGGATGGAGTCCGCCCTCTCCGATCCGAACGGCGGCCGGCGCTGGATCGTGTACGACGAGGCGTGGCGGTTGATGCGGCACGTCGGTCTGCTGCAGCGGATGCAGGCCCAGTGGAAGCTCAGCCGTGGTCTTGGCATCGCCAACCTCATGGTGATCCACCGGCTGTCCGACCTGCTCACCGCCGGCGACGCCGGATCACAAGGCCGCGCCCTCGCCGAGGGCCTCCTCGCCGACTGCAGCACCCGGATCATCTACCGCCAGGAGACCGACCAACTCCACGCCGCCGCCGCCCTGCTGGGCCTGACCTCCGTGGAAATGGACGCCATCGCGCACCTCAACCGGGGCCGTGGTCTGTGGAAAGTCGCTGGCAGATCCTTCATCGTCCAGCACCTGCTGCATCCCCACGAGCTGGCGCTCTTCGACACTGACGCCCGAATGCATTGAAAGCGTCGAGTTCACGAATCCTGACAACACCCCATCGAAGGACTTTCGTATCTCCCCGCGTGACCCGGACTTCGAGCTGTACGAGAACGTCGGCCGCGACGCCGACCAGATCCACGCCGCCCGGTACAACCTCGCCACCCGCGGCGACCTGAAGCGGTGGGCGCGACGCGACGCGCAGCCCTTCCGCGACGCGCATCCGCTGCCGGACCAGCCCTGGCCCGCACCCGACCTCACCCCCTACCTGGACGCCCTCGCCGCGGCTCAGACTCCGGCAGAGATCGAAGCAGTCACCGACCACTTCCTGGACGCCGCCGAACCTGCACTGCGCGCCGTGAGCGACTACCTCGTCGCCGCCGCCCGGTGGCGGCGGGAGAACCGCGGTGCGGCCAAGGGATCTCCCTCAAACCTGCTGATGACGGCGGCCAGCCGGGCGCTGTCGGTCCTGGCCCTCGCCGACGAGGCCGGCCTGAGCAGGCTGCGCGCCGCCTACGACCCGGCCCCCACCCCCGCGACACCGACCGGCGGCCAGCCTGGGGCCAGCGCAGGTGTCCCACCCGCTCCTCCGTCCCCTGGCACCGCGCCCCGCCGATAGCCCTCTCTGCGATTCCAGTCCCGCCCGACTCTCGCAAACGCGATTGCGAGGGACCACCACTGTTGATCGACACGGCACCGCCACCGCCTGCACACGGAGTCCTCTTGAAACGTCCCCCTCACCTGAACCCCGCCGAATGGGCCGAATACCAACAACGCCGAGCCGAACTCGACGACCTCATGGCACAGGTCGCCGACCAGGAAGCCCAGATGGAACACGACCTGATCGCCACCCACGACGAGTACGAACTCGGCTTCAGCCAGGAGTCGCAGCCGGGAGTCACCCCCGCTGGACGGACGCCTCCACCGCACCGATCGCCCGCCTCCTCCCGCGGGAGGAACCGTGGCCGCTGACGAAGCGAGCACCCCAGACTCCCGCCGCGTCGCCTCGCTCGCACCGCTTCCCGACCACCGCAACGTGGACACCCCGTGGTGGCAGGAGCTGTGGCGTCGCCACGCGCACATCACCACGCCGCTGCGGGCGCGCGGCCTGCAGTGCGACATCGAGTTCGGCCTCAGCGCCTACATCGTGCGCGTCTCGCTCCCCGACGACAGTTACCTGATCATCGGTCCGCCGCAGGAGCCGTTCTCCGAGCGCCCGCCCGGAGACCCCGAGGGCTGGATCGCGACGCGTGAGCACCCCGACGACCCGTCACTGTTCGAGGTCCTCTACGACTCGGCCCCCTCCGACGACCCCGGTGCTCCCCAGCGGCCCGAAGCCGGCTACGGCGGCAGCGCCCAGCCCCTGATCGAGACGATCAACCACCGCCTGACCCAGCTCGGACTGCTGCCGCACCCCGTCTTGCCCGGCGAAAGCCCACACGTGCACTCAGCCCAGCCGACGCCCCCGCCCCAGGCCCGTGACGTCCCCGGCACACCCGACGACGCTCCCATCTACGTCTACGGCGACGCGCTGCGCGCTCTGACCGACCGGCTCAATGGAGCCGAGTCGCATGCGGATGCCGCTGCCCTGCTGCACCAGATCCTGGAGCCCACCGACGGCCTGCTGGCGCAACTCGGCGAGTTCTTCGAAGCAGCCGGGGAGAAGGCCAAGGAAGCGGAGGAGGACGACGGCTTCGACCTGTCCTACGACCTCGCCGACGCCGCCGCCGAGATCCGCAACCTCGCAGAGGTCCTGCACGTGGCCGAGGACCGGATGCGGGCCCTTACCCCGCTCGCGTCGGCGCCGCGACTGCCCTCCAGCCCGGCCCGTACACCGTCCCTTCCCCCGCGAGTGCTCCCGCCGGCGCAGCCGCGGAACGCGCGCTGACCCGGACCATCGCTTCCCTCCAGGAACACATGACCTCACCCCGCACCGACCTGGCCGCCTTCGCCGCCGGCCTTGCCGCGCGCCTGCCCGGCACCTGGACCAGCGAGTACCAGTGCCACGCGCAGTACGCGGACCAGTTCCCCCGTACCGAGCAGCTCTGGGACACCGGTCACGTCGACTATGTCGTCAGCCAGTACGTCCTCACCCACGACGCCGTGCTCCACGGGCCGGCCGACCAGAGGCTGTACGTGGCCGACCGCCCCCGCTATCTGCACCAGTTCGTCGTCGCCCCGCTCACACCCGACAGCACGCACATCAAGCCCCACCACTTCGCCGGAGTCGAGGAACCCCACGGCATCGCCGTTCCCAAGGACCCCGCACGCGCGGCAGCACGAGTCGCCCGGCGGCTGCTGCCCCGCTACGGAGAAGCCCTGCACGCCGTCCTCAACAACGCGGCGCACCAGCCCCAGCCACCGCACCGGCCCCAACCGCCACAGGTCGACCAGATCCTCACGCTGACCCTCTACAGCGACGGCGCCCTCGGCGCACCGTACGAGAGCGTGCCGGTGGATGCCCGCATGACCCTGTACACCCACGGCTTCCAGTACCACCCGCACCAAGCAGCGTTCCTCCTGCCCACCGCCTACGGGGACACCGGTCGCGCCCTTCGCGTCCACGCCGTGGTCCAGCAACTCACGGCCAAGGGCATCGGCGTGAACCTGCGCCACTCGGCGCCCACCACCAGCGCCGCCCTTCCGCCGGCCTCAGCGAAGGCCGCGTCCCCGCCCCGCCGTACGCGCTGACCCCCCTGCCCCTAGATCCTTGGAGTCTCCATCCGCATCGCCCGCCGCACCCTGCCGCTGTTCGTCGGCGCCGCCTGCCTCGCCCTGGCGCTCACCGGTTGTGCCACCGACAACGATGCTGCCGTCGCCAAGCAGACGCCCAGCGCCAGCAGCGCGCCGCAGCCGGCGCCTGCCCTCAGCGCCGCCCAGGCCCGCGCCGTCATCACCCACTACTCGCAGATCAACAACGAGGCCAACGCCGATCGCAACCGCGCCCTGCTCGGCACCATCGAGGACGGCCCGCTGTACGCCATGTCCGTCTCGGACTACGCCGAGACCGAGGGACTTCCCGCGGCCGACCGCACGCCCTACAAGCCCTGGTCCTACGACACCGCCAGCACCAAGCTGTACATCCCGCGCCTGGCCGCCGGACAGGACCGCTGGTTCGCCGCCGCGCTCTCGGACGACAAGGGCAAGGCCCCCTCGCGTCTGGCGGTGTTCGCCGAACGACCCCAGCACAAGCGCTGGGAGATGGTCTCCGTCGTCGACCTCGACAGCCCGAAACTGCCGGACATCGCCCTCGACCACGACGGGTACGCGACGGCCGTTGCCGCCGACGGCAACAAGCACCTTGCCGCCGACGCGAACCTGCTGCGCACCGCGGTGCTCGACAATTTCGCCACCGGCGGCACGCACACGGGGACGAAGGTCTTCAAGCCGACCACGGCGAGCAAGCGGCAGATCGAGGTCCACGACAAGACCGGCACCCGCTACGGGGACCAGGGCACCACGGTCTTCGCCGGCGCTGACAACCGCTACAGGGACGCCTACGCCCTCAAGACCGCCGACGGCGGCGCGCTGCTCCTCTTCTCCCACACGCACACCCAGACCGACGCCGTCGCGCACTCCGGCCTGCAGATCAACCCCGGCAAGGAGGACCGGGCCTGGCTCCATGACGTGCCCCGCACCTCGATCACGTACACGTTCGTGTGCAACGACGCCGCCACCGTCCCCCCGCAGGCCGCACCGTCCCGCCTGATCGGCTACACGTGCGCCCGCACCGACGCCTCCGGCCCGCCGGTCCCGTCCTGGTCGGAGCGCGTGTAGACGCACCCGCGCGCCACCTTGATAGCCGCTGAACATTTTCCGCCCCCTGCTCGCTGCGGAGATCTCCCTGTCCACTCGCTCCTTCATCGCCCGCCCCACCGTCGGCACGGGCTACACCGGCATCCACGTCCAGCTCGACGGCGTGCCCAGCCACCACCTCCCCCTGCTCTTGGCCGCTTACCAGTACAAGTTCGGACGCGACATCGAGGCCATGTGCCGGCACCTCATCGACGACGTCGCCGTCGGCTGGGACGAACTCGGCACCGATCTCCTCGACGATGCCCCGCCCGCACTCGTGACCGCGCTGACCGGCGGCGAGCACTGGCCCAGCCGAACCCTCGACCACCTGGTCACCCCGGACGGCTCGCCGCCGGTACGCATGTCGGTCACCGACGAGACCGCCGATGCGCAGGACATGGAGTGGGGGTACGTCCTGCACAAGGAGGGCGTCGAGGTGATCAGCCTCCTGCACGAGGACATCGGCCCCATCGTGAGCTGGGCCATCGACCCGCGCACCGCCTTCAACGACCACCCGGCGGCCTGGTCCTCCCGCGACTTCCCGCCCGCTATCCGGGCATCGCGCAGCACGCCGACTCCGAGCGCTCCTGCCGCAGCCCCGGCGAAGGCCGGCCCCTCGCGCCCCACCGCCCGCCGCTAGCTTTCCCTCGTCTTCCCGGAGCCTTCCCTGCCCCCGCGCACCACGCCCTTGATCACCGTCGTCATCGCCAGCCGCCTGCGCGAAGACCGGCTCGACTACCTGACCGCCATGCACTCGAGCCTGACCCGGCAGTCCGTGCCGTGGGAGGCCGTGATCGCACTCGACGGTGCCTCACCCGACCGCCTGCCGGCCCCGCTCGCACAAGATGCCCGCGTTCGCACCCTGTCGCTGCCCCGGCCGGTCGGCGCCGCCTGCGCCCGCAACCTGGCCCTGAACCACGTACGCACCCCGTACACCAACTGGGCGGACGACGATGATGAGTTCACCGACGATGCGATGGCTCTACGGCTGAACACCCTGGAGTCCACCGGAGTCGGCTGGTGTGCCGGCTGGAGCGAGGACCAGCACCCCGACGGCTCGACCACCGTGTGGCGCTGCCCCACGCCGCCCGGCCGGCACGAGGCCGGTGACGTGTGGACGTACTGGAAGTCGTCGGCGGACACCATCCCCATCGGACCGACCACGATCCTCGCCCGCACCGACCTCGTGCGCGCCGCGCCGATGGGCGGCCTCGTCCAGGGTGAGGACTACTGCGCGGCCCTCGGCGTGACCGCTCTCGCGCCCGGGATCCTACTGCCGGTCCCCGTGTACCGGTACCGCAAGTGGAACGGGCAGATGACAGCCCAGGTCGGATACGACCAGCTGGAGGCGGCTGCCCGTGAGCACGCCTGGGCGTACGGCCGCAGCCTTCGCTCCGTCCTGTGCGGTGACGAGGACCTGGCCCGTGGCTGAGGCGCAGATCATCCTGTCGCACAGCCGGGAGTCCGGGATCGTCGCCATCGCCTCGGGCGAGCAGTACCCCTGGGCGCACACCGCCCTCGCGGAGAGCGGCTTCCAGCGGGACGACGAGGGCGTCTGGCACCTGCCCGCGGACGGCACCCAGACCACCGTGGTCGACCTGATCACGTGCGCGAAGCGGCACCGCACCAGCGTGCACACGAGCAGCCGCCGGTTCATCGGCGACGCCGCCCGCGACCTCGCGCGCCTCCTGCCCGGCCATTGGCACGCCTCGGTCGAGATCTACTCGCACCCCGACTGGCAGGAAGACCTCGTCCCCTGGATCTGGGACAGCGGCGAACTCGGCCGCGCCGTCCAGACCGAGCGAATCCCCTACGCCGCGCTCCTCACCGACGCGGTGCAGGGCACCGCGCTGCTGTTCATCGAACGTCCCGGCCGTCAACTCGACTACCTGGTCGGAGCCTTCTCGCCCGAGGGACTGGAAGGGGGCTACGGCGATCCCCACGCCCCGCGCAGCATCGTCCTGCCGCCATTTGCCGGCCGGGCTGCCCAGGCGCTCACCGGCCGGTACCTCCCCGCCTACGAGCAGGCCGTCCACGCCCGCCAGACGGCGGCCATCGCCGCCGTGCTCGGGGACATCCGCTGCGAGCACGACACCTGGCAGGCCATGAACGCCTCCGGCCGCTACAGCGACGCCACCCCGCTGAGCGCCGCCGCTCGCGGCGCCGCGACGGAGTTGTTCCTCGACCACGCCTGGCGCCGTTTCCTGACCGTCGTCGACCACGCCCCGGCGCTGCTCGACCGGTGCCGACCCGCGAGCAGCCCGTGGCCCGACGACGCCGCGGCCCTCTCCCGTCTGGCCGACGCCGTGATCGATGCCGAGACCCTGGTCGACGAGATCGTCCACGGCGGTTTCGTGCCGGAGCAGGAGCGCCGAGCACGCGCGTGGTCGGCCATCGAGACCTGGCTCACTGACGGCGAAACGTTCTTGCGTCAGGCCCGCATCAGCGCACCCCACCGCCGCCCGGCCCTGCCCGTCGCCGCGCCGGCCCGCCCCTTCACCACGGCCCGGCCCGCGCACCGCGGCCCCTGACCCTTCCGCCCCACGCCCCACGCCCCACGCCCCGAGGAGAACACCGCCCCCTTGCAACCCGGCACCCACTTCGCCTTCGGCGACCACGAGGAACACGGCTTCGTCGCCTCCTTCACCGCGTCTATGCCCGCGCACCTCGCCCACTGGTACCTGGAGCGCGAGCAGTTCGAGCCCGTTCCCGGAGAACCCGGCCTGTACCGGCTCAGCGAGCCCGAGCGCGACGGAGTCCGCCGCACCCGCCAAGCCGTCCACGACCTGCGCCGCCACGGCTACACCGTGCAGGCCGACATCCGCCTTGACTCGTCCCTCTCGGCCGGCCCGGCACACCCCGCCCGGCCGAACGGCCTGCGGGAGCGCCGCAGCCGTCTCGCCCAGGCCGCCGCCGGCCGGACGACGCAGCGCTCTACACCGCCCACCACCTCCCCGCCAGCGGCCCGGCCGATCCCGCCGAAGCCCACCTACGCTCCGACCGTCCACCTGACGGCCGCGACCGGCGGGCGGTCCCGATGACACCCGCGAGCCGTCCGGCCCCCGACGGCCCCTTGCCGACCGCTCCCGAACCGGCCAACGGGCCACGTGACTTCCGTTTGCGGATGGCGGTCATCGACCGCGAGACCGAGGCCGCGCTCGACATGACACGCGACCGTTACGGCCGTACCGTCCACGCGGGCGCCGCGGCAGCCGCGCGAGCCCACCGCGACAAGGCCGCGGTGGAGGCGTACGCCGCCCACCTCGCCCCGCACGCCGAGGCTCTCCTCGATGCCGCCCGCCTGGTGCTCGATGAGCTGCCACCCACTCGGCACCTGGCCGGGTGGCGGGCCGTCCTGGACGGCCTGGCCGTTTCGGCCGCCGAGATCCGCCGGGCGCTCGACCGGCCAGCCGCCCCCGGTTCCCCGGCCGCGCGCGCTCAGCACGCGGCCCTGTGGCCGCACCTGGCCGCCTGGGCGGACCACGGCTCCATCGCCAGCAACCTCGCCGACCAGCAGGGCGGCCAGCACCACAAAGCTCCGCTGACCGACGAGGAACAGCAAATGTGGACCAAGAAGGCCCAGGCCGCGCAAAGGCGCGGCGAGCTGGAGCTGACCGAGTCGTGGTACGCCGCCGACGGGCAGCCGATCACCCTCGCCTATTTGGTCGAGGATGACGACTCGACGGTGGTCGCGCTGCGCGGCGACCCGGACGCACCGGGCTGGCAGGTTGTCGGGCACTACGCCCACGAGTACGAGGCGGGCAAGGTGCTGCCCGCTCCGGTTCCGCCCGGCGTGCTGCGCGCGGACGTCTCCCGGTTCAACCGCCCGGCACCGGTTCCGGAGGTGTCTCTGCAGGACCTCATCCGTGATGTCGTCGAAGGCCACAGTGCCGGTGACGCCTCCAATGCGCTTCTCAGCGCTGTCCAGCGCGGCTATGACGCCGGCCCGATGGTCCGCCTGCAGGAACTCCTGGAGACCAGCGGCCAGTTCGCCAGCGCCCTGGAGACCGTGCAGTGCCGCCAGATCGCCGCCCGCCTGGCAGCGCTGAGCCGGCAGATCGAGTTCCTCACCCGCGAAGTCGAAGAGGCGGCCGAGGACCTCGGCGCGACCGTCGCCGTCCTGCCCCCGCACCGCACCCCCGTGCTGCGCACCCGTCCGCGCCCCGCCGTGGACACCACACCGCCCACGCCGCCACCCCGCGCCAGCACCACCGCCCGACACCGCTAAGCCCATGTCCCACCTGGTCTTGACGAACACGAGCCCATGGAGCAGTACGCGATCAACCTTGCCCTCGCAAAATACGAGCACGATCGTGAGCTGTCTTGAGCGCCCACGGCCTAGGGGCGGCCATGCCAGCCGCCCCGGAGCAGCGGCTACTACTGACGCTTACTCACATGTGACACGGCGGTCATGCCGGCGCCGTAGGTGAAGGCAAGGACGGCCCCGCCAGAAGCGACGGCGGTGAGGGCAGGCTGCCCCAGAACAGCGGAGCCGATCCCCGCAACCAGCCCAGCGATGACGGATACCAGCGCAACGACGACAACGTGATACACGCGGTGGTCACAGGTAGAAGTGGTGGCAGACAAGTAGGGCCCTCCCATACTCCGTCGGAGCGCCGTCACCTGAATCAGGGCAGGGTGCATCCTGCGCTGGATTCACGTCACAGCGTCGCCGCCCAGCGGGCGTCGCGATAGGGAAGCGCCGGCCAGGCGCGCCTATCGCTCCTCGGATGGAGCGCCGTAGCGGTTGGCCATCATCACCGATGCACCATGCCTTTCAAGGATCTCGTCGACCACGTCCATAGTAGCCAACCCCACTGACACACAGACAAGTTGGTGACCTCGGGGGAGCCCAAGCGCCGATCTGCAGCGACTCCCACTTACCTGGTCTTCACGCGCGAAGCCTCGTTGCAGGCACTGGTGGCCGTGCTCCTGGCCAAGCGTCCCGCCCGCCGCACCGCCCTCGCCGGACATCTCGCCAAGCAGCCGCTCGCCGACCCGGCGCTCCCTGGCACCGGCGCGGCCTTCGCTCTCACCGTCCTTCTCGCCGCGCGCCGACGTCTGGGCCCTGCGGGCAGTCGCGGTGCGGCTGGCGCCGGTGCCTGCTCCGAGGCCGGCATAAGACGCCCTGATCAGGGCGCAACCCCCACCTTGCAACCCCTTTGAGGAGATCGAATTATGGCTGTTCGTACGCACTGGACCGTGGAGCACGCCTGCTCCCACCGCGTGGATCATGACCTGTCCAATCGCCCTGCCGACAAGCGGGCAGGCTTCGCCCGCTGGCTCGCGTCGAAGGACTGCACCGACTGCTGGAAGGCGGCGCGCGACGCCGACACCGGGTCCAAGGAGGAGTGGCTCGCGGCCAAGCGGGCCGAGGAGCAGGAGGCAGCCCTCGCGTGGGCGAAGCAGTTCGACATGCCGCAGTTGGAGGGCCCGGCCAAGGCCCTGGACTGGGGCGAACGCTCCCGCCACCAGCTGATGACATCCGCGCACACCGCGCTCGTCATCGAGGGCACGTGGGACGAGGCGGACTGGGCGGAGCTGGAGGAGAAGGCCCGCGCCATCACCCGTGCCGGATGGTGGATCGACCAGCGCGACGCCGAAGGCACTGACCTGCTCGAACTCCTCGACGCAGCCAGTGAGGCGGACCGCGGGACGGAGAACCCGTTCCACTGACGGCTGGGCAACATAGCCGGATAACGCCGGTTAGCCAAACCGGCGTTCCTCCGGACTATTGATGCTCCCACCCCGCCAGCACTTGCGTGGAAGGAACTCATGTCCCAGCTTCCGCCCACCTCGGCGTTCGCACCGACGCCCGACCCGCTCACCCCCGATCGAGACATCACCCACGCCCACTTCCAGGCCGGTGACACTGTCGTCGTCCTGAAGGGGATGGCCGGCGGAGAACTGTGGGGCGATGCGATGCGCGTCGTGGCCCCGTCCTGGCACACCCCGACCGACGAGCACGGCTGGCGGCTGCGTGATGCGACCGGCGGCGCCCAGTCCTACGTCACCGCCCACCCCCGCTACCTCGTGCACCTCTCGCGCCGCTGCCCGGACTGCCTGATCTACCTGCGCGCCATGGAGGATGCCCTCTTTACGCGGTTCGCCGACCGCGACGAGCTGATCGACTGCGGCTGGTACACCACCACCGCCCTGGGCCAGCTCGTGCACATCGCGGACATCCGGAGTGGCCGATGACTTCCCCCACGCACCGTCCCGGCCGTTCCGCCGCGCTCGACAGAGCCAGGGCCCGAGCCACCGCATCTCCGGTCGATTCTTCCTGGCCGCTTCGCCTGGCCGAAGACCTCCGCGACATCGAGGCCGACTGGAGAACTTCGGCCGAGGTGTGCGCGGATGCTGCCTGGGCGGCACGGTCGGCCGGCCACAGCGTCCTGGCCCTGCTGTCCCCGCAGGACGTCACCGCAATGGGCCTTGACCCGATCACCGCCCGCACCTTGGCTCATCTGTACCTGAGCGCCCTGCGGTTCGACTTCCGCTGCCCCACCCTCCAACGCCTCGTCGAACAACTCGCGGAAACCGCGCGTCAGCCGCTGGACTGCTACACCCGGGCCTTGTACGCCTTCGCGCTGCTGGGCCAGTCCCGCCCGGAGGGCCTGGCGGTCATGGACGAGGTCCTCGCGGAGGCCGGGCAGCACACCAAGACCCTGCACGTCCTGCTGCACGGGCTGTGGCTCGGCCAGGACCTGGACCAGGGCGCGGAGCGTCTCCTGGCCCTCAGCTCCCGACCGGCCCTCGCCACCGGCAGCGACCCGATCGTCCTCTTCCGCGTGGCGGGTGCCCTGCGCCGGCTGGGCCGGTACGACGAAGGGCTGGGCGCCATCGACAGGGCGATCGACTGTCTCCCGCCGGGGGACACCTCGGTGCACGCCGACCTGGTCCGCGAGCGCTCCCTGCTCTGCACAGCCCGCGACCTTCATCAGCACCGGCCGCCCACCCGCACGTCGAGCGGGGTGCCGTCATGATCCCCCGCCTGCACGCGCGGACCCACTCGCCGCGCGACCCGCTCGCCGAGGCACTCGGGCGGCCCCTTTCCCCGAACGAGGGTCTGACGGAGTACACCATCGTCGCCCACTGGCCGGACCTGGACTACTACACCCCCAACGACGAGCAGAGAACCTGGACATCCGCTCAGTGGGCCGAGCACCTCGAAGATCCCTACCTGGAGCATCCGTTCACTGCCAGTGCGGACGACGACCGACGGGCGATCCTCCATCTCGACATCCGCCTCCACCCGGACGACCGGGAGCTGACCGGTCCCGAGTGGGCCGAAACCGCTCACCGGTTCGCGCGAGCCGCCGGTATCGAGATACCCGGCGCCGCAGAGCACGGCTGGCGGTGGATCGCCGTCCAGGCACAGCCCGGGCGCCTGGACCTGATCGCCAACCTGATCCACCTCGACGGCACCTGGCGCACCCCGCCCTCAGACATACTGCGGCGCCTTGCGGACGAGGCACGCCGCATCGAACAGGACCTCAACTTGATCCCCGCCCGCACCGGACCCGCGACACGCCCCGCTGTCCGTACGGCGCCCACCGCATCCGCGCAGTTCGCGAGCGTCCTTACGCAGCTCGCCGACGAGCAGGCCGGCCCGCTGGCCACGGTCCGCGGACTGATCGAGCACACCGCTCACCGCATCGCCCGCCAGCCCGGAGCCGCCAGCACCGAAGCAGCACACGGTCTGGAGCTGATCGCCCGCCGGCTCCACGCGATCCAGCAGGACCTGGACACCACCGCGGCCCACCTGGTCCGCCGGTCCCGGATCGCCGCCGCACCGCCCGTAGCCCGGCACACCGCCCACAGATCTCCGTAGGAGCAACGCCTTCTTGCCCCATACCGGCCGCTTCATGGACATCCGCCGCGACTCGAGCTCCAGCGAACTCCTCGCGCGCGGCGACGACTTGGAGGCACGCAGCATTCTCCAGCGCGCGGGATTCATCGCGGTCGTCCGCCTCCACGAGACCTACCACCGCGCCCCCGCCGGCCTCACCGAGGACGACGAGTCCCGTCTCGCCACCGATGCCGTAGCGCGCCTGCGGGCTGCCGGGTACCACGTCGACTGCGACGAACCTTTCGACACCGACGCCCGCCCCGCGCGCTATCCCACGCTCGGTACCTCGGTCTCCCACCTCGCCGAACGCCTGCGCGAAGCCACCGACACCGCCGAGGCAGCCGACATCCTCACCGCACTCACCGCGCCCCACGACGGCATCCTCGCCGGGTTGGAGGAAACCCTCGGCGCTCTGGCGGAGTTCTTCGACGGACTCGGCAACGCGACCGATCCGCACACCGCCCGGCGCCTGCGCTACCTCGCCGACGAATACGTCCGCGTCATCCACTCCGACCTCGCGTACACCCGCGAACGGCTGGCCGACCGGCACGCCCCTCACCCCGGCCGCCGCCCCTGCGCCGAGCAGGTGCCCGACCACGAGCCCGAACGCTCCGCCGTGTGCGCCTGCCCACCCCCGCCGCGTGCACTGCCGGCCCCGGCACCGCCGCCCGTCGGTGCCACCCGCCTGCGCCGCTGAGCCCCTGCAACTGCCCAAGGACACCATGCACGACCACGACACCTCCGAGCACCTCGCCTCGTACGCCGACGTCCTCGCCGGTGAACTCCCCGATACCTGGACCAGCACGCACCTGACAGCCGATGCCAAAGACGACCTCGCCGAACTCGCCGACCGGATCTGGGACCTGGACCTGGTCGCCGCCTCCCTCGGCGAGCACCCGCTGACGCAGGCAGCCGTCCTCAGCCGCCCCGACGGCGCCCAGCTCGTCCTCCTGGACCGGCACGACGGACGCGACGGCTTCCTTCTCGCCGCGGTCGCCCCGCGCGCCCTGCCCGACGAGGCGTACCGGGCTGTCCCTGAGCCCAACGGCGTCGCCCTGGCAGACGACCCGTTCCTGAGTGCCGAGCAGGTCGCTGGCGATCTGCTCGCCCGCTACGACCGTGCGCTCACACAGGTCCGGCACAACGCCCTGGGTGGCATCCAGCCCTCCCAGCCGGACCGGATCGTCCTGACCTGGCAGCCGGACGGCAGCGTCGCCACCGCCCCCGCCGACGACCGGGCCGGCACGATCCTCGTCGCCCACGGCTTCATCCAGGACCCGCAGAGCGGCATCTACCGCCTGGGGGGTGACGACACCCAGGTCCAGGCCCGCGCCCTGCGCGAGATCGGCCCGCGCCTCGACGCGCTCGGCATCGGTACCGCCCTCCAGCACCCCGCCGGACGGACCGCGCCTACCTCAGCCCCGGCATCCATGCCGCCGACCCCGTCCGGCACCCGTACGCCAACCGCCAGGACTCGATGAACCAGGCGGAGGCCGACCTGGGCATCCCCGCCCTGCTCCTGACCGGTCATGACGTCAAGTGCACGCCCGGCGTCTTCGACGAAGCCGCCTGCCGGCTGGCCATGCACGGCCTCCGCACCAGAGCGGCCCGTCCCGCAGCGCAGCAACCGGCACCGGACGGCTCCCCGTCGCACTCCGCACCGGCCCGCCGTACCCCGTAAGACGCCCGAACGGCCCCGGCACCACGCCGGGGCCGCCCAGCACACCGCCCGACTCCCGGAGAAACCCGTAGCACCCCGCACACCCCCACCGATCAGCAACCGGCTCAAGCCCCGGCTCGCCACAGCCCTGTTCCGCCGCTATCTGCGCGCTTGCATACCGACCGGTCCCGACCACACCTCCCCGCTGACCGGCGCCCGCCCGGAGGGCGTCCTCACCGAGTCACAGCGCGTCGGGCAGCGCCACCACCACTGACCGTTCACCGCCCCGGAGGAGCATGTCCCACCCCGCCCCCTATCCGGTGAGACTGGCCGACGAGATCACCCGCCAGCTCGGCCAGCTCGCCGACCACCTCTCGCAGCTTCCCCCACCCCAGGCCGCGCAGATCATCGCCCGCGTTCTCGACCCGGACGCCGGAGTCCTCGGCGGCGTCACTCACCTCGTCGCCACCGGAAGCGTGTTCGCCAAGGACCAGGCAGAGCGCGGCGCGCTCCCCGCGGAGGTGTGGCTCGCTCTGGGCCGTGCCTCGAACGAACTACACGACATCACCCTCGACCTGGACGAACACAAGGACGCCCTGGCGCACGTCAGCACCCAGCCCGCCACCACCGCGGCGAAGCGCCCAGTGCCCGCACCGCTCGTGGTCCGGCGGCGCCGGTGAAGAAGAAGCAGTGGCAGGGCTGGGGGCCCGGCGAGCAGGCCGAGCAGCACTACCTCGTCCAGCCCCGTGCCCTGGCAGGCGGCGGCGACGTCCGGCACGTCTCGGAGTTCCTGCGCGCCTCGGGCTGGCGGGACAAGTCCAAGACCGGCGGCCCCTTGTTCATGGAGAGCCCGGACCGGACCGTCCGCGTCGCCTACGACCCTTACGTCCTTCCCGGCGGCTGGACCATCCACGGCCGGGCAGACGGGGCCAGCGGCGAGTGGTCGGCGCACCTGGGCCGTCAGGCCCCGGTAGAGATCGTCGCCGGCCTGACCGACGCCCTCACCCGTCCCCGCTCCGCACACGCCCCCAACGTCTGGGCTCCACTGCAGGAGCAGAACTGGCACACGCGTTTCGAGGGCGAACACTACGTCGCGACCAGCCCCGATGGCACCGCCTGGATGCAGTACCGCCAGAACCCCGACGGGGCGGCGATGTGGTGGAGCGGAGCGCAGGACAAGCAAGGCAACGGCTGGACGGCCCACTTCACGCCGAACACCCCGATGCACCTCGTGCAAGCCTTCTCCACCGAACTCGCCAGCCCCGACCCCGTGATGCGCCCGCGCGGACGCGTACCCCACAGCGCGCAGATCCGCACCTGGTCGGTATCCGTCAAGCCCTCCCAACTCAGCGCCTGGCAACAGGCCCGCATCACGGCCGCCCGAGCCGCCACCTGGGCCCGCAACAGCGCCCGAAGCACCAGACCGCGCACCACCGCCCGCGCCCACGCCGCCGCCGACGGCACACGAACCCGCCGCTGACCACGACACCCACCACCCCGAGGAGCCCGATGCCCGCACTCACCCCGGACACCATCCGCGCCGCGACCGACACCCTGTGCCGCCTCACCGAATACCTGCGCGAGAACCCCGACCCCAAGGAGGCGCTCGCTCTCGTCGAGCCCCTCCTCGACGAATACACCGGCCTGCCCATCCAGCTCGGCGACACCCTGCGCGCCCTCGCCCGCGCCGTACAGAGCCACCCGAACACACCGCGCAGCGAGAAGATCAGCGATCTGGTCACCGAGCTGCGTGCCGCAGCGTGGGTGCAGACCGACCAGTACATGCTCCACTACGTCCTGGACGAGCTGCGCAAGGTGATCGTCAGCGCCGCCTCGAGCGAGCCGGGGTGCGGCCGGTGCCGCTGAGCGAACGGCAGCTCGCCGAGTTCGCCGACAAGCACGCCTGGCGGATCCCCTTCGACACCAGCCCCCGCCACCTCGCCGGCCCCGGGGATGCCCGCCACGTCACCCACGGCCTGGCCGCCGCCGGATGGAGCGCCGTCTCCGACCCGTTGAGTGCCGAGATCGTCCTGCGCAGTCCCGACCTCCGCCACAGCCTCCAGTTCGACCCGCAGTCCGCCACCTCTGCGTGGTGGCGGCTGCGAGCCGAGCCCACCGACACCGAGCCCGGCTGGTACGCCGAGTTCGGTGAACTCGTGCCCGCCGAGGTCCTCGCCGGCTTCACCGACGCCCTCATCGCCCCGCCGCCACAACAGCCAGACCCGTGGCAGCCGGTGACCTCGGCGGGCTGGCACCGCGACTCGGACGGTACGGCGCGCTCGCCGGACTCCATGTGCCACATCGAACTGCGCCCGTTGAGCGAATTCAGTGGCCGGTCGTCCTGGCACGTTGAGACCTGCGAGCTCGGCGACGGGCAGTTCCCCGGCCCGCGCATCTGGCACGCCTACTTCGACGAGGACGTCCCCGCCCACCACGTCGGATCGTTCCTCACCGCGTTGGCCGACCGCAGCCCGCTCCAACGCGGCATGTGGGACCGCACCGGCCACTACAGCGCCGTGCAGGAGCCCAGCCCGCTGCGCCCGCAGCAGGTGGTCGACGCCCACAGCGCCCGTATCGCGTCGCTCCGTGCCCGGGCACGCTCCACGCGGCGCCAGCAGACGAAACCCGCGACGCCCCCGGCGCAGGCCCACACCGCCCAGCCGGCCGCCCGCCGCTGAACCGACAGGACCCCTTTCTCATTTCCGCCGATCCCCGTGCCCACCGCGCCCTCCTCCGTCACCTCGACCATTACGTGAGCGACAGCAAGAAGATCCTCGACGCCTGGGACGCCTACTCCGACGAGCACACCGACCTCGACGGCTGGCCCTACGACGACCACGCCTACGGAAGGCGCGCGAGCCAGCGCGACGCCGACACCGCCGAGGCATTCGAGCCGCTCCGGTACGGCGTCCGTCACCTGCTGGCCACGGCCGAAACGCAACTGGCCCACCTGCCGGAGACCAACGTGCAGAGCCGCTGGGTCTACCAGCTGGGCGTCCTGCGCGACGCATTCGACCGACTCGACGAACTGCACGAGCAATGGCTGGTCACCCGCGACGCCCTCCCCGCCACCGCCAAGCCCGGCACCCCGGACTTCGACGACGCACTCGCCGCACATCACGCCGAATCGTGGAGCTACCTCGACGACTGGGCCACCCACGGCAAGGCGCTCCGCGAGATCAACACGGCCGCCCGTAAAGCCCCTTCACCCCTGGCTCCCACACCGACACCGGCCCCGGCCACCGCGCCCGACCGGCGAGCTACGGCACGGAAGTGAGCACGCCCCCGACTCCCGAGACCGTCGAGGTCGACTTCATCACGCCGCGCCACCTGGTCGGCGGCGGTGCCCCCGCCTGGATCACCGTCCCCCTGCACCGTGCCTGCGGCTGGAGCCACGGCAACGACCCCCTGATGCCCCGCGTCCTGCTCTCCAGCGCGAACCAGAAGGCCCTCCTGCGCCTGGAACCCGACCCCGACGGACAGTGGTGGACCCTCAACCATGCGGCGGAGGCGGACCGGCCCGCCTGGTACGCGAGCTTCGGCGCCCGCACCCCGGTCGAACTCATCGCCGCCTTCAGCGACGTCCCGCCGGCAACTCCAGGCCCGCCGGGCCCGCCGCCGGCCAGGAACAGCCGCAGCCGCTGAATGCCCCGCCCCCGCCCGGAAGGCACGTAACTCTTTGCCCCCCACCTCCTCCAACAGTTCCACCGACGGGTACGACATCGTCCTGCGCCTCCTGATCGGAGTCGCAGCCGTCGTCGTCCCCCTGTCCCACCTCGCCTGGCTGTCCGGCAACATCACCGCCTACCTCACCGGAGGCGGCTGGGCGCCGTACCAGCCGACCACCGCCCTGCTCCACCCCCAGCGCCTCTGGCCCCACGCGGGAGAAACATCCCTGCTGATCGGGGCACGCATCGTTCCCGTTCTCCTCCTCCTGGCCCTCGGGACAACAGCGGGCATCCTGTGGGCCCGGCACAAGAACCGCAGCGGCGGCCGGAAGAAGAAGATCACCGGCATGGCCAAGGCCCGGGACATCGAACCGCTGATGGCCAAGGCGATCACCGACAAGGCCCGTTCCCTGCGCCCGAGCCTGAAGGACGCCAAGCACATCGAGGCCCGGGACACCGGCATCCTCCTCGGCAACCTGCAGAACACCAAGCACGAGGTGCGTATGGGCTACGAGGACGTGGCCGTCGCCATCATGGCGCCCCGCTCGGGCAAGACCACCTCGCTCGCGATCCCCTCCATCCTCGCCGCGCCCGGCCCGGTCCTGCTGACCTCGAACAAGGCCGCCGGCGATGCGTTCACCGCCACCTACGACGCCCGCGCCGCGGTGGGACGGGTGTGGTCGATGGACCCGCAGCAGATCGCGCACGCCGCACGCGAGATGTGGTGGAACCCCTTGGCGGACGCCAAAACGTTGGATGGCGCCGGGCGGCTGGCCGGCCACTTCCTCGCCGCCTCCGTGGACGCCTCCCAGCAAGGCGACTTCTGGTCCAAGGCCGGATCCAACATCCTCGCCCAGCTCTTCCTCGCCGCGGCCCTGGACGAGCGGCCGATCACCGACGTCATGCAGTGGCTGGCCTTCCCCGCCGACCGCACCCCGCTCGACATCCTCCGCGACCACGACTTCACCGCCGTCGCCGCCCAGCTCAAGGGCACCGTGGAAGGACCGCCGGAAACCCGGGACGGCATCTACGAGACCGCCCGCCAGTACGCCGCCGCGCTGCTCAACAGCGAGATCGCCGCCTGGGTCACCCCGCAGAAGAACGTCCCCGAGTTCAGGCCGTCCGAGTTCGTCACCTCCACCGACACCCTCTTCCTGCTCAGCAAGGACGGCGGAGGCGGAGCCTCGGCGCTGATCGCGGCGTGCGCCGACTCGGTGATGCGGGCCGCGACCGCCCAGGCCGAACGCGCCGGAGGACGCCTCGACCCGCCCATGCTCGCGATCCTCGACGAGGCCGCCAACGTGTGCAAGATCTCGGACCTTCCGGACCTGTACTCGCACCTCGGGTCGCGCGGCATCATCCCGATCACGATCCTGCAGTCCTACCGCCAGGGCCAGAAGGTCTGGGGGGACGCCGGCATGGACGCCATGTGGTCCGCCTCTACCGTCAAGGTCATCGGCTCCGGTATCGACGACCCCGACTTCGCGGACAAGCTGTCCCGCCTGATCGGCGACCACGACGTCGAGACCACCTCGACCTCGCACTCCGAGTCCGGCAAGTCGACCTCGGTGTCGATGCGACAGCAGCGGATCCTTCCCGCCGACGAGATCCGCGCCCTGCCCAAGGGCACGGCCCTCTGCTTCGCCACCGGTCTGCGCGCCGCCATGCTCGACCTGCGCCCGTGGTACCAAGAGCCCGGCGCGGCAGAACTGTCCGCGGCGTCCGACCGCGCATCCAAGGCGATCACCGCCCGGGCCATCGCCAAGCACGCACCGGTCCAGTCCGACTTCGGGCCCGCCGCGTGAGCGAATCGCGCCTGCACCTGGTGCCCGTCCGCTCTCGGGACGCCAAGGAGTTCGTCCGCCTCTGGCACCGGCACCACCCGCCGCCCGCCGGACAGATCTTCTCCCTCGGTGCCGCCGACGAGCCCAACATCCTGCGCGCCGTGGCCGTGGTCGGCCGCCCTGTCGCCCGCCACTTGGACGACGGCACCACCCTCGAAGTCACCCGCACCGCCAGTGACGGCACACGCAACGCCAACTCCTCGCTCTACGGAGCTGCTTGGAGAGCGGCCAAAGCGCTCGGATACCGGCGGCTGATCACCTATACGCAGGCAGGGGAGAGCGGAGCCTCGCTGCGCGGCGCGGGGTGGCGCGTCCTGGCCCACCGTCCTCCAAGGCCGGGCTGGCACACGCCGTCCCGGCCGCGGACGGACCGCGGAACCTCGCAGATCGCTCGCACACTGTGGCAAGCGCCCTGACAAGACACGCTCATCGGCACCTATGCATCCCACGAACGCGACGACATGACGTCCGTCAGCAGCGCTGGACGCGGTCATCGCCGCGGCCGTCCCGCTCGGCAGGCGCGGTACCACCACGTGCAGGCTCGCCGGGCCCGCTGAAACAGCCACCAGATCCCGTTCCCCGATCCCCTGGACCACCGTGTCTCTTTTGGACATCCCCGATGTGTTCATCGGGTCCACCGACGACGGGCACACCTTCGTCATCATCAACCGCCGCATCCACGATGCCGACCGGCTGCTGACCGAGGCCGGGTTCCTCGCCCGCGAGCACCTCGGCCGCACGCTCTACCTGCTCCCCCCGGGCACTGCCCAGGACGCGCACGATCGCGCCGGGGTCGCCATGTACGGGCTCCTGGCCCACACCCACGACCTGATCGATCTCTGCTGGACGACCCGCTGGAGCCCCGGCAGTCCCGTCGCCGATCCGGAGATTCGTTTCCACTTCTGTGACGGCACCGTGGCGGTGACGGCCAGGACCGCCGCCGCCCGTTCCCTCTTGGAACGGCACGGCTTCACCCCGAACGGCTCTTCCTATCGGCCGCCGGACGGACTAGACGAGCGCCGCCTGCTCGGCGCTGTGACAGCTGCCGAAACCCACGCCTACACCCACGGTCTCAGTGTCCGCGTCGACCTCGGCATCCCCACGCCGTCCGACATCCCTCCCGCTCCCCGCCGCCCGTCAGCTGCCGCCCCCGGCTCACCGACCACGCCTGCGGCCCGCCGTCGCACCCGCTGACCCCACGCGGGGGGTCGGGGTGTGAACGATCGTCGAGCCGCGGCCAAGGGCGCGCGGCGGTACACACCTTCGCACTCCAGCCGTTGACCGCTTTCCCTCTTGGAGTCTTGCCACGTCATCCGACACCCCGAGCGCGCATGACCTCGCCTGCGCGCTTGCCGACCAGATCCGCCCCGGCGCTGCTCCCCGTGACGTGGTCGTCAGTTTCAGCGTCCGCCGACAGGCGGCAGCCAAGTACGATCACGGCTCCTGCGGCGGCCCCGTGACGGTCTTCGCCCAAGCACTGCACGCCCGCCTCTACGGCCTTCCCACGGACGACGATCCGCTGCCCACTGCCCTGGACGCGCTCCTGCAGGCCACTCACACCGCGACCGCCCCCGAGCAGCAGACCGCGATCCTGCAACAGCTCGCCGAGCAGCTACGCAACGCCACCGAGATCATCCAGCGCTACCAGTACCAGGCCCAATGGGACCGGCTCCCCGACAGCGTCGCCGAGCAGCTCCGGGACGCCCACGACCAGGCCGAGCAGGTCACCAAGACCCTCGACGCCGTCGCCCCCGCCTTCAGCAGCCAGCCCGCCGCGCCCGTGCCGCCTGCCGCGCAACCGCGCCACACCGCCAGCCCACCCGCGCCCACGACTCCACCGGCCGGGCGCCGCCGCTGACCTCCGGCGACAGCCCACCCGCCGGGAAAGGCAGGCTCCAACCTGGCCACCGCCGATCCCCTCCACACCCGCCTCACCCAAGGACCCCGTGCGCTGGGCGTGTTCGTCCCCGCCGGCCTGTACCCGGCAACCGCACAGCGCCAGCACCTCGACCAGCTCGCGCAGGCAGGTGCCGACCTGTTCGAGGTCGGCCTGCCCACCGAGGACGCCGCCCTCGACGGCCCCGTCATTCAGACCGCCTACCACCGCGCCCTGCGCAGCGGAAACGCCCTCGACCACGCCGTGCGCGCCGTCGAACACGCCGCCAGCCTCCGGCCGACCGTTGTCATGACCTACTGGGAGCCCGTGAGCCGCCACGGCCCCGCGTACGTGGCCCGCCTGTTCGCCGACGCCGGCGCCGCCGGCGTGATGATCGTCGACCTGCCCGCCCACCAAACGGCCCGCTGGCACAAAATCGCACGAGCGACGGGCCTTCGCACCCCACACCTCATCCCGCACACCACCCCTGACCCCCTCCTCCCGGCCGCGGTCGCCGGCGCCTCCGGATGGCTCTACGCACCCGCCACCACGGCCCCCACCGGCTACCGAGGCCCGCTCGACATCCCCGGACTCGCCGGCTTCACCCAGCGCCTACGCGCCGCGAGCCCACTGCCCGTGGTCTCGGGAGTCGGGATCTCCACCCCAGCCCTCGCCGCACGCGTCGCCCCGCTGGTGGACGCCGTCGTCATCGGCACCCCCGTCGTCCGCGCCCTGGCCACCGACCCTGCCCAAGCCCCGGACCTGACGGCCGCGTTCGCCCGAGCCCTGCACCCGACCACCCTCACGGAGACCCGTGCCTGATCGCTCTGATCGCTCCACCCTGACCGAGGCCCTCGACCGGATCGTGGCCGACGCCCTTGTCCTGCACCGAGCCCTGCGCACCAACGCCATCGGCCACGCGCACGCACTGGCCGCGCGGATCAACGACGCCCAAGACCTCGCCAGCGCCGCCCTGCGGCTGTTCCTCGACCTCGCCCAGCACACGCCGCACACCACGGCCGGGAAGCTGCTGCTCCTCGACCACATCGCGCAGATCGCCAAGGCCGCCCAGGACGCAAGCGCCGAACTGACCGCAGCCCTCGCCCGCGCCGTGGAGAACCAACGCCGCCGAGCCAACGCCACGAAGGGGCCGGCCATCCTCATCCGCCCCTCACCACAGCAGTTCATCGAGTCGGCCACCGACCTCCTCGACCGCATCCCCACCCTCCACCACGCCATACACCGCGACCGGCTAATCCCGCCCAGCCGGCTGACGCACCAGCCTCATTGAGGGCGCGCCCCCCATTTCCCCATCTCCAGGACAGACCATTTCAGATCAGCCTCAATTCCGTGCCCTTTCCCTGGGCGCGGGAGTTCAGTCCAGCACCCTGCTCGCCCTTTCCGCCGAAGGGATCCTCCCGAAGGTCGACCACGCGATATTCGCCGACACCGGATGGGAACCCAAAGCCGTTTACGCTCACCTGGACCGACTGGAACAGGAGATAGCCAAGCCCGCCGGCATACCGGTCCTCCGCGTCTCAGCCGGAAACATTCGCAGCGACGCCCTGAATCCGGACCACCGCTTCGCCTCCATGCCCCTGCACATCCTGAACAAGGACGGGCGGCCCGGCATGACCCGCAGGCAGTGCACCGGCGAATACAAGGTGAAACCAATAAAGCAGAAGGTACGCGAACTCCTCGGACACCCCTACCCCTCGCGCATCCCCAAGGGCGTGTTCGTTGAGCAGTGGGTGGGGATCTCCACCGACGAGTTCCACCGCGCCAAAGACGCCGACGTGAAATACATGCGCAACCGGCATCCACTCCTGGACCTTGGCTGGAGCAGAGCGGACTGCGTTCGTTACCTGACCTCGCTCGGGCTGGCGAAGACACCGAAATCGAGCTGCCTGGGATGCCCGTTCCACGGAAATGCGCAGTGGAGGCACATCAGGGACACATCCCCTTCCGAGTGGGCGGACGTCGTCGAATTCGATGCGGCCATCCGGCAAGGCAATGCCCGCGCCAACGCCTCGGGCAGCCGACTGCTCGGCGAGGCGTTCCTGCACCGCTCCCGCGTCCCGCTGAGCCAGGCGGGAATCGACCACGTCACCGCCGCCGAACGGGCAGCACTGCGCATAGACGCGGACGAAGCCGACGCGCTGGAGAACGGCGTCGTGGACGGCTGCTCCCCCTGGGCGTGCCGCGGGGACACGGACGTTCTCACCCGCGACGACTTCGGGCTGGCCACGTGATACTCGACCTCTTCGCGGGGCCGGGCGGCTGGAGCAGGGCACTGGGCGTCTTCGGTGTGCGCGACGTCGGCCTGGAATGGGACGAATGGGCCTGCAAGACGCGCGTGGCCGCCCGGCAGTTGACGATCCGGACCGACGTGGCCATGTATCCGACGTGGCCCTTCCTCGGCCGCACGCGCGGGCTGATCGCCTCCCCGCCGTGCCAGGCATGGAGCATGGCCGGCAAACGCCTCGGCCTGCTCGACCAGCCGCTGGTGCACACGGCAGTGGAGGACCTCGCCGCCGGACGCGACACCCGCGAGCGCCTCCTCGCCGCCTGCCGCGACGAGCGCTCCCTACTCGCGGCCGAGCCGATGCGCTACCTGCATGCCCTGAACACGGTCGGCGAGCCCGAGTGGGTCGCGATGGAGGAAGTGCCGGACGTCCTGCCGCTGTGGAAGCAGTACGCGGCCGTTCTGCGGTCCTGGGGGTTCTCGGTCTGGTACGGGATCCTCAACGCCGCCGACTTCGGCGTTCCACAGACGCGCAGGCGAGCGATCCTGCTCGCCTCCCGGGTCCGTACGGCACAGCCTCCCGCCCCCACGCACGCCCAGGTCGCCGAGCCTGACTCGCTGTTCGGTCCGGGCCGCGCCCGCTGGGTCAGCATGGCAGAGGCCCTGGGATGGGGCGCGACTGACCGGCCCGTTCCCACCGTCTGCGCTGGCGGCGGGCCCGGCGGCGGACCCGAACCGTTCCCTTCGGGCTCCCGCAAGTCGCTCTCCGACGCCCGGGAGCGCGGCACCTGGATGCCCAGGCCGGACGGTGTTCTCCTGCAGTCCCGCCGCGAAGGAACTGGCTGGAAGGCACGGCACGGCGCACGGCAGAACCGTGCCGCCGACGCTCCGGCGCCGACGTTCACCGCCGATGCCCACCGCTGGTCCTGGTCCCTGCGCAGCAACAACCAGGCCAACGCCACCGTCCGCCCGCTGTCCGAGCCGGCGGGCACGCTGTTCTTCGGGCACCGCGCGAACGAGTGCACCTGGGTCGCCGAACCAGCCTCGCCTCCGACCGACGACACGGACACGTCGGCGGTGCCGGAGCCGATCCGGATCACCGCCCGCGAGGCCGGTCTCCTGCAGACCTTCCCCGCCGATTACCCCTGGGCCGGCAACAAGGGCCAGCAGTTCTCCCAGATCGGCAACGCCGTGCCCCCGTTGCTCGCCGGCCACCTCCTCGCCCCGCACCTCGGCGTCACCCTCGACCCCGACGACTTCACCCTCGCAGCCTGATGCCCCACGTCCCCGAACCCGAAGAAGACGACCTCGACGCCATCGCACCGCCGCAGCCGGTATTCCACGTCGAACAGGCCCTCCTCGGCGCCCTTCTCCTGGATCCACACCGTCTCAGCGACGTGACCGGCATCGCCGCCGACTCCTTCTCCACCCCCGCGCACGCCGCCCTGTTCGCCGCCATCAGCACCTTGCCTCCGCCCGACCCCGCCGAGCACGCGAAGAACACCAAGTGGCTCGACCAAGTGCTCGCCACGGGGCGCGAGCAGGCGCGCGAACTGACCGCCTCCTACCTGCACACCCTCGTCCAGGTCTGCCCCTGGCCCCGCCATGCACCGGCCTACGCCAGGATGGTCGAGGCCGAACACGCCCGCCGGCGCCTGCAGACGGCCGCCGAACGCCTCACCCAGATTGTCAACGACGCGTCCCTCCCGCACCCAGTCGAGACAGTGCTCGCCGAGGCCGACGCGCTCGCCGCGGTCGTGGACGACATCACGAGCCGCTTCCCGCCGCGCGCCGGAGTGCTCCCCCGCACCGCGGCACCGCCGCCGGCCATCACCACCGACCACACCGAGGCAGCCGAGGAGGAGCAGCTGCTCCTCGCGACCGCCACCGCCCACCCCGCCGACATCGAGTCCGTCCGGTGGCTGCTCCCCGACGACCTCACCCGGCCCCTGCACGCCGGCCTGTGGCAATGCCTGACCGCCCTGGCCCGCCGCCGCGAGCCCGTCGACCCCGTCACCGTCCTATGGGAAGCCCAACAGCGCGGCCTGCTCGACAACGCGAGTGAACCCAGCAAGGTGCTCCGCCTACTGGCTGAACCGGCCGGATCCGTGGAGCACTGGGCCGAACGCGCCCTGCAGCGCTCCCTCCTAGCCACCGCCGACCACGCCGGCCGGCGCATCTCGGCGTACGCAGGAGACCCGGCGAACACCCCGTTCCAGCTTGTGGTCGGCGCCCGCCGCTCCCTCGCCGACATCAGGGCCGTGCGCACCCGCTGGCAGCACGCCACCGGAACTGTCCCGCCACCACGGCCGCGGCCGGCACCTGCCACTCGCGCCGGTCCGCCGACCACGACGGCCGCTCACGCCGCCCGCGCCGCGCGAGCAACCCGATAGCACCCCGCACACGCCGGTGGCCGGACCCGAAGGCCCGGCCACCGGCAGAAGAGACGACACCCCCACGTGACTCCCCCTATCGACGCCCACGTCCGCCTCGACACCCACCCCACCCATCCCAGCGCCGTGACCGCCGTCCTGACCGGCAGTCAGGCCCGCATTGCTCTCATGGCTCTGGAGGCAGCCGACTGGACCGTCGCAGCTGACAACGTCCTGGTCCTGGCCCGCATCGACCACGAGGAGCCCTACTGGGCCAGGGGCGCAGCCAAGCACCTGTCCGCCGACGGCATCACCGTCGAAATCACCCCTCGACTCCGGGAGGCCATGGACGAGGAATGGACCTGGGCGAACTATCCGATGCCGTGGTGCACCCGCAGCGAGATCCGCGAGGTCTCCAACCAGGCGCAGAAGATCCACGACGACATCCGCCACGGCCATCTCCTCATCCACGCACACGCCCACGACGGCCACACCACCGTCGCGGTAGGCACGTACCTCCACCGGGGCGGTAAGTCCGTCTACCTCCACGGCGAGGACCACCTGCGCCAGGTCGCCGACACCTTCGACTCACCCACTCAGGCCCTGCTCGCCTTCGAGAAGGTCCACGGCACCGACATGCGCCCCGGTCCGGCACCTCTGACCGACGCCGAGCGCGCCGCCGTCGAGGCCCGCGCCACCTTGGACCTCGGTGCAGCGAAACCCGGGCCTCACCGCCCGGAGCCGGAGACTGTCCCCGTCTACCTGGCCGATGCCGGCGACCACGACGCCCTCCTCGACTCCTTCCTCGACAGGCACGGCGAGTTCGAGAAGTGGCGGACCTGGTCAGATGACACGACCCACGCCATCCACGAGTCGCAGACCCTGCGCATCGAGCGCGTCCACGAGACCCCGGCCCACGAGACCGCCTGGACCGTAGCGGCCTATGAGACGCCCGTCTCCGACCGCATGTGGGTCCTCACCGCGACCGGCGCCACCCCCGCCCCGGTGCTGCAGGATCTGCTCACCCACCTCGCTGACGGCGACGGCTGGGACACGACCACCGGCGTCCCGGTGGACGAGAAGATGGTCACCGCGGCCACCCAGCCGCTCTCCGACGCCGGATGGAAGCACACCGTGGACGGGCGATGGATCCGCTGGACATCCCCCGACGGGAACGTGGGCGTCCAGTTCGACGCCTTCACAGCACAACACCCGAATCAGAACCTGGCCACCTGGACCGTCTGGGCCGGCCCCGGACCGGACCGGCCCACCTGGGCCATCACCGCGTCCCCGCACACCCCGCCTTCACTGCTGGCCGGCCTCGCCGAAACCCTCGCCCACGAGACCGGCACGCACCAGGCACAGCCTGCGGGCCGCGAACACAGGACCAGCCTCGCTACCAGTCCCCCGGCCACGCCCATGTTTACGGCCGACCCAGCCGTCAGCCGTTCACGCTGATCATTGGCGCACACGAGCGCGGCAACGTAGCGCGGGATCGCCGGTTGGTAAAACCGGCGATCCCGCGCACATTCGTTCGCGGCGCACTCTGCCCCGTTCCATCAACGCCGGGTCTGGGATTCCGCGGCCTCGGTCGTAGCACGCTCAGGCCGCTCTTGATGTCAGTGACACCCTTTAGGATTCGGTCCGAGGGTTGAGCTGTGCTTCCTGAACGCAGCGGCAGGAACTACGGCAGGCTTACAGACACGGACGGGGAGCCGCATGCTGGAAGACCGGTGGACGACGGTCACCGAGTCCGAGTATGAGCACGAGCGCCGTGGTCTTGAGGCGATCCGCCGACGTCTGCCAGATGAGGAGCCGTGGCGTGCCTGGACGAACTTCATGTTCACCGCGAACAGCGGGCACGTCCGTGAGGTCGATCTTCTGGTGGTAGCGCCGGCCGGGGTCTTCCTGGTCGAGTTGAAGGACTGGCACGGCTCGGTCCACGGCGGCGGCAACGACTGGGTGCAGACCACGCCCAGCGGGACCAGCCGTCGGCACGGCAATCCGCTGCACCTGGCGAACCGGAAGGCCAAGGAGCTGTCGGGCCTGATCAACGGCGTCTCCGGTCGGCCCGCGCACCGAACGAAGATCTGGGTGGGTGAGGCTGTCTGCTTCACGGACGACAAGCTTCAGGTGAACCTTCCGGCTGCCGACATGAACGGCGTGTTCACGGTCAAGCAGCTGGTGGAGATGCTGGCCGTGCCGCCGGGAGACGCCCGCTACCAGATCACAGCCGAGGCATCCCGCTTTGTCGATGCAGCCCTGAAGAAGCTCCGTATCGCACCGATCCGCCGCCAGCACGAGGTGGGCTCCTACCTCCTGGAGGCGAAGGCGTTCGACTCCGGGCCGTCCTGGGCCGACTATCTGGGACGCCATTCCCAGCTGCACGATCTGGCACGGGTACGGGTCTTCCTCAGTGAACGTGGTGCCTCCGACGACGAGCGGCGCTCGGTGGAGCGTGCCGCCGCCCGCGAGGCATCGGTACTCAGCCGTTTTCGTCATCCCGGTGCGGTACAGCTGAAGAATTATCTGCCGTCGGGGCATCCCGCCGGGCCCGCGATCCTCTTCGACTACCACCCGGAGACGCTGCGCCTGGACGATTACCTGGTCCAGCACGGTGAGGGTCTCGACCTGCAGGGGCGCCTCGCGCTGGTGCGGCAGCTTGCCGAGACGGTGCGCTCCGCGCACTCCCGGCGGGTCCACCACCGCACGCTGTCGGCGCACGCGGTGCATGTGATTCCGCGCGACCGCGGTCCACGCGGGCGGGAGCTCGGCGAGGAGCAGCGCTGGCTGCGTCCGTGGACGCAGATCGCGGATTGGCAGATCGCCACTGGGCAAAGCTCCAGCCGCGGCCGGCCGCTGACCCTGGCTCCGACTAACGTGACGGGGTTCCATGTCGCCGAGCAGGCAGATCCTTATCTGGCTCCGGAGCTGAGGATTCCGAAGGCCGATCCAGTACGCCTCGATGTGTACGGGCTCGGCGTGCTCACGTATCTGCTGGTGACCGGGCAAGCGCCTGGCGCGAGCCAGAGCGAGGTCATGGCACGTCTGGAGGCCGGCGAGAGTCTGCGTCCCAGCGCGCTCGTCGACGGTCTCAATCCGGACATCGACGATCTGGTGGAGGCTTCCACCGCGTACGAACCGGGTCGGCGTCTGTCCACGGTCGACGACTTCCTGGAGATGCTGGAGTACGTCGAGCAGGCATTCGTCGAGGAGGTCCCGGGCGGCGGGGATGCGGCTGCAGTCGCGGGCGGGGACGGCGGTTCAGCCGCAGGCGTGGGCGAGGAAAGATCCGAGCCGGAGAAGGACCCGCTGGAGGCCGTGGCCGGGGACGTACTGGCCGGACGCTGGGAGGTCGTGCGCCGCCTCGGTACAGGCTCGACCGCGCGGGCCTTCCTGGTGCGGGATCTGGAGGGCGAGCCTCGGCGCAGCGGCGGCCTGCCGGTGGCAGTGCTGAAGGTCGCGCTGAGCGAGGCCAAGCATGCTGTCCTGGATCGTGAGGCGGAGGTCCTGGGCCGGATCCACAGGGACTCCAGCATCATTTCGCTGTACGAGCCGCAGCCCCTGACATTGGCTGGGCGCCGGGTCCTGGTCCTGGAGTACGTGGGCGACAGCCGGGAGCTGAAGGACCAGGACGGCAGTGCGAGTAAGGGGCCGCGCCGCAGGGAGGACACCGTTGCGCGCCAGCTGCGGGACAACGGCCGCTTGGGCATGGACCAGCTGGAGGCGTACGGGAAGTACCTCTTCGGTGCTGTGGAGCACTTGGAGGCGGAGGGGATCTGGCACCGGGATCTGAAGCCGGACAACATCGCGATCCGGGTCCGCCCCAACGGCACCCGTCAGCTGGTGCTGATCGACTTCTCGCTCGCCGGGTACCCGGCGAAGGAAATCGAGGCGGGCACCGAGGGCTATCTCGACCCGTTCGTGGGCGTCATCACGCGCGGCTCGTACGACGGGCACGCCGAGCGGTATGCGCTGGCCGTGACGCTGCATGAGATGGCGTCGAACGAGCTGCCCCGCTGGGGTGACGGCTCGGTCACGGCCCGGCAGACGGATGCGAAGGAATGGCCGTACCCGCAGCTGGCGGCAGACGCCTTTGAGCCGGCTGTCCGGGACGGCCTGGTGGCGTTCTTCCGTAAGGCGCTGGCCCGGGATGTGAAGGACCGCTTTCCGGATCTCAAGCCGATGGAGCGTGCTTGGCAGCGGATCTTCCTAGACGCACAGCAGACGACGGCGCCGAGCACTGGTCACGGTGAGAAGTCGGGGCGCGGAGCGAAGGGCGGCACCGACGCGGTTGCCGAGTCGGCTGCGCAGCCGCGGATCGGGCGGGAGGATGACGACGTCTCCGCTGAGCAGGTCCGCGACCAGCAGGCCGAGCGCGCCGACCGAAAGACGCCGCTGTCGGTGGCGGGTCTGACGGTCGCAGCGCAGTCGCAGCTGTTCGCGATGGGGCTGAACACCGTCGGTGACGTCTTGGACTACTCGGCGAAGAAGTTCCTCACCGCGCCGGGCATGGGCTCGCGCACCCGGGAGGAGATCCAGCGCCGGCAGAAAGAATGGAACGCGCGCCTGGGCAAGGCGGCTCCCACGCCGCTCAGCGCGGAGGCCCGCAAGGCGGCGGGCCAGGAGCTCTCCGACCTGGAGCGGGCGGTCGCGGAGTCGGTCGCCGGGGACGTCACCGACCCGCAGGTGCTGGGCGGCCTGAGCCTGGACGCGCTCGCCGCCCGCCTGGTGCCGAAGCCGTCCAGCGGTAGTGCCCGCTCCAACGCCAAGGAGCGCGAAGCAATCCGGCTGCTGCTGCGGCTGCCCGATGAGACAGGCACGCTGCCCGGGGGCCTGGCCTGGGTCCGGCAGCGGGACGTCGCCGATGCGGTGGGCCTGACCGCGGGCCGGATCCCGCAGATCGTGAAGAAGGCGCGCGAGCGCTGGTACAAGGACGCGGCCCTGGGGCTGCTGCGTGAGCAGGTGGTGGAGCTTCTGGCTGAGCGCGGCCGGGTTGCCCCGGTGATCGAGCTCGCCGACGCGCTTATCGCCCGGCGCGGCACCCAGCACGTGGAGCGGCGCAACCGGCGTGCACTCGCCCTGTCGCTGCTGCGTGCGGTGGTCGAACGAGAGAGTTACGACAATGAGTCCCCGCCGCTCTTTCGCTATTTCCACGCCCGCATGCCCAAGGGCGCCGATCCGGTACTCGGCCTGCTCGCCCTGGATGTCCGGGAAGACGTGGACGGTCCGGACACACCGGCGCTGCCCGCCCTGCAGGAGTACGCGCTGAACCTGGGCGTGCGGGCCGACCGGCTCGCGGCGCTTGAGTCGCTGCCGACGGCGAGCACGGTCCTCACCGAGCTGGACGCGGTGCGACGGCCGCCGGGCAGCCTGGGCTGGGACGAGCGGCGCACGGCCGAGATCGCGGTTGCCGCCTCCACCCGGGCCGCGCTCACCCCGCGCCTGGAGATCTACCCGCGCGACCTGGACCTGGTGCGTGCGCTGCGGATCACCCAGGCCGGCGTGGTCGCCGTGCAGCCGGGCGTCGAGGAGGAGCGGCAGCCGGGCCTGACGGTGGACGCGCTGCACAAGCGGGTCGCCACTCGCTTCCCCGACCTGGGCACCGATCCGCTGGCGCCGCGCGAGCTGCCCACGGGCAGCGCCCTGGTCCGCGCCCTGAAGCAGGCCGGCTTCGAGCTGAAACTGGCCACCCGCTACGACAAGGTGCTGCGACTCATCCCCGATCGCCCCTCCGGGGACACCACTGCCGGGCTGACCTCAGCGAGCTGGGGCGCCTCGGCGGCTCGCCGCTCCGCCCCCACCCAATACGACGCGGACGCGGCCGTCGCCGCTGCCGTCAAGGCTGAGCAGCGACTTATGCACTCGGCGCGGCAGGACGGCTTCCGGGTCCTGACCGTGCCCCAGCGGCGGGCCGAGGACGCGGTGCGGCGGCTGGCCGGCGAACCATACAGGGCTCGGCCGGTGTCGGTGACCGCACTGTTCGTGGCCGAACTGCGCGGCGTGGTCGGCGAGGCCGCCCGGCCGACCTGGGAGACCGTCCTCAAGGCAGACGCCGCCGAGCCGGGTAGTCGGGCTCACCAACAGCTGCGCATACGCACCGACAAGGCGTGGGGGCGGATCGAGCCGCAGCTGCGGGAGCAGCTAGCGGAGGCCGATGGTCCGCTGTTGCTCACCGACACTGCGGTGCTGGCCCGCTACGACGCGCTCGACCTGCTCGGGCGCCTCTCGGAGGAGGCTCGACAGGGCGGCAGCCCGCTGTGGCTGCTCGTGGCCCAGTCCGATCCGGCACGGGCGCCGCGGTTGGCCGGGCAGAGTGTTCCCTACCAGGCAGGGTTCGACGAGTGGATCGTTGTTCCTGACGCCTGGGTCGCGCGCAAACATCTCGCGCTGGACGCCTGACCCACTTCTCCCCCCTGACCGATCTCCTTCCGTCATCTCCCTTCTCCACAGGAGCCGTTCGTGATCGACCGCAAGAGCCTCCTCTCCGACCTGCAAGCGCAGGTCAAGGCGGCAGAGACGGACCTTGAGCAGCAGGTCAAGGCAGTCCCCGAGGTCCGGACACGGCTGCGCGGCGAGTACGAACAGGCCCGGAAGCTGGGCCGCACGGCGGCGACCTGGAACGCCTGGCTTGGCGAGCGGATCACCCAGGTCGCGGTGGCCTGGGTGCTCGGCACGGTCTTCGTGCGGTTCAGTGAGGACAACCGGCTGATCGATGAGCCGTACATCACGTCCCCCGACGTGGCCGGACGGGAGACCGCCCAGGCCCGGTACGAGGAGTACCTGGAGAAAGACGCCGACCCGACGTACCGAGGATGGCTGGAGACGGCCTTCGCTGAACTGGGCGCCGGGCAGGCCGGACGGCTGCTCTTCGACCGAGAACATAACCCGCTCTACCAGATCCCGCTTTCACACGACGGTGCGGGCGCGCTGCTCGCATTCTGGCGCGAGCAGCGCGTTGGCGCGGGTGGACTCGACGGAGACGGCGAAGACGGGGCTGGCAGCCCGGTGCTCGTGCACGACTTCAGCGACCCGCTGAGCGAGGACGGCACCGAGGGCTGGGACACTCGGTTCCTGGGCGACCTGTACCAGGACCTGAGCGAGGCCGCCCGCAAGACGTACGCGCTGCTGCAGACACCGGATTTCGTAGAGGAGTTCATCCTCGACCGCACTATGACGCTCGCCGTACGAGAGTTCGGCTTCGAAGGTCTGAAGATGATTGACCCGACCTGCGGGTCCGGACACTTCGTACTCGGCGCGTTCCGCCGCCTGGTGCGGATGTGGGCCGAGCAGCGGCCCGAGGTGGGCGCGTACGAGCGGGTACGGGCGGCCCTCGACTCGGTGCACGGGGTGGACCTCAATCCATTCGCGGTCGCGGTGGCCCGCTTCCGGCTCCTGGTCGCCGCGATGGCCGCGAGCGGCATGCGGACCTTCGAACAGGCGCGGCGGTACGAGTGGCCCATCCAACTGGCGGTCGGCGACTCGCTCATCAAGGACCGGCAGTTGGAACTGCAGCTTGGCTTCGGGGCTGAGGAGGACGGCGGCACCAGTGACCCGCTCGCCGAGTTCTCGTACGCCACGGAGGACGTCCACGACTACCCTGGAATTCTGCAACAGGGGCGGTACCACGTAGTGGTGGGCAATCCGCCATACATCACGGTCAAGGACAAGAAGCTTAACGGGCTGTACAAGAAGCTCTACGACGCCTGCAGACTGCAGTACGCCCTGTCTGTGCCGTTTGCTCAGCGCTTCTTCGAACTTGCCAAGCAGGGCGGGGCCGACGGCAACGGCTATGGCATGGTCGGTCAGATCACGGCGAACTCATTCATGAAGCGGGAGTTCGGCACAAGGCTCATCGAGGACTACTTCGCGCACCGAGTCGAACTTACGGAGGTCATTGACACGTCGGGCGCCTATATTCCCGGGCATGGGACGCCAACCGTGATCCTCGTGGGTAAGCCTCGCGATGGATCGAAGCGCCAAGCGACGATCCGAACGGTGCGAAGTGTTCAAGGTGAACCCTCCGCGCCGATTAATCCGGAGGAAGGGCTGGTATGGACGGCGATCGTCCGGCAGATCGATGAACCGGGATCCGTCAGCCAATGGGTTTCCGTCGAGGACCTCGATCGCAGCCAATATTTTGCCAGGCAACCGTGGGTCCTCGCGGACGGTGGTCAAGAGATGCTCGGAAGCCTAGAGAAAGCAAGCGTGAAGCGCCTGAGTGAATTGAACCGAGCGATTGGGCGATACACGCACACGGGGAATGATTCTGCATATTTCCGGCCGGTTGGGACATGGCGGCGCTTCGGCGTGCACCCGGAACGCGTCGTGCCACTAATTGAAGGTGACACTGTTCGAGACTGGGAGATCTCGGTCACTACCGAATCGCTATTCCCATATCGCCGAAGCGACCTCAAACCCGATCTTGCCGCCGACATCGCCCGGCCTCTCTGGGTTCACCGAGCAATGCTGCGTGAGCGACGAGAGCCAGGGGGAACGCATGAGGAAATTGGGCTTACTTGGTACGAGTGGAGTCGCTGGCACCCAGAGCGATACTCGACCCCGCTGGGAATCGCTTTTGCTTTCGTCGCGACGCATAATCACTTTGTGCTGGACCGCGGTGGGAAGGTGTTCAAGCAGACCGCGCCGGTAATCAAGTTGCGAGAAGGGGCGACGGAGGAGGAATATGTTCGGCTGCTCGGGCTACTTAATAGCTCCACGGCCGGCTTCTGGCTCAAGATGGTGAGTCACGACCGGGGAATCCGTGGAGAGGGTGGCGGGTTCACCAGCGATGACTGGGAGCGCTTCTACGAGTTCACCGGAACTAAGCTCCAGGAGTTTCCCCTCCCCGCCGAATACCCGACCTCTCTTTCCGCCGAGCTGGATACGCTTGCCCGGCAGCTCTCGGAGACGACCCCCGCCGCCCTCGCAGCCGAGGCCGTCCCTACGGCTGGTGCCCTCCGCGCAGCCGAAGCCCGCTATAACTCGATTCGTGCCCGCATGATTGCCCTCCAGGAGGAGCTGGACTGGCAGGTTTACTCCCTCTACGACCTGCACGCTGAGGATCTGCGCCTGCCTGATGTCTCTTCCGTGCCCGAACTCGCCCTTGGCGAGCGTGCTTTCGAGATCGTGCTCGCACGGAGGGTCGTTGCTGGCGAGGCCAGTGGCGAGTGGTTCAAGCGTCATGGGTCGACGCCGATCACGGAGATCCGAGCGGATTGGCCGGCCGACTATCGCGACCTTGTCCAGAGGCGGATGGAGGTCATCGAGTCGAACCGTGCCATTGGCATGGTGGAGCGTCCCGAGTACAAGCGGCGTTGGTCCACCGAGGGCTGGGATGCGATGCGCCAGAAGGCATTGAAGTCCTGGCTGCTCGACCGGGTCGAGGATCGTGTGCACTGGTTCGACGCCAGCGGCAACCCCACTATCACCACCCTCGCCCGCCTCGCTGAAAATCTGTCTGCCGATGAGGACTTCGCGTCCGTCGCCGAGCTGTACGCGCCCCGGCAGGACCTCGTAAAGACCGTTCGGGAGCTGCTGTCCGAAGAGCACGTGCCGTTTGTGTCCGCGCTGCGGTACAAGCCGACCGGACTGAAGAAGCGCGCCGACTGGGAGCATGTGTGGGAGTTGCAGCGTGAGGAAGACGCTGCGCCGGACGAGCCTGCAAAGCGGGAGATCCGCCAGCGAACTCCTGTGCCGCCGAAGTACACCTCCTCGCCTCCCGACTTCCTGAGGCCCAGCTATTGGCGTAACCGAGGCACGCTCGACGTGTCCAGGGAGCGATTCGTGTCGTACGGCACGGTCAACGTTCAGTCGCCGGAGCTGTACGGGTGGGCTGGCTGGGATCACCTGGAGCAGGCCCTCGCGCTCGCCTCGTACATCCAGCAGGCTGGGCTCAGCGACGACGACCTCGTGCCTTACCTGGCCGGGCTGCTTGAGCTGCAGCCGTGGTTGGAGCAGTGGTATGGCGAATACGACCCGGAGTTCGGGGCGTCGCCGGCAGCCGAGATCCTGGCGTTCAGGCAGCAGAAGCAGGGCGAACTCGGGTTGACCGACGATGCACTGCGGGCCTGGCGTCCGTCAGCCGCAAGCCGTGGACGCGGCGCGTCGAAGGCCGCCACATCGAATACGCGCACGGGCGCGAAGGCCGCCGTCCAGACGTCCATCATCGATGCCGACAACGACACCGTCACCGAGGCCGTAAGCGGCGCAGAGTCCGCCTGAGCAGGGCGAGGAGCAGACACACCATGGCTTTCATGAACAGGAACAATCCTCGTCCCGAGGACCGGCCGCTGCTTCGGGAGCTGATCGACATCCCGGAGTCGGTGTCCACCTCCGACTTCGTGTTGAAGCTGAACGAAGCGGTCACGCCCGAGGGGGCCGAAGCGGCGCTGAAGGACTACGTCGTCACCGACCGGCTGCTCGGCAACTTCGACGAAGCCCTCGACCTGATCAAGTCCGCGCTGGACAGCCGCTCGTCGAAGGCTGCCTATCTACACGGCTCGTTCGGCTCCGGTAAGTCGCACTTCATGGCCGTGCTCTACGCGCTGCTGTCACGTAACCAGGCCGCCCGGGCGCGCGGCGACCTCGACCCGGTGCGAGCCAGGCACGCCTGGCTGGATGCAGACGACCGCAAGTTCCTGCTGGTGCCTTACCACATGCTGGGCTCCAAGTCTCTGGAGCAGCGCGTACTCGGCAAGTACGTGGAGCACGTACGGAAAATCCACCCCGACTGCCCGCTGCCGCAGGTCTACCGGACCGACGGGCTCTTCGAGGACTTCGCCGAGCAGCGCCGCCGGAACGGCGACGAGCGGGTGATCGAGCAGCTCGCCGATGCCGGCGACGGCCAGGAGGACGAGTGGGGTGACTCCTTCTCCTGGACCACTGAGCTACTGGACCAGGCGGTGAACGCACCGGAGGAACACGAGAACACCAAGGACCTCGACCTGGAGAACCCTTCCACGCCGCGGGAACTGCGGGCCCGGCTCGTGCAGGACCTCACCCAGACCCTGTTCCCGTCGTTCTCGCGCAACGCCTCCGAAGATGCCGACGGGTTCGTCTCGCTGGACAAGGGGCTCGGCATCATCGCCGCGCACGCTAAGTCCCTCGGCTACGACGGTCTCGTCCTCTTCATGGACGAGCTGATCCTGTGGCTGGCCTCCCGCATCCACGACCAGAAGTTTGTCTCCCGCGAAGCTGACAAGATCACGAACTTTGTGGAAGGCGGCGACGAACGGCGCGCCATCCCGGTGGTGTCATTCATCGCCCGCCAGCGCGACCTGCGTGAGCTGGTCGGCGAGGAAATGTCAGGGGCCGCCGAGGCCGCCGTCCAGGACAGTCTGAAGCTCAGCGGCGGGCGCTTCGACAAGATCGTCCTGGAGGACCGCAACCTTCCACAGATCGCGCAGGCCCGCCTGCTCAAGCCCACCAGCCCGGAGGCCGAGGCGAAGGTGGAGGCGGCGTTCACCGAGGCCAAGAGGCTCGGTCCGGACGTGTGGGACACCCTGCTCGGCCACGACAAGTCCACCACCGGCGCGGACGAGGGCGCGTTCAGGCGGACGTACCCGTTCCCGCCGGCGTTCATGGACACCCTGGTACACATCTCCGCGGCCCTGCAGCGCTCCCGCACTGGCCTGAAGCTGATGAGCCAGTTGCTCGTCGATCACCGCGACGATTGGCGGCTCGGGCAGCTTGTGCCGTTGGGCGACCTGTACCCGGCGATCGCGGGCGGCGGCGACAAGGCGTTCAGTGGGGAGACCAGTGTTCACTTCGAGGCTGCCGACAAGCTGTACCGGGACAAGCTGCGCCCGTACCTACTGAAGACCAACCAGGTCACCGAGGACCAGGTCGAGGCGTACCGACGCCGCCCCGAAACGCTCGGCGACCCGCAACTTGCAGCCCGCTGCCGCGACTTCACCGGTGACAGCCGACTGCTGCAGACCCTGCTGCTGTCTGCGCTCGCGCCCAGTGTGCCCGCACTCGCAGACCTCACCCTGGCGCGGCTGCACGCCCTCAACCACGGCTCCATCACCACCCGCATCGCGGGCACCGAGGTCGGCCGGCTCGAGCAGAAGGCGAAGGAGTGGGCGGCGACCTTCCCCGAGATAAAGGTCACCGGCACCGGGCCGGGTGCGGTGGTGCGCCTGGAGCTCACCGGTGTCGACCTGGACGCCGTCCTCGCCAACGCCCAAGTGCACAACAACCAGAACAACCGGCGTGCCAAGATGCGCGGCCTGCTCAAGGAAGCGCTCGGCGTCAGCGACGGGCCCGGCGGCTTCGACGCGTACGACGTGCTCAACCTGGTGTGGAAGGGCACCGAACGGCAGGTCGAGGTCGTCTTCGGAAACGTCGCCGATGTCGACTCACTGCCCGAAGCAACCCTGCGTCCCAGCCAGGAAGACGCCTGGCGGCTCATCGTCGACTTCCCCTACGACGAGGGGGAGTTCGGGCCGATGGATGACCTGCAGCGGCTGCGTGCGCTGCGGGAGAAGCCGGGTGGTGACTCGCGCACGCTGGCCTGGCTGCCCACTCACCTGACCGATGCTTCCCGCGGCGACTTCGAGCGCCTCGTCGTCATCGACAAGGCTCTCGCTGACGAGACTCGCTTCGACTCCGACTTCGCGCGCAGCCTCAACGCCGACGACAAAGAGCGCGCCAAGGGCATGCTCCAGTCGCAGCTGCTCATCCTCACCGAGCGCGTTACCCAGGCGCTGCGGCAGGCGTACGGGCTCACGCAGAAGCAGGAAGGGGTCGTCGACCTCAGCTTCGACACCCACCTGGTCGCCCAGCAGGACGTACCCGAGCTGCGGCTTCCGCTCGGGGCAACTCTCGATACCGCCGCCCGTGACCTGGCCGGCAAGCTACTCGCCCATCAGTACCCCGCCCACCCCGACCTGGACCCGGACGGCACTGGCAGGCCGGTGAAGCCTGCCGAGATCAAGACCGTCTTCGAGTATGTGCGCAAGGCCGCCGAAAACCGTGACGGGCAGACCGAGGTCGACAGCAAGGACCGCAAGACCCTGGCGCGGATCGCGGGCGGTCTTGGGCTCGGCGCCATGAGGGAGGCGTACTACCGGCAGTCCACCGCCTGGCCCGACCACTTCAACGACCGAGCCCGCCGGAACAGCACCGCCGAGCCGACCCTGGTCAAGCTCTCCGACTGGACCGACCTTCCCGAGCCGCGCGGATTGCCCGAGCCGCTGCGTCGGCTGCTCGCCGCCGCGTACGCGGAGATGACCGACCGGGTATGGGTGCGCGGCGGCGTCCCCATCGAACCCGCGCCCGCACCGCACGAGCTGAAGCCGGACTACGCCCTGCGTGAGCAGCAACTGCCCACGGAGAGCGACTGGGCAGAGGCGCGCAAGCGGTTCGAGACCATGCTCGGCGACCAGGCGCCGCAACTGCGGCGCGGCCGGATCGTCAACCAGTTCGCCGCACAGATCAAGCACGCCGCCGCCTCACTCGGCCAGGACGCCGGACGGCTCGTCGGGGAGTTGGAGAAGCACCGTGCCTTCCTCCAGTTGAACGACGACTCCCCCCGCCTCGTTCTTGCCCGGCGGGCGCAGGAGCTGGTCAAGGAGGTGACGGAAGGGGGCATCGAGGCGAAGACCGTCGTGGACCGGCTCGCCCGCTTCCCTCTCGGCGACTTTTCCGCACACCGGTACGGCATGTCGTTGAAGAGTGCCGGGAAGGTAGCCAGCGCGCTGCAGAACACCAGCTGGGACCAGCTGGGCCTGGCCGACACCCTCGGCGTGGACGGTGCGGCCGTCCTGGAGCGGGTGCGGGATGCCGCCGCTGGCGACCCGGGGGATTACCCCGATCTGCCGGGCGTGCTGCACGCCAGCGGCCGGGAAGTGCTGTCCCTGCTGAGGTCTCGCCAGAGCACGGCCGAGCGCCCCCAGCCGTCGCCCACTCCTCCGCCGAGTTCCGACAGCGTGGACCTGAACGGCGGCTCCGCCCACCCGCAGGTGCTGCCGGAGCCGCCGCAGCAGCCGGGGCCGCGCACACCGTCCCGGTCCGTGGCCCGCTCCGGCGGCGGGCGGACTACCGCCGCCCGGGCCGCCGCCGAACTGCAGGCGGAGATCGCGGCGCTCGCGGCCGAGCACCCGAACGCCACCGTCGAGGTCACCTGGAAGGTCGTCGACTGATGTCCGACACGGTCACCACAGCCCCCGCGACCGCCGGCCCCGCCCGGCTGTCGGCAGGAACCGTCCGTCAGTACCTCGCCGCCCGCAGTCGGCTCGGTGACGGCACGGTCCGCGTACTGCTGCTGCGGGCCGCTCCCGTCTGGGACGGGCCCGCCGTGCAGCGTACGGCGAGCGGGCTGCAGGCGCGGGTGGTCGTCGCGCCCTCGGTGCTGGCCGTGCACGAGCAGATCCTGGGCCACCTCGACGCGCCGACTCCTCCCGACCCCAAAGTCCTGGTCGTCCTCACCGACCGCGAGGACACCGACCTGGACCCCGGGCTGCTCGCCCGCGTCTACGGCGGAAGGATCCGGTCCGTCGACAATTGGGAGGTCGTGCAGGAGGCGTTCGACGCGCGCGGTCTCGACGGGCGGCTGCGGAGGGAGACCTGGGCGGCCGAAGCGCTCCTTGACGCGGCGGCCAGCCGCGGTTGGCCCTCGCTCGGCAAGGGACTGCTTTCCCGAGACGAGGCCCTCACCCGGCTGGCCCGGCGTCGGCTCCGGCTCGGCCGCCGTGACACGGACGCGTTGGGCGGGCCGGCCGCACACGACGACGGGGACCGCATCGACCCCATCACCCTGTTCCGGTGGACCCACATCCCCGGCGGCCCCAACCTCCTGCGCGACCTGCGCGGACCGGAACGGGCCGGCCTGGCCCGCTTCCTCGCCGAACCCGAACAGGCCGGCTCCACCGGAAAGATCATTACCGCCCTGGTAGACGCCGACCACGGGGCGGACGCAGCCGCCTACGCGGTCGTCTGCGCGGCTCTGTGGGGGCACGCGGAGGCCGACCACGACCTGTACCGGGCGCGCGGGCGCGCCGAGCGATGGCTCGGTGACCAGCCCCCCGCCCAGGGCGACGACCTCGACCGGCTCCTTACCTCCTTCGGGCAAAGCGGTGAGGCGTACGTCCGCGGCCTCGTCGACCGGGGCGAACACCGGCTCGCCGACCCGGTCCTGAGCAGGGCCGCACAGCTCGTCACACAGTTCGGGGCGCAGACCGCCGCCGCTGCCAGTCCGCTGCTCGCCGCCGGACTCGATGCCCGCTTCACCGCCGCGGGCCGCGCCCTCGCCGACGGCGGTCCCGAGACGGTCGCGGCTGCCATCACCGCGCTGGCCGAACACGCCCTGGCCGTCGACGGCGCCACCCAGGCCCGTATCGAACGGGTACGGATGGCAGGGCGGCTGCGGCGGTGGCTGGCGTCCCGGCCTGAAGTCGACATCGCCTCGGTGGCAGACGGCGCCGACCGCCAGATCCGCGAACTCGGCTGGGTAGACCGAGCCTTGGAACACCTGGACGCGGGCGGCGACGCAGATGACGCACTCGCCAACGCCTACAGCCGGATCGGCGAGCAGGTGCGCAGCAAACGTCGTGAGCTGGACCGCGCGTTCTCCGAGCGGCTCGCGGTGTGGACCGCAGATGGCACCGCCCCCGGCGCCATGCTCACCGTCGAAAGCTTCCTGGACCGGGTCGTCGCGCCCGTCGTGGACTGTCCCGGCCGACGGGTCCTGCTCCTCCTCATCGACGGAATGAGTGCGGCGATCGCAGTCGAACTGGGTGAGGAACTGCACGCACACTGGTCCGAGTTCGACCCGCTGCAGGGCGCGATCGGAGCACCGGTGAGGCGTGCCGTGGCCGCTGCGCTGCCCACCCTCACCACCGTTTCCCGCACCTCGCTGTTCGCCGGCACCCTGATGAAGGGCGACCAGAACGACGAGAAGCGGCTCTTCCCCCAGCACCCGTGCTGGAAGGGGGCCCCTGCGGCTGTCTTCCACAAGGACGATCTGCGCAGCCCCGACACCGGCTCGCCCTTCTCCACCGCCCTGACTGAAGCGCTCGCCGACGAGCGCACCCATGTTGCGGTCGTCCTCAACACCGTCGACGACCGGCTCGCCAAGGAGCAGAAGCTCGGCGACGGCGCTTGGGAGATCAAGGAGATCGGCGGCCTGGAACCGCTGCTGCGGGCCGCCCGCGCCAACGACATGACCGTGCTCCTCACCTCCGACCACGGCCATGTGGTCGAGCGACGCGGCAGCAAGATCGACACGGCCACCGGCGCCATAGGGTCGGCCCGTCACCGCGCCCCCGGCGGACCCGTCGCACCGGCCGAAATTGAGCTGTCCGGACCGCGGGTGGTCTGGCCGGAGCCCGGATCGCGGATCGTCGCGCTGCGGGACCACGACGCGCGGTACACCGCGCTGAAGGCGGGCTACCACGGCGGGGCAACCCTCGCCGAGTTCACCATCCCCCTCCTCGCCCTACTGCCGTTCGGCGCGGAGCCACCTACGGGGTGGCGGGAACTGGGCGACCTTACGCCCGCATGGTGGGAGCAGGACAACGACGCCACCACCGCACTCGAGGCCGAGACGAAGGCCGGAGCCGATGCCATCGCAGCACCCGAGGCCACCGCTGCACGCCCAAGCCGCAAGCAGGCCAAGAAGTCAGCCCCGCCCGTGACAGAGGGCGCTATCAGTCTCTTCGGCGAGGACGAGGTCGCACCCTCCGCACCACAGGAACCTGTCGCCCCTGTAGTGAAGCCCACGGCCGTACCCGTCTCCGATCAAACAGAGGACCCTGCCACCGCACTGGTGAATCGCCTCATGGCCACCGAGCTGTACCAGGAACAGCTGGCACTGCTCGCCCGTGTGCCACGCGACAAGGCGGTCCTGCCGAAGGCTCTGGCCGCGCTGGTCGAAGCGGGCACCCTGCCCATGACCGCCCTGGCCGAACGCGCCAGCCAGCCCGCCACCCGAGCCCCTGGCCTCGCCGCGACCCTGGCCCAGCTCCTCAACTATGACGGCGCCCAGATCCTGGAAATTCTCCCCGACAACCGCACCCTGCGCCTGCACCGGGGCCAGATGATCGAGCAGTTCGGGTTGTGAACCGGGGGGCTGCGGCCATGCCGGGCGGTGCAGTCGGCCCGCCCGGCCGCTCCGAGCACCGGCGGCGCGGTGCACGGCCGGGTGTCCGGCCAGGTGGCCAGCCGGATGGGAGACTATTCGGGTGAACGCGTTTGGATCTTCAGCATCCGGGGCTACCACCCCGGTCAGCGCGGTGCGGCGGCGTGCTGTCGTGGACGCGCTGCGGCGCGGCGCCGTCCCCGAGAGCGGCCTCGACCTGCTCGCCACCGGACTAGACCGCTTCGAGCGGGCCGTCGATGAGGAACTGGACACTGCCGCCGCAGGCGGTTCGGTGTTCAAGGCCGTGCGCGGCGAGTACGGATCCGGCAAGACCTTCTTCACTCGCTGGCTCAGCGAGCGCGCCAAACGGCGCACCTTTGCCGTGGCCGAGGTGCAGGTGTCAGAGACCGAGACCCCACTACACAAGCTGGAGACGGTCTACCGGCGACTCACTGAGCGCCTGGCCACCGCCAGCTTCCCGCCCAGCGCCCTGCGGCCGGTCGTAGACGCCTGGTTCTACGCACTCGAGGAGGATGCACTCGCCGACGGCGCAAGCGAGAGCGAGCTGCCACAGGCCGTGGACCGGCTGCTCACTGCCCGTCTGGCCGAGGTGTCCCGACACGCCCCCGCGTTCGCCACCGCCCTGCGCGGATACAAGCAGTCCCTGGATGCCGGCGACGAGGCCACCGCCGCTGCGGTGATGGCCTGGCTCGGCGGCCAGCCGCACGTCGCCGCAGCCGCCCGGCGCAGTGCAGGCGTCCGCGGCGACCTCGACCACTTCGGTGCCTTCGGCTTCCTTCAGGGCCTGCTCACCGTGCTGAGAGACGCCGGGCACGCCGGCCTCGTCCTCGTCCTGGACGAAGTAGAAACCCTGCAACGGGTCCGCTCCGACGCCCGCGACAAGGCACTCAACGCGCTGCGGCAGCTCATCGACGAGGTCCACTCCGGCCGCTTCCCCGGCCTGTATCTCATCATCACCGGCACGCCCGCCTTCTACGACGGGCAGCAGGGCGTCCAGCGACTCGCACCGCTCGCCCAGCGCCTCGCCACCGACTTCACCACCGACCCCCGCTTCGACAACCCGCGGGCCGTCCAGATCCGGCTGCCCGGATTCACCGAGGCATCACTGACCGGCCTGGGCGCCACCATCCGCGACCTGTATACCGAAGGCTCACAGTCCCCCGACCGGATCAAGCAGCTTGCCGACGACGCCTACCTCACCGACCTGGCCCGGGCTGTGGGCGGGGCACTGGGCGGGAAGGTCGGAGTCGCACCACGGCTGTACCTGAAGAAGCTGGTTGGCGACGTACTCGACCGGATCGACCAGTTCCCCGACTTCGACCCGCGCAGGCACTACAAGCTGACCGTGGGCAGCAGTGAGCTCACCGCCACCGAACGGAACTTCGCCGCGCCCGCACCGGCCGCCTCGGCTGACGACCTCGACCTCGACATCTGACGACCTAGTCCCGAAGTGCCGAACTCTGACGAACAGCCCTGGAGTTGCAGACGTGCAGGAGCAGCCGCGCGGCACCGACCCGCTGGAGCGCCTTGACCCGGTAGTCCTGCACCACATCGTCAACACGCTCGGGTGGCCCGATCTGCGCCCGCTGCAGAAGGCGTCCGTGCACCCGCTGATGAACGGCGAGGACGCGGTCCTGCTCGCGCCGACGGCGGGCGGGAAGACGGAGGCCGCCACCTTCCCCCTGCTGTCCGCCATGCGAGAGCAGCGCTGGACCGGCACCTCAGTCCTCTACCTGGCCCCGCTCAAGGCGCTCCTGAACAACCTGGTGCACCGGGTCGACAGCTACGCCCAGTGGCTGGGGCGCCGAGCCGCCCTCTGGCACGGCGACACCCCCGAGTCCGTACGCCGTCGCATCCGCACCGAATCCCCCGACTTCCTGCTCACCACACCCGAGTCGCTCGAAGCGATGCTCATCAGTGTCAAGACCGACCACGCACACATGCTGGGCCGGGTGCGTGCCGTCGTCGTTGATGAGGTGCACGCCTTCGCTGGGGACGACCGCGGCTGGCACCTGCTCGCCGTGCTCGAACGCCTGGAACGGCTCGCCGGCCACCGCATCCAGCGCATCGGGCTGTCCGCCACAGTCGGCAACCCCGACGCCCTGCTCACCTGGCTCCAGGGCGCACGCCCCGCCGATCGCCCCGGCCTGGTCGTCGCCCCCGGCGTGACTCTGCCCGCCACAACCAGCACCACCGAACACCCACGCCCCGCAGGGGAGGTGGAGCTCGACTACGTCGGATCGCTCGCCAACGCCGCCAAGGTGATCTCCGCCCTGCACCGGGGAGAAAAACGGCTCGTCTTCTGCGACTCCCGCAAGCAGGTGGAAGAACTCGGTGCGGCACTGCGCGCCCGCGACGTCACCGTGTTCCTCTCACACGCCTCGCTGTCCACCGACGAACGCGCACGCTCCGAGCAGGCATTCGCCGAAGCCCGCGACTGCGTCATCGTCTCCACCTCCACCCTGGAACTCGGCATCGACGTCGGCGACCTCGACCGTGTCATCCAGATCGACTCACCCAGCACAGTGGCCTCGTTCCTGCAGCGCATCGGCCGCACCGGGCGTCGCGCCGGCACATCCCGCAACTGCCTGTTCCTCGCCACCCGACCCGACACCCTGCTCCAAGCCGCCGGCCTGCTCACTCTGTGGGCCCGTGGCTGGGTGGAACCCGTCACCCCGCCGCCCTCGCCCCGCCATCTCGTCGCCCAGCAGCTCCTCGCCGTCACCCTGCAGGAACACCGCGTCGGCGACCGGCTGTGGCCCGAGCAGTGGAACGGCCTGGCTCCCTTCGACCAGTCCGCCGCGCCCCTCCTGTCGCACCTGGTCACAGACGGCTTCCTCGACAACGACGGCGGCATGCTGTTCATCGGCCCCGAAGCCGAGAAGCACTTCGGCCGCCGGCACTTCATGGAGCTGACCGCCTCCTTCACCGCACCCCCCGAGTTCACGGTGCTCGCTGGACGCACCGAGATCGGCACCACCGACCCCACCGTCCTCACCGAAGAACGACCGGGCCCGCGCCGCCTGCTGCTGGCTGGCCGCAGCTGGCAGGTCACGTTCATCGACTGGGCCCGACGCCGTGCCTTTGTGGAACCCGTCGAGGACGGCGGCATCGCCAAATGGCAGGGCAGCGAAGCCCGCGGGCTGTCCTACATCCTCACCCGCGCCATGCGCGACGTCCTGCTCGGCACGGATCCCGACGTCCGCCTCACCCGCCGCGCCGTCGCGGCCCTTGCTGAACTCCGCATGGACCGCGCATCCCACGAAGTACACCCGGCGGGCACCCTGCTGGTCCGCGACGCCGACGCCACCCGCTGGTGGACCTGGGCCGGATACCGCGCCAACGCCACCCTCACCGCCTCCCTCGGCAACCTCGCCGACCCCGTCCAGCGCCCCACCGACACCCATGTCCGGCTCCGCCAGGACCTCTCCCCCACCGACTGGAAAACCGCCCGCGCCGAACTCCCCGACTCCCTCACCCTGCCCACCGTTGACCCGCGGGCAGTCCGCGGCCTCAAGTTCTCGGCGGCCCTCCCGCCCCGCATCGCCACCACCACCCTCGCCGAACGCCTCGCCGACTTCGACGGCGCCCTCGCCGCAGCCCGCGAGCCCGTACGGATGGAATGGGGCACCTGAACAACCCGGCGGACAGGCGAATTTTCGGGCGGCTGAGGTCCTTCTTGGCTCGATGACGCTCGCTCCACGAAGCACTATGTCCGAGAGGCACACCGAGTCCTTTTACAGGGCGGCCGTATCGTCACTGGCGTCCCCGACGTCGCCTTCGCCCTGCCAGTACCCCGGCGCCTTGGAAGACTCCGACGAGTGATCCGGCGCTGGTATGCCAAGCGCGACGGCCTCAGCGACATCAACACCCGCCTCGACCTCGTCAATCTCGTCTTCCGAGACCAGGACGACGACCCCACGTACACCCCGCACCTGTGGGCCTACGACCACGACAAGCTTGTCCAGCTCTTCACCGAGGCCGGCTTCACCGCCGTCGAACCCTGGACGTTCGACTCCACCATGGCCAACCCGAAGCGCCAGTGGGGCAGCGTCTACGTCATCGCGACGAAGCAGCGCGCCAGCCCAGCGGTCGGCGCAGACAGGAGCCTTCGGCTGCCAGCAGCGCTCGCCGGACCGACGCACGGCACGAGGACTCTCCGCCGCTGAGCCATTTGCGCGGTGAGCCAAGACGTTCAGCGCAGCGTGTGAGCGTTGGGCGGCGCAACATAGCGCGGGGTCGCCGGTTAGCCAAACCGACAATCCCGCACATCATTGATAGTCCACCGCCACGTCCTGTCCCTACGTCGAAAGGCATCACCCGACGAGCCCGGACCGCCCACACGAGCAGGCACGACCGAGGAACCCGCCAGCGATCACGCTGCCGCGTAGCTCGCCAAAAATAGGTTTTGCGCCCGCTCCACATCCCTCGGCGTACGCAACTGCACCTCCAGATCACCCGTCCCATGGTGACCGAGACCGGAGACATCCCGGGTGAATCCCGGGACAAGGTCGACGTCCTTCGGGTCAACCTTCAGGTAGACCAGCAGCTTGCTCCGCTGCGGCGGACAGAGGCAGGCGAAGTTCCGCAGCCGCTGGTACGCCCGGTACGTTTTGCGCTCGACGCGGTTCACACCGTCCCCGAGCCCGAGCAATGCCTCATCGACCGCGCTCGCCAGCTCAACCATCGACGCGTCCTGGGTGCCGGCTGTCGCCCGGCCAACCGCCTGGCGGCGGGCTCGGCGTGCCACCTGCATGCCGCCGCTCCCGGACGCCACGGTCTCAAGCCCGAGCAGGTCGCTCCCGAACAGTCGGTAGCGAACCAGATCGATCGACCGACGGTGCTCGTGCACGGCATGCACGTCGTAACGCGTGAAGTCGCCGGCGATACAGATCAGGCGAGGGCTGCTCCACAAGACCTGGGACGCGGCCCTTATCCCGAGCCGGTCGAGGACCAGGTGCTCGAACTCGGCACGGTGGTCCATTAGCCACGCCAGGTAGAACAGGCCCTGATTGATGACGCCGACGTCGATGCCGCGCTTGTACTCGACGATGACCGGCGATCCGTTCTCGTCCAGCCCGAGCGAATCGATCCGGCCCTTGTGGACAGGCCCGGTGCCGTACTCGCTCGCCAGGAAACGGACGCCTAGCAGCGTCTCCATGTGCGCCTCGACGAGACCCTGTACATCTGCCTCGACCTCAGCAAGACGCGGCGCGACCTCGGTCATGCCGCTACCCGTCGTATCCGTGCGGAACAGTTTCAGGCCCGACACCTTCCCCTCCTCGGCTCGGAGATCACCAACGCCGATGAGGTGCGGGGATATTTCCGTGAAAGGTCACCAGAGGCGTGAAGGTAGTGCTTACGTATAGTCCACCCGGTGAGCGCTCGCGTCTCCCAGCCGTCGGATGCTGAGCGGTCTGTGACCTCAGGAAACGCTGCCTGCGTCCCTCCCGGATTGCGAAAACACCGCTTCCTAGTTCTCAGGTGATCACGGGGTTTCTCGAGCTCATGTGTGCTGCATCCGCGCTAACGACACCTCTCCGCATAATGCCTCATGACGTCAGAGCGGGCCCCTCTACGGCAAGCGAGGCAACATAGCCCCAGATCGCCGGTTAGCCAAACCGGCGATAGAGCGGAGTATTGAGGTCACCGCGATGACGGGCGCATGCGACGTCCGTAGGCCCGCCACGGGCTACACGCCAAGACGAAAGAAATCAGCATGCACACGCAGATCGAAAAGACTCTGGGCCCTCGCTACAGCCCCGCTTGCATCCGCGCCACCTGGGACGGAACGGGGAGCGTGGAGGACGCCTCAAGGGCGCTTGGATTCTCACGGGCCAAGGGATACGACCTGATCCGCAACGGGCAGTTCCCGTGCCGTGTGCTACGCATCGGCCGTCAGACGCGTGTTGTCACGGCGTCCCTACTCCGGGTCCTCGAAAGCGGAGATCCGGAGTATAACGATGCCCGCGCCGGATGCCGCCCGACGCCCTAAGCCAGCTTCGACGAGGTTCCGCCAGGCTTCGGCGGGGCTTCGTCGTCTCGTGCGTGCTCTCACGTTACCCCGCTCGCGCACTGACTAGCCGAGAGACTCCCCTATGCGCTGAGGCATAGCACTGCCGGGAGCTGAGCGAACGTCGTGCCGTGGAGTCGGCGGCGTTACCACGCCCCGTTTCCTTGCTCCCGGCGCCCCAGAATCGGGGATTCCGACCACGCCAGTGCCTGCGCTGGATGTCGCGCTCTGTCGTAGCCCGCTCCGTGCAGGCGCCCCGTCGCAATGGTTGCCGACGGGGCTTGGCTGTATCACCAGCTATCACACTGTCCCTATGAGGGGTGTGACTGCATAGGTCTGACGAGGCGGAAGACCCCGGGCCGCGTAGCGCTTGAGGCTGCGGACTATGTCGCGCCGGGTTTTGCCTTCCTTGCTGCGGCGTTCATAGTAGGCCCTTAGGGAGTACCGGAACGGGAATTGGTGGTAGCGGCTGACACAATGCCGCCGTCACCGAACCCCTTCCGTCGTCGCCGTAGATGCTGGCGACGGAGGGATTCTGCCCCTTGCGTTTGCCGGTGGGGATGATCAGGTCGGCCTGAATCTGCGCGACGGACTCACCGCCCGCGCGGCGCCGCAGCACGGTGTGGAGCATGTCGTCGGTGATGACCGGTGGCCGGCCGCCGTGCTCCCCTTGCGGGCCGCCGCGTCGAGTCCTTCGAGGGTCGACTCCCGGATGTTCTCCCGTTCGGTCTCCGCCATCGCCGCGAAGAACGCGAAGAGCAGCCGGCCTGGACCGCTGGGGTCGTACATCCCGGGCAGCGGTCCGGCGAGCATCTCCAGGACCAGGCCGTGGGCAGTGAGGTGGTCGGCGAGTGCGGTGAGTTCGGCGGCGTCGCGGCCCAGGCGCTTCATCTCGCACACGGTGAAGATGACCCGGCAGTGCGGGGCCTGGGCCCTGATCTGGCGGGCGAGGGCAAGCGCGGACGCGTACGCGGGTGCTGATCTTCTCGGAGAACACTTAGGTAACCTCTGATCAGAGCGCTCGATCCTGCATCTGGAGATCGGGCGCTCTTGCGTACGCGATCGACCATTCAAACGAAAAGCGGCAAAGTGCGTGCATCGGACATAAGTTACTCACTCATCACGTTGTCATACCCGAGTGGCAGAATCTGTCAGTAACACATCGACGTGTGACAGGTAGGTCCTCTATGGGCTACGAGATAGATTTCCTCCCCGTAGGGGATGAGTCGAGCGGTGGCGACGCCATCGCTCTTCGTTATGGCAACCTCCACGGTCCGCGCGAGCAGCAGACTGTGATGGTGATCGACGGCGGCTACCTCGACGACGGTGAAGCGCTCGTCCAGCACATCCGCGACTACTACAAGACGGGTGTCGTTGATCTTGTCGTTTCAACGCACCCGGACCGTGATCACATCAATGGGCTGCGGGTCGTCTTGGAGCAGATGACCGTCAATAAGCTCCTGATGCACCTACCTTGGAGCCATTCAGGTGACATGGCGCGGGCCAAGATGCTCCTGTCCTACAACGCACGATCACTGCGTACGGAGCTGAGGGATTCACTTCAGGGTGCGACCGACCTCGAAGAAATCGCCAAGGCGCAGGGCGTGCCCATCGAGGAACCGTTCCTCGGCTGGACAAGCGACGACGGCGTACTGCGTATCCTCGGCCCCACCGAGGACTACTACCGTGAGCTGCTGGCAGAGATCGTCGAGGCGAGCGCCTCTCTGGCGGCCAAGTCAAGCTGGGAAGAGACGCTCCGGAAGCTGCTTGCTGGGACGGTCTATGAAGACCTGGACATCGAGACGCTGGCGGAGAACGCCGAGACGACCGCCAAGAACAACACCAGCGCCATCTGCCTCCTGGAGGTCGACGGCAAGAAGCTGCTGTTCACGGGAGACGCAGGGATTCCGGCCCTCGGCCAAGCTCTCGATGTGCTAGAAGCCGACGGCTTCCAGCCTGGTGATCTGAGGTTCGTTCAGGTGCCTCACCACGGCAGCCGTCGCAACGTCAGTCCGTCGGTCCTCAACCGACTTCTTGGGCCCAAGGGGCAGTCCGCGAAGGTGGGGACAGCCTTCGCATCCGTCCCCATGAAGAACCCGGAGCACAAGCACCCATCCAAGAAGACGACGAACGCCTTCCTCCGGAGGGGTTACCCTGTCCATCTGACACAGGGGGTGTCGAAGTGCTCCTTCTTGAACGCGCCTGAACGTTCGGGGTACAGCACATCCATTCCCGAGCCGCTTCACACATCCGTGGAAGACAGCGGGGACGCGTAACGTGCTCTGGCTCGATGACTACGAGCGCCGGGCGCGTCTTGCGCCCGGCCTCCTTGCGCTGCTGTCAATCAATGTAGCTTTGGCAGTACTAGGGCTCAGCAAGGCGCCGGTGGTTGTATCCGTCGTTACGGCGCTCTCACTGGCCGGCGGTCCCGTCGCCCTGGCGGAAGTCGTGCGTCACCAAGGACGCAAGGCTCAGGAGACGCTCTGGGCGGCTTGGGGCGGCTCGCCGACCATCCAGAAACTCCGCCTGCGGGAAGAAGGGCAGAACACGCTGCAACGCGAGATCTGGCGGAAGGCCGTGTCATCTGTGACGGGTGTCGCCCTCCCGTCGCTCCGTAGCGAGAACGGAAACCCAGTGAGGGCCGACGAGGCGTTCGAGGTCGCCGTCGGTCAACTGCGCAACCTGACGCGAAATGCCGAGAAATTCCCTCTCATACACGCCGAGAACCGAAGCTACGGCTTCCAGCGGAACGTCTACGGCATCCGGTGGGTTGCACGAGCCATCGCGTTCGGAGTGGGACTCGGCGTCCTCGCGTACATGCTGTGGCTCGCCAGAATTGACCACCAACCTGCACTCACTCCGGTGAACATCCTCGCCCTAGTCGCCACTGGGGGATGTTTCGTGATGTGGTGGCTTCTTCCGTCGCCCGGGCGGCTACAGAGTGCGGCAGAACGGTACGCATACGAGCTGCTCCAAGCTGCGGTTGTGCTCGATGCTGAGCAGAACGCCGCTCCCGAAGCAGCTCAGCAGCAGCCCTAACAACCTCGTGCACGCCGACGGATCCTGCTGTCAAGCAGCCAGGTTGTGACCAGCATGAATGCATCTGCCGGGAAGCATCAATCTTATCGTGACGATGTCGTTAGCCCTCGTCAGTCGCATGGAGTCAGCAGTCACCTATGTTCGTAGAGTTCGATGCCGTCCCGTTCAGTCCGGCGGGTGATCAGCACGTGGTATGCGGTTCCACTCCCGCGGGGTTCGGCGCACCCGTCTACGTCGACGGCCCCGAGAGACAGCCGAGCGACGTCTCCCGGAGGCTGCTTGAACGGTACCCGCGGTTGCCGAAAGAGCTGAAGGCGGCCGACGAGCTCAAGGCTGCAGGGCTGCGCCCGTCGAACCTGTTCCGTCCTGACGCCTACGTGCTCGGGCCCCCACAACTGGTTGCCGTCCCGGGGGTGCTTACGGGCACCGGGCGTACGACGCCGGGATGGGACGAGACCGTGTACCCGCCGTCGCCTGTCTACCGCGCAGACACGGCCGTGCCGTTCTCGGCGCACCCTAACGCCGACGAAGCCCAAGCAGTGCGCCGTGAGGCGATCCGTTGGGCACAAGATGTCCTCGACGACCCCAGCACGGTCATTCTGGCAGTCAGCGCCATCGGTTCACCTGCTCCGGCCACCCCGCCTCTGGAGCGGGCAGTGCCCTACGAGATAGCACTCACCTCGACGAGCGGCCGCAAGAGATGGCATCAATTCATCAACCCTGGCTGGGATACGACTTACCTGGAGCGGCTCCGACTCGACAAGGGCGGCCTCGCGGTACTCGAATCCGCGCCCCGTTTCCGCGAGGTGGCTGACACGCTGCTGCGGCGGATCCAAGGCAAGCGCGTCGTCATCTACGGACGCAGCCTCCAGTACGCCGCGATCTACGCGGCGCTGGAGTACGCCTGGCTCGGGGATGGGCTCCCCCACGGGGCGCTGTGGCCGGGCACGGCGGACACTCTTGCGCAGTTGGAGCGCAGCCGCTGGGAGTGTGCACGCCTGCGCCACGGTGAGTTCGACAACGACTGGGATGCGGCGGAGGGACACTTCGCGCTACCGGTCGAGGAATCGGCTGCCGACGCGCTCTCCCGATGCCGAATGACTGCTGCTCTACTGCGCCGTATGGCAGATCCGGCCCTCCGCTACGCGGAGCTGAATGCCCGGGCGGAGCGCGCCGTGCGGGACGGTAAGAGCCACCGTCCCAGGTCCCAAGGTGGTCAGCGGCTAAGCCGCATCGCAGCCTCCCGCCATGCGGTGCTCGAGCGGAGCCAGGGGGCTTGCGAGAACCCGCGATGTCCTGATCCCCGCTACACCTCGGCCCTCGGTCGCAACGGCTCCTACCTGCTGGAAGTGGATCACATAGACGATCACGCCAAGGGTGGCGACGACCTTCCCAGGGCCATGATCGCTCTGTGCCCGAACTGTCACGCGCTGAAGACCCGTGGCAAGGTGGCCGACTCGTTCCGTGACCTCCTTCGCGCTACGGCGCTCGTCAGGCACCAGGAGTTGCTCACCAAGGCTCGTTGCAAGTGCCCTTCGCCAGCACCGGCTGGCCAACTGTGTTGTGCGCAGTCCTCAGCGGAGCTCGTTGAGGGCTTCTTCGAGTAGGTGAAACCGCACGCGTTCTTGTTCGAGTCGCACCTTGGAGCCGAACTCTCCGGACACCAGGATGTCGTAGGCATCGGCTTCGTCCGGTGAGAGCGTGCCGAGGTGCTGGTGGGTGGGGGTGTCCTCCTTCACCCACTGACCTCGGTGCTCCAGGAGAACATCCCGATTCATCAGGATGGACCGTGTGTGCGGGAAGGCCCGGCGCAGCCGGTCGAGGATGGCGAAGCCGTGGGTGTCCAGGTCGCCCCAGTAGACGAGGCGTGTGCCGTGCAGCCAAGTCAGAGCAGCTAGTTGGGTGACGGCGTAGCCTCCGCCGTGGATCACCATGCTGTGAGGTTGGTCAGGGAAAGCGAGGTAGGTGGTCTCGTTCTCGACGACGTACACAGTCGTGATGCCGGGCGGTGACGCGGTGAACTCGTCCGCGCGGACCGTGAGCTCGCGAAAGCCGGCCACTGACGCGCCGTCGAGGAGCCGAAACCGCAGGTAGACGGGCTTGCGCAGGAAGCGGAAGCGGGCGGCGAAGTCGGTGCGCACGACCTCGGAGTTGATGCGGTTCTCGGGCAGGCAGTGCTCCAGCAGGGTCGTCAGGATGGCACGGTGGTGTTCGATGAACTTGGTGTCAACGCCGGGCACGTCGAGCTGGCGCAGGTAGACGGCCGGGCCGCGGTAGTCGGTGATCCACCGGACCGTGGCCTGGAGGCGGGGCCAGTCGGCATCCCGCTGGACGACCTTCATCGGGTGCTCGGCCATCCACGCGGCCAGCGGGGGCAGGCTCTCGCGGGCGGCGGCCAGGAGGGACGTGTAGCGGGTGACTGTGTTGGTGACGCCGAGGAGTTGGAACAGGTCGTCGCGGTGGTCGATCCAGGCCCGGGCGGGGGCGTTGTTCACGCCGGCTAGGCGTCCGCCGAGCTTCCGGTACTCGATGCGCAGGTGCCGGTGTTTGTCGGGGGCCCATGAGGTGGCCCATGCGAGGACGTCGTCGTAGTGCTGGGTGATGTCGCCGGCCTTCGGACCGCGCAGGGGGATGGCGAGTGGGTCGAAGTCCGTACCGTCGGCGAGCTGGCTGAGGAACTCGCCGCGCTCCCAGCGTTTGCGCAGGCGGGCGGCGACGTCGCGGGGCGTGGTCCAGGTGGGGGTGGAGGTGGCCGCCATGTCAGTGGTCCTGTCCGGTGGCGGGCTGTCCGGCGGCCAGGGCGTGGGCGAGGCGTTCTCGGCGGTACTGGGCGATGGTCAGGGTGCGCAGGCGGGAGTGGTGTCCAGTGGGGTTGTCGACGAAGCCGACGGCGGACACGTACGGCTCGATGACGTGGATCTTCTGCAGCGGGGTGACGATGAGGAGCTGCAGGCCCAGGCGCTTGAAGAGGTCCAGGGCGAAGCGGGCGGATTCCTCGGAGCCGCGGCCGAAGGCTTCGTCGATGACCACGAAACGGAAGGTGCGGCTCCTGTTGGCGGTGGTGTCGAGCTTGAACTGGTAGGCGAGGGAGGCTGCCAGGATGGTGTAGGCGAGTTTCTCCTTCTGCCCGCCGGACTTGCCGCCGGAGTCGGAGTACACCTCGTACTCACTGTCGTCCTCGCGGCGGCGTTCGCTGGCGCTGAAGACGAACCAGTAGCGCACGTCGGTGACGCGCCTGGTCCAGGCTCGGTCGGCATCCGTGTGGCCTTCGCGGCCCTTGAAGCGTTCGATCAGGCGCTGGACCTGGTGGAACTTCTCTTCCGAGTACAGGTCGGAGTCGTCATCCGAGAGGACGTCGTCGGTGCAGGCGCGCAGTTCGGCGGTGAAGTCGCGGATCTCGGTGTTGGGGGTCTTCTCGGGCTGGAGCATGATGTAGCGGCCCGGGTTGTAGTCGATGTCGGCCAGCGACTCGTTGATGGTGGTGATCCGTTCGCCGATCTCATCGGCCCAGTTATTCAACTGCGCGTGGAATCCAGCGATTTCGCGGATGACGTTGGTCTTCAGGTAGGTGCGGAACTGCTCTTCGAAGCGCGGCAGGTCGTCGGCGACGAGCTGGCGGTGCAGGGCGCGGTAGCCGGCGGCGGAGGCGACGGAGTCGTCGAGCTCGTTGGTCTCGGCCGGGTAGTCGGTGCGGAAGGTGCGCATCTGGGAGGCGATCGCCTGGGCGAGGCGGGTCTGCTCCTTGCTCCACCGGTTCTTTCGCGCCGTCCCCTCCTCACGCAGCCGGGTCTCGACGCGGGCGCACTCCTTGGCGGTGGCGCAGGTGAGTCGGGCTTCGTTCAGGCGTTGTTCGAGGGCGGGGAAGTGGGCCTGGGCGTCGGTGGCGGCCGGCTCGGCGAGGATGACGCGCGCTTCGTCGCAGGCGCGTTCGGCGGCGTCCCGTTCCCCGTCGATGCGGCCCCAGCTCTCGGTCGCGCTCGCGTATGCCGCTTCCTGCTGCTTGATCTCAGCGGCGATCTTGTCCAGTTGGCGGGTGAGTTCGTTCAGGTCCTTGGAGTCGGCCTGCAGGCGCTGCTTCTCCTCGGTCAGCTCGGCAATGTGCCGCACGACGGAAGGCCAGTCGATCTCGCTGAACTCCCCCATGGCCGCCAGCCGGTCGAGGACCTTGTCGCGGCTGATGGCATCCTCGTGGGCGGCTTCCAGGCTGCGTTTCGTGTCGGCCGTCTCGCACTGGGCTGCATGGACTTTGCTGGCTTGGTCCAGGAGGGCGTCGATCTTTGCCTGGTTCGTCCAGCCGAGCACGTAGGTGCTGCGGTCGTCTATGCGGGTGGTGTCGTTCTTCTCGTGGCGGCCCCGCGTCCCCTTGATCAATCCCTGTGCAGTCATGGCGAGTTCGGCCTGCCGGAAGTCGTCCATGGTGGCCACGCAGGTGTGCGAGGCCCGGCGTTCGAGTTCGCCGGCCAGCCACTCGGCGAAGGGCGAGTCGCCGCGGATTTCGAGCTTGGTGAACAACGCGGTCGAAGGGGCCGGCTGGGTGCGCCGGGCCGGGGTGTGGTTGGGGACGCGGAAGTACACCAGCTTCGTGCCCAGGTGGTGGTCGTTGATCCACTCGGAGACGCGGGCGTACTGGCCTTGGGGGACGACGAGGGACAGTGCGAAGCCGCGCAGCAGCCGCTCGGCGGCGCCCGCCCAGGTCTGTTCTTCGTCGCGGACCTGGATGAGTTCGCCGACGAAGGGCAGCGTGCTCTCTTCGATGCCGAGTTCCTGGCACAGGAGGGTGCGAACCTGAAGCTGTTTGCGGGGGATGTTGCTGCGGCGGGAACGCAGGCTGACCAGGTCCTCATTGATGTCCTGGGCCTGCTGGTGAAGGCGATCGGCCTGAACGGCGAGCTTCTCCAGGGCCGCTCGCGTCTCCTTCTTGTCCGCGGCGACGTCGTATTGGGCCCGGGAGATCTCCTCAAGGCGGTCGGTGAACTGGGCCTGATCACTGGCCGGAGCCAGTCCGGCCTGTTCCAGCAGGTGGGCGTGGTGGCGGGCGAGCCTTTCGCGCGCGATGCGCAGCCGCTCCGCCTCCTCGATCTGGCGTTCCAGTTCGCCAAGGCGCCCGCCGCCCAGGCCCTCACGCTCAAGTTCCCACCGGCGTTCCTGGCCGCGCAGCCGCTCCAGCTCCTCATGGGCAGCCTTCTTCTCACCCTCCAGACGCATCAGCGACCGTTCCAGCTCGGCGCGTTCTGCGTCGTGGAGAACCGCCGTACGCGCGGCCATGAAGTACCGCAGCGCAGCCTGCTCGGCATCGGCTTCCTCGATCCGGGCGGCCAGGCCCTCGTAGGTGTCGCAGTCCGCGAGCAGCGGGGTGAGGGCTTCGATCTGGGCTCGGGCCCGCTGCACGGAGTTGTAGGTGGTGGTCAGGGCGTCGAAGTGGCTGACGATGTTGTCGGTCATCGCGGCCGCATCGAACGGCTCGAGCATGTGGCTGCGTACGAAGTCGTCCAGGCTGCCCACCGACTTCATCGACACCGTCTGGTGGAAGAGCTCCAGGGCCTGCTCGGACTCGATGCCCATCCGGCGCCGTAGGTCCTTGCTGTAGGGCGGGAACGACTTGTGGACACGGACATCGCTAGCTTCGAGGCGCTTCTTCAGGGCTCGCACTTCGGTGCCGAAGTCCGCGAAGTCACCGGCCACGGACAGGGCCCGATCCGCGACCAGGAACAGCCGTTCGGGGCTGGTGGCGTTGGCGTCGGGCAGCCAGAACACCTGGCCCACCGTGACGGTCAATTCCAGCGCGGCGTTGTGGAACACGCCCAGGATGACCGAGTAGCTGCCGGGCTTGCGCAGCGCCACCGGCTTGGTGGCTCCGGTCTCTTCGTTGCGTTCGGACTTGTAGTGGCCCAGCACATAGGAACGCAGGCTGCGCTCGCCGCTCTCCGCTCCGGCAGCCCGGTTGTAGGCGATCTTGCGGGCGGGCATGAACAAGGTGGTGATCGCGTCCACCAAGGTGGACTTGCCGGAACCGATGTCCCCGGTCAGCAGCGCGTTGGCGCCGGCGAGGCCGAACGACCACACGTGCTTGTCGAACGTGCCCCAGTTGTAGACCTCCATGCGCTCCAGCCGAAACCCGGCCGCGGCGAAGGTGGCGGGAATGGGCGGGTCGGCAGGGCCAGACTGAACGGGGATCACTGCGTCTTCTCCTGAACGATGTGGGAGGCTGCGTACTGGGCCAGGTTGGTCTCGAAGTCGGCGAGCCACTGTCCGTCGACGAAGGCTTTGATGATCCGCTGCACCTCGAACAACTGCTCCTGTCCTCGGGCGCGGCGCAGGAACTGCAGTTCCACCATCTTGTTGATGTGGCCATCGATCTGGTCGACCAGGCGCGCCTCGTTACTGCCGGCCGGGAGGAACGTGCGGATCATCTCGACGATCTCGTCCCGGGTGATCATGAGACGGGTGCCGTCGGCGCCGGCGTCGAACTCCGCGAGCCGCTTGCGCAGCAGCACGATCAGCAGGCTGACGGGGTAGGACAGTGAACGGCGCGGAATCAACCGCGGCGGCGCCATGCGAGGGTCCCGGACAGCGTCCTCGTCGTCGGGCATCGACTGCAGGAAGGCGTAGCCCTCCATTTCGTCGATCACCACGCGCAGCCCCATGACCTCGACGTAGTCCTTCACCCGAGCACTCAGGTGCACCAGCGCGTCCCAGGCCCGCTCGTGCTGGTCACGGAAGACCGGACCCTTCAGCAGCTGGTTGACCGGCAAGGAGAGGGTGTACGGCTGTGGGGCGGAAGTGGAAGGCGTCGTCATCGCCCCTCCTTCTTCTGGTCGGTGGCCCAGGCGATGCCGGGGTTGATGCGGGCGAAGGTAACGACGGGCACGGTGGCGACCTGCTGGACGTCGTCCTCGCCGATCCACGTGATCTCTTCTTGGCGGTGGTCGTCGAAGACCGTGGCGAACCCGTCGTCGGGCAGCGCGAAGTAGGCGACCAGTTCGGCGAGCCCCTGCTCCAGGGGGTGCTCACGCAGAGTCTCGGCCAAGGACACCTGCGTGCGCGCGCCGAGGGCGTCGTGGACGGCTGCCGTAAGCCGGGCGGGATCGACGTAGACCGCCTCGAACAGCGCGTCGGCGGCGAACTCCTCGTCCCCCGCTTCGATGCTGGTGCTGTCGATCGGTGTCTTGACCAGCGGCGTATACAGCGGCCGTTCCATCGGCAGAGCGATGGCCGGGGTCGCTGCGTCGATCTCGGCGACCAGATCCACGCCCGGCACGTCTCGCAGCGCCAGTGCGTGGGTCTCGATCGCGCGTACCAGCTCCAGGACACGGCGGTCTTCCGAGCGCACCTGGTCATCGAGGAATCGTCGTAGCTGATCCGACAGCTGTCGCACGGTGGCCTGGGTGCGCTCGGCGGCCTCCAGCCAGTCCCGGGGCATGCGTCGCATGCGCGGATCGGGTTCGTCGATGGCCTCCATCGCCTCGACCTCGGCAAGCAGCGTCTTGAGCTCGTCCTGACGGCTCGGCGCGAGCAGGAAGTCGTAGAACGCCTGGAAGGTCCGGCCCTGGTCCGACTCCGCGATGCTCTCGCGGCTGCCCAGCACCTCATCCAGCAGTTCGCCCTTGGCCCCGTCCCAAGCCGCGATCTTGCTGCGCAGATCGCGGTCCAGATCCCGGAAATTCGCCTCGACCTCACGGAAGTCGGCCAGAAGCCCATGCGCCGTATCGGTCACCTGCTGATATCGGTCCCGCAGCGCCGCGCTGTCCAGAACGTCCACCTCTCCGGCCTCAACTCGCTCGATCTCCAGGTCGATTTCGTGACGGCGCCGCGCGAGTTCAGCCAGCCGCGCCTCCGGATCGGTTTCCGTCCCGAACGTCATCTGCCGCAAGAGATCGAAGATCGTATTCAGGCGCGACTCCGTACCGACGAACGAACGCTCCTCAAGTGACCTGATCCACGAGATGGCCTTCTCGACCGCGGCCGTGGCGTCATAGTGCGGCTCGTCCGAATCCGGCGGGTAATACTTGCGCAGCCAGCCGTTCCCCGGCGCCGCCCAGTCGTCCAGATACGCCTTGGCGGACTGCGGAAACGTCCCGTGCCCCAGCCGCTCATTGAGCGCGAACAACTCGTCATCCAGCCGCTCGACAAGTTCCACACCAGCAACCGAGCGCGCCCCCTGCTCGACGAACACCTTGTTGAGGAAGCTCAGCATCAACGCCGCATTGTTGGCCGTCAGCAGCCGCCACGCTGCGCTCTGCTTGCGCAACGCAACCAACCGGTCGTAGTCCAATTCCATGCGTCCTGCTCTCTCACGACCCCGGCGGATGACGGCATCCCCCGCCCTCAGCGAATCCGCAGGCTCTGTCGGCGCCCACGCTCGCGCAAGCCGACACGGGCATTTCGCGTCGGCCATTAGGAACCGTAGAGGCCACCACTGACAACGGAGGCCGGCTCGGTAAGCGGCAGCACATGCCACGACGGCCTCGGGGAAGAAATCAGCAGGTGAGAGCTAGATACATCACAAACTCTGCGCCCTTACTGGCAATCTTTTCGAACAAATACCCGAGCACCGCACTGCGCCTCGCCCTTCCAGGAGTACGGCGCCCTACCGGCATCGGTCCGGTCACAAGCGTCAGCGTTCAGCACCTGCACGCCGTTCGTCCGACATCAGGCCGCCGCGTCGAACCACCGGCCGTTCAGCTCGCCACGCCCTCACGCTCAGGCGGCCACGCCGCGCCGCTCACAAGGAGCGAGCCAGGGTGCATCCACACCGAAGAGGCCCCTTGACCTTCAGCTATTGCCACGATTGCTTGCCAGCACAGAACTGCAAACAGGGACGGAGTAAGCCCCGCCATCCACCGCCCTGCAGGCCAGTACAGAAGACAGGGGCCCCGCCGGAACCATCCGACGGGGGCCTCATCTGTCACGGACTTCCAGAGCACAGAGGCCCGTCAGGCTTTTTCGGGCGCCCCACCGCGCTTCTCTCCGCGGAGTGGCCATACAGGACGTTCTGATCAGGCTTCTGGATTACGGACCCCACCCAATGTGTGCGATTGCAAACAAGCGTGCCAGCGAAAGCGTCGCAGAAACACGGACTGCATGACGCGCCAACCGCATCGTGCACGCCGACGCAGATGACTACACGACGAAGCCTCACCGGATCGCTCCGGTGAGGCTTCGTCGTCCCACGACTCCGGGAAGAGCCCCCGTCGCGATGGCTCCCGGTGGAGCTTCGCGGCTCGCCCGCTCTCACGGACGCCCCTATAACGCAGGGGTGTGGAAAACCGGCCTGACCAGGTTGAAGACCTCGCGGGCCGCATATCGCTTGAGGCATCGGATGATCTCGCGGCGGGTCTTGCCCTCCTGGGTGCGGCGTTCGTAGTACGCCCGGGTGCGCGGGTCGCGACGCAGCCGGGTGAAGACGATGCGGTGCAGGGCGGCATTGGCCTGGCGGTCGCCGCCACGGTTGAGCCGGCGCGTGCGCCGTCGGCCGGAGGAGTACTCGACGGGACTGACTCCGCAAAGGGCAGCAAAGGACCCCTCGGTGTTCAGCCGCTCGGGATTGTCCCCCATGGTGATCAGGAGAGTGACGGCGCTGTCCGGACCGATACCCACCGGCACGAGCAGCTGCGGGGCGTGGTGTTCGACGAGCTGGGTCAGGCGTTGGTTCAGCTCATTGATCTGTCCGGTGAGCTGTTCGATGCGCTCGGCGAGCATTCTCAGAGTCATATGGGTGGCCTGGGCCACCGCGTTCTCGCCGTCCTCGCCGTCGTCTGGCCCGAGGCGTGCGCAGGTGCGGAACAGCTCGCGGTTGCCCAGGCTGGACAGTCGTTCCCGCAGGGCGGGGTCGGCGATGACCAGGACGGCTTTGAGCTGGTTGATCGCCTGGGTACGGGCCTTGACCGCGGAGTCCTTGGCGAGCTTGAAGATCCGGGCGCTGTGCACCGGACCGTCGCCGGACTTGGCCCGGGCCCGGGCGCGGCCACTGAGCACGGCCCGCGCGGCGGCCTGCGCATCGAGCGGGTCCGACTTACCCAGCAGCCGGCGGGCCGAGCGGTCGGGCCGGTTCACCTCGTACACCTCAACGTGCTGGGCCAGCAGGTAGCGGGACAGGCCCGCGCCGAAGGTGCCGGTGCCCTCCACACCGGCCCGGCGCACCGCCCCCCGCTTGCGGGCCCACACGAGCAACTGTCGGTAGCCGGCCGCCGTCGCGGGAAAGGACTCCGTTCCCAGGATCTTCCCGAGCGGGGAGATCACGGCGGCAACATGCACCTCGCCGTGCGTGTCCACGCCCAGGACGACCTCGCGCCGAACGGGCGGATCCGCGCTCGATGAGGTGCTGCGCTGTCGGGTCGTCATGATGGTGTGCCTCCCACATGCTGACGTACTGGGTGATGGCACCGGCCTGCTTGGGGCGGTCTGAACCGTGATGGCGCCTGAACTCGGCAAGGCCCCTATAGGGACACGCCCTGTGGCTCGGTGGCAGGCAGCATCCCGCAACGGCAGTCGACAGGTCCGTGACTGGACACTTCGGTCATAGATCTCACGAGTCAGACCCCGCCGCAGGACAGTGTCCACCTACTGTTCTCCGTCCAATCGGCTTGCAGCCACGTCACCCCGCTCGTTCGGACGAATTAGCTCGAAGCACCGGTCGCCTACCAACTCAGCTGGCAACATGCCGCCGTTGTACGTCAACTTCATGGCGAAGGCGGACCATTGGAACGGCAGGTCAATGAGCGGCAGCTCTCGGTGTTGCAGTGGGTGGGAGGCGGGTGCCCCGCAGGCGTATGGAACACCAGCTCCTACAAGACCACCTGCCAGGCACTCCACAACCGTGGCCTGGTGACGGTCTCCCGGAAGAGCGGGCAGTGGAGCGTCGCCCTGACAAGCGCCGGTCGGCACTACCTGGCACACGGCACGTACCCTCCCCGCGGATCACGCCCGCGGAAGACCCAGGCCGCCGGTCCACGACCTAAGTCCACCCGGGCGCGGGAAACTCCGGCCACCGAGCGGAAGCCAAGCCCTCCCTCACATCCTCGTGTGACGCTCACGGAGCAGCTGTTACAGGAGCTCGCGGAGGCCGGCGGCAGGATCGTCAAGAGCGGCAGCGGTCGCGACTTGGAGAAGTGGCCGTCCCGCGTCGCCGCCGCACGCAGATCCGGAAGGATTCCGGAGACGAAGGAGCTGTACGGAAGCTGGTGCCGTGACGGGTACGAGATCAAGCTCGTCGACATCCCCGCCTGGCGTCTTGCTGTCCTCGACCCCGTCGCCGTGCCCTCGCGGCTCACTCGGCCACACGCCGTTGTCCGAGCCATGCAGAACGAACGGCAGCCGCTCGGCCTGACCAAGCCCGTCCAAGGACGCGCTCTCCGCCTCATCCAGGCACTGATCACCGCCGCCGAGGCCGAAGGACACACCTGCTCGGCGGGGCAGACCGGCTTCGCACCCCCGTCTCATCGCCGCCGCAGGGCGCACCCTCACTTCACCATCACCGCACAGGGCCAGACCGTAGGGTTTCTCATGCTCCAGGAGCAGGACCGGACCGAGCACGTCGCCACCGAGAAGGAACTAGCCGATGCCAAGAAGCACTCCTGGGTAAGGATCCCGCGCTTCGACTACACCCCGTCCGAACGCCTCCGCTTCATCGTCAGCGGCGGCCAGCCGCACCGGGCGGGCGAATGGGCCGACGCTCCCGGCCGCCCCCTTGAAGAGCAGCTCGCCGAGATCGCACAGGAGGTCACGCTTCGCGGCGAAGCCGCCGAACGCAGACGCCAGGACGAGGCCGAAGCGGCACGCCAGAAGCGCATCCGCTGGGAGGCCGCCATGGAACAAGCCCGCATCCGGTACGCCGAGGCGTACCGCGTCAGGCACCTCGAAGCCCAGGAAGCGGCATGGCGACACGCCACTCGACTGACCGAGTACGTGAGCGCGGTACGCGCACGAGTCGAGGCCATGCCACCAGGGCAGACCCGAACCGAAGCCGAAACATGGATCAGCTGGGCAGCAGCCACCGTGGAGCGCCTCGACCCACTGAACACACCGCCCCGGCCGCCCGACATTCCCAACCCACGGGCCGACGACCTGAAACCCTTTCTCGGTCACTGGAGCCCCTACGGCCCCACCTACTGAACGCCCGCTCCGCCAACCGTCCGGCCCGCCGAAATGTGACAGCCTGCGGGGGTGCGGCCCTCAACCTGGCATAAGCCGCGCGACCAGCCAGGTGATGCCCTGTCAAGATTTCAGGCCGCTCGGAGTGATCTCTGGGTAGCCGGATCGTCAAACGAGCGTCAGCGGTCCCTGGCCCTTTTTGTGGCATCGACGACGGGGACGGCACCGATGCACAGGCGTGCTTGACGATCCGCGACGGGCCCCGAGCGGCGGCGTAGCTCTCCGGTCGGCGCCGTGCCCTGTCCGCATTGCCCACAGATACTCTGTTGAAACGGTTGCCGACCCTCATCCCGCCACGGCCCGGAAGGGCCCCCGCAAGCGGTGCTTGGGTTCAAGGGGTCGTCGCAACACCACTTGGTTTCAGGTGGTGAGTAGATCACGTAGACGCTCGGCTGGGGTATCCCAGCCGAGCGTCTTGC
>NZ_JBJDQT010000024.1:87224-136569 GCF_044903565.1 Streptomyces sp. NPDC004065 | reverse complement strand
GGCGTCCACATGTACCTCGGCAACGGCAAAACCCTCACCACCCACCACACCCCCACCTACGGAGCACCCCATGCCTGACACCAGGCACACCATGAACAACATCCGGGTCGGCAAACCCGACGTGAGGCCGGACACCCCGACGCACGTCTCCGGACTGCACGAGGGCAACGAAGGCCCCCACCAGCGGCAGACGGGCCACCACGAGGACGGCACCTCGGACGCGCGCCGCTCCACCGGCATCCACTGGAAGAAGCACGACGCGATCATGAAGACCATGCCGAACATCTCGCCCGGCTGAGCGATCACGACGACCCACGAAAGGCTGGCACGAGCATGGAACGGATGAAGTGCGGAAAGCCCACGACGCGCCTGCAGCGCCTCCAGCGCATGCAGCGCGTCCAGCGCCTTGAGCGCCTTGCGCGCTCGCGGGGCACGCGGCGCGGCGTGAAGGCGGCACGTGCGATGCGCGCGACGCAGGCGATGCGCGCGGCGCGCCTGGACGGCAGCGGCCCGGGCAGGGCGCGCCCGGGGATGACGGGCAGGCAAGTGCTCGCGCTGCAGGCCCTGGCAATCGGCGGGCTGGGGGTCGCCGCGCTGATCAAGGAGTTTCCCGGGCTCGTGCGCGAGATCCGGATCTGGCGCATGGTCGGCCTGCGGTCCGGTTCCCGCAACCAGCCCTGAGACCGCCTGTCCGCACCCGGCGGAACATCGGTGCGCATGGGCGCGGCGAACCCGGGTAGACGCGGCAGTGCCGGTCCGTATCGGGCAGGCAGGCCACAGGCTGATCCGGGAGGACACACGATGACGGCAACGACCACGGCGCCCGCGACGGAGACCGGTACGGCTCCGCTGCCGGAGGTCACCGACCCGTCTCGGATCGCGCCCCGGGACGCCCGCGAGCTGTCCCGGCTGTTCTTCGACCGGCTGACGACGCTGGAGGAGGGCACGCCCGAGTACAGCTACGCGCGCAACACGCTGATCGAGATGAACATGTCCCTCGTCCGGTACGCGGCGGCCCGCTTCCGCAGCCGCGGCCCGGAGGAGATGGAGGACATCGTCCAGGTCGGCATGATCGGACTGATCAAGGCGATCGACCGGTTCGAGCTGACCCGGGAAGTGGAGTTCACCTCCTTCGCCATCCCCTACATCGTGGGCGAGATCAAGCGGTTCTTCCGCGACACCTCATGGGCCGTGCACGTGCCGCGCCGGCTCCAGGAGGCGCGCGTGGAGCTGGCCAAGGCGACGGAGGAACTGCGCAGCCGCCTGGGCCGCACCCCGACCGTGAGGGAACTGTCGGAGCTGATGAGCCTGTCCGAGGAAGAGGTCATCGAGGCCCGGCTCGCCGCCAACGGCTACAACTCCTCCTCCCTGGACGCCGCGCTGAGCAACAGCGAGGACGGTGAGACCGTCCTCGCCGACTTCATCGGCTCCGACGACGCGGCGCTGGAACTGGTCGAGGACTTCCACGCCCTCGCCCCGATGATCGCCGAGCTCGGCGACCGGGACCGGCGGATCATCCACATGCGGTTCGTGGAGGAGCTGACCCAGGCGCAGATCGGCGAGCGCCTCGGCGTCTCGCAGATGCACGTCTCCCGCCTGCTCTCGCGCACACTGGCCCGGCTGCGCGAAGGGATGCTCTCCCAGCGCTGACCGGAACCGCCCGAAGACCCCCGTTGCCCCCCCCCGTGCGGGCTGGGCGCCGGACCGGCCGGGCCCGCACGGTCAGGAGCGCCCTGGCGGGCCCCGGCCGCCCGTACCGTCAGGACCGCCCTAGCGGTTCAGTGAACGCATGCCCGCCTCGTCGTAGCGCTCCCCGGCGACCGGCGGCAGCTCGGCGTCGATGCGGGCCAGGTCCTCCTTGGTGAGCTCCACGTCGACCGCGGCCGCGTTCTGCTCCAGGTACGTACGGCGCTTGGTGCCCGGGATCGGGACCAGGTCCTCGCCCTGGGCCAGCACCCAGGCGATCGCCAGCTGCGCCGGCGTGACCCCCTTCTCCGCGGCGATCTCCTTGACCTTCGCGGCCAGCGCGAGGTTGGCGCGGAGATTGTCGCCGGTGAAGCGCGGCCCGCTGCGCCGGAAGTCGCCCTCGTCGAGTTCGTCGGGGGAGGAGAACCGGCCCGCCAGGAAGCCGCGGCCCAGCGGCGAGTAGGGCACGAACCCGATGCCGAGTTCACGGCACGTGGGCAGCACCTCCGCCTCCGGGTCCCGCGTCCACAGCGAGTACTCCGACTGCACGGCCGTGACCGGGTGCACCGCGTGGGCGCGCCGGATGGTCTCCGGAGCCGCCTCGCTCAGCCCGATGTGCCGCACCTTTCCCTCCGCGACCAGCTCCGCCAGGGCGCCCACCGTCTCCTCGATCGGCACCTGCGGATCGACGCGGTGCTGGTAGTACAGGTCGATGTAGTCGGTGCCGAGCCGCTCCAGCGAACCATGCACCGAGCTGCGCACATGCTCCGCGGAGCCGTCCTGCCGCCCGATCGTGCTGATGTCGCCGGGAACGGCGTCGTCCATGCGGTAGTTGAACTTGGTGGCGATGACGTACTCGTCCCGGTGGCCCCTGATCGCGCGGCCGACGAGCATCTCGTTGGTGAGCGGCCCGTACAGCTGCGCCGTGTCGATGAAGTCGATGCCCAGCTCCAGGGCCCGCCGGATGGTGTCGATGCCCTCCTGCTCGTCGGTGGAGCCGTAGAAGGCGGACATCCCCATGGCGCCGAGCCCTATGGCCGACACCTGGAGGTCCCGCAGCCTGCGCTGTTTCATGTGCGTTCCAGCCTTTCCTGCACGTTTTCCGGTCCTCGCTCGCCCACGGCGCGGCACGGCGCGGCGGGGCGCGCCCGCCGTGACCCGCCCGCCGCGGCCGGGGCGCCATGGCTTCGTCGTCCATTCGGCCCCGGTTTCCCCGTATCGGCGTCCCCGCACGGCAAACGCCCGATCGTGGCGCCGTGCGCGGGCGCTGAGGCGCCCGCCCGGCCGCCCGGCCGTTCCGGCGCGGAGTGCGCCCCGGCCGTGCCCGTGCGGCGTACCCCGACGCTAGAAGCTGAAGTGCGCTCGAAGTCAAGAACGGCTCCGGGGCTCCCCGTCCGGCCGGACGTGCGGCCCCCTGGACCACGTGTTGCAATGGGCGGGGAGGGGCCAGGTCACCGCCCCCCGAGCCACGGGCTCGGCGCCCGGGCGGGGACGTCCCGGGCCCCGGTTCCCGTCACCTCCGGGAGGCACGGCCATGACGGACGTGGAAGACATGGGGCCCGTCGACTACCTGGTCATCGAGTTCCCCGGCAACCGCATGACCGGCGAGGGCTTCCCCCTCCTGGTCGACCTGGTGGAGCGTGGGATCATCCGGATCATCGACCTGACCTTCGTCCGCAAGGACACGGACGGGTCGGTAGTCGCACTGGAACTCTCCGACCTCGGCGACGAGATCGATCTGTCGGTGTTCGAGGGCGCCTCCTCCGGCCTGCTGGACCAGAGCGACCTCGAGGAGGCCGGCGCCGCACTGGAACCCGGCAACTCCGCCGCTGTCCTGGTGTACGAGAACGTATGGGCCGCGCCACTGGCCCGGGAGCTGCGCCGCAGCGGCGCCCAGCTCGTCGCGGGCGGCCGCATTCCCGTCCAGGCCCTGCTGGCCTCCCTGGACGCCGCCGAGGGCACGACCGGACCGGGAGGCTCCGCGGCCGCGTGACGCCCCGGCGTGTACCGCAGCACGGGCCGGTGCCGCGCCGCCCGGCCCTCCGCACCCAGCAGGGAGATGAGAGACATGCCCGGACTTCTTCGAGGTGTGGCGCGCACGGCGGTGGTCGCCGGTACCGCGACCGCGGTGTCCAACCGCGTATCGCGGCGCCAGGCGGGACGCTGGGCGCAGCAGGACGCCGGCCGGCAGGAGGCGGCGCCGCAGGAGTACGCCCAGCAGCCGGCGGCACAACCCGCGCCCGCGGCGCCCCCCTCCACCTCCGACGAGATGACGAGCAAGATCGACCAGCTGAAGGAGCTGGGCGAGCTGAAGGCCCAGGGGGTGCTCTCGGAGGAGGAGTTCCAGGCCCAGAAGCGCCGGGTACTGGGCGGCTGACCGGAGGCCGCCACGGGGGGCCGGCCGGGGCCGCAGCGCGCGCCGCCCGCCCGCCCGCGCGCGCAGCCGCCGCCCGCCCGCGGGCCGCGGCTGCGCGCTTATATCGAGGCAAACAGGGGAGCCCGGGACCGGAGCCGAAGCCGCCTCGGCCCGGGCTCCCGCATGCGGAAGCGTTCCGTCGTCAGTAGCGCTGCGCCTTGGCGAGCACCGGGGTCAGCTGCGGCTGGGCCGGCGCCCGGCTGAACGCGATGGGCTGCGCGGTGTGCCCGGGCTCCAGGCCCTGCGCGCCCACGTAGCGGGTCTCCACCACATGGCCGTCCGGGGCCTTGAAGTCGACCTGCACGGCGTACGACGCCTTCCGGTCCGTCTTGTTGGTGATGGTGACCAGCACCGCCTGCACCCCGCCCGTCCGGTCCTTGGGCAGCCCCTTCATGGCCACCTCGCCGAGCGCGTTGCCACGGCCGGAGACCTTCTCCAGCTGCTTCTGCGCCTCGGCGGCCGCCCGGGCGGTGTCGGCGGACACCGACGCCTCGAACTCCGAGGCGCGGGCCGCCGCGGAGGACGCCGCCGCCGAGGCCGACGCGCGCGCGGAGGAGGCGGCGGAGGCCGCCGAGGAGGCCAGCGCGGACGGAGGCGTGCCCGAGAACGACGCGGTGTCCGGCGGGGTGGGCGTCGGGCGGGGCGAGGACCCGCCGCCCGCGCCGCCGTCGCCGCACCCGGTCAGCGCCGCTGCGGCCACGGCGCACAGCGCGACGGCGAGGAGGTGACGGGTGCGCGTGCCGCGTGCACGCGGTGGGGGACAGATGGGCATCACGATTCCTCGGACTCCTTCGTCGCGCGGTCGCTCGGTCACCGTCCCGCCCTGCGGCCCGGCCGCCGGCGGCCGTGTCCGCTCGGTGGTCCGGCCGCCGGAAGCCCCCATGGCTCGGCGGCCCGGTCGTCGGCTCCCGCGCGGTCGGGGGCGCGGGGACCCGGCAGGCCCATGATTGACCGGCCCGGCGGGGAGCGCGACTCGGCAGGTGCGCCCAGGTGGCACCCGTCCGGACGCCCGCCCCGCGCTGCCGTCGGAGTCCGGACCCGGGACGCCCGCCCCGCGCTGCCGTCGGAGTCCGGACCCGGGACGCCCGTGCCGCGACCCGGCTCCGGCCGACCGGCCCGGCCCCGCTCACGCGGGCCGGGCCGGTCGCCGTGCGTGTGCCGGCCGGGCGCCGCGCGTGTCCCCCCGGGCGGCCGGCCGGGGTGTGCCGGCCCGGACAGGGCCGTCCTCACACGGCGGCCCGGGCCACCACCGCCGGGTCCTCGCCGGTCAGCCGGGCGATGCGGTCCAGGGGAATGCCGGCGGCCAGGGCGCGGCCGAGCAGCGCGTCGCGCTCCCCGGCGCAGTCCCGGTAGGCCAGCAGCTCCTCCTCGAGACGTGCGGTGGACTCCGGGGCGCTGTGCCGGCGCAGCCGGGCCAGCTCCTCCTCGCTCAGCGGAACCGGCAGCCGCTCCGCGCCCCCGGGAACGGCCCGGGACCGCTCGGGCGGCAGCAGCCGCAGCCGGGGCGAAGCGGCGGTGGCGCCCTGGGCGTCGAGCCAGGCCCGTACCGCCGGGGTCTCCATGCACGACAGCTCGCCGAGCGCGGCCGGCGGCACGCCGAGGGCGGCGGTGGTGTCGTCCAGCAGGAACAGGTAGGCGTCGTCGGTCATCCGCGCTTACTCCTCGGCGTGGGGTCGGGCTGTCCGTGCCGTCCCGATACCCCGCCGCGGCCGGATCATCGCGCACGTCCGCACGGCGCGCGCCGGCCGACCGGCCGAGGACGAGGTGCGGGCGGGCGCACCGGCTGCGGGCGGGCTGCGGGCGGGCTGCGGGCGGGCGCACCGGCCGAGGACGAGGTGCGGGCGGGCGCGCCGGCCGCGGAGGAGGTGGGGACGGCGTGCGCTCAGCCCCGGCTGCTGGTGGGGACCGGCGGCCGGGGGGATTCGGTCTGCCTCAGCTCGGCGAGCAGTTCGTTCTGCCCGGCGAGCAGTTCGGTGAGGATGCGGCGGGCGGCCCGCAGCAGCTCGGCGACGTCCCCGCCGGCGAGGGCGTAGCGGACCGTCGAGCCCTCGCGGATCGACACCACGATGCCGGAGCGTCTGAGCACGGCCAGCTGCTGCGAGAGGCTGGACGGCTCGATCTCGATGTCCGCGAGCAGGTCCCGCACCGGCACGGGACCGTGCTGCAGCAGCTCCAGGACCCTGATCCGTACGGGGTGGCCCAGCATGCGGAAGAACTCCGCCTTGGCCTGGTAGAGGGGGACCTGCATGGGTGCTCGCTCCCTGCCGCGTCGGGAATGGTCGTGCGGGTCACGGCGGCACCTCGCCGAGGTGCCGCCGCGGTGGTGTCCTGCCCCGCCGATCCTCGCCGCCCGGACCCGCTCGCATCCACGACTTGGGATCTTGCTGATGTGGTGACTTGAAGAAGTCTTCACATCGTGGGCGCACGTCGGCCCGGAACGGCGGGACGGTCCTAGATCTCGATCTGTTCCTCGACCCGCTTGAGCTGGTGGCGGGCCATCGCCAGGTTCGAGCGGCTCTTGTCCAGGACCAGGTAGAGGAACAGGCCGTTGCCGTTGCGGCCGGTGACCAGGCGGATCAGGTGGTACTGGTTCTCCAGCGTGATCAGGATGTCCTCGATCTGCGTCTTGAGTCCCAGCTGCTCCATGGTGCGCACCTTGGCCCGGATGACGTCGGTGTTCCCGGCCGCCGCGATGGTCAGGTCGAGGTCCTTGCCCCCGCCGAGGGTGCCCAGGGCCATGCCGCTGGTGTAGTCGACCACCGCCGCCCCCAGCGCTCCCTCCACCGCGGTCATCATTTCCTTCAGCGATACTTCCACGCTCGCCACAGCGCCTCCCCTTTGATCGTCGGTTGCGGCGGGCCGCCGGCTGGTGCCGTCCCCGCCCGGTTGACCGCACCGTAGGCATGCGACCGCCGCCTCCGCGGACGCTCTCCACAGGTGACCCGTGATGATCGGAAAGGGGCGTCGGACGACAGTTCGGCGACCGCTCTTGTCACCGCCGCGTATCAAGCGGCCGGCCCGGGAACCCGGCGGGCCGCGGCCCTGTCTCCACGGGCGGTAGTGCCGGCGAACGGCCGGCGTGTGTCACGACTCGGGGGACGTCATGCAGTACGCGATCAGGATCCGCTCGTTCCGTTCGGCCGCGGTGGCGGTGGCCGCCGTCTCGGCCGCGCTGTCGGTGGCCGCCTGCCGGCCCGGCGCCGACGTGGCGGGCACCGGACCGTCCGCGGGCGGTACGCCGCCCGCGGCGACCTCGCCCGGCGACCCGGCCCACGGCGCCCCGGCGCACGGCCTTCCGGCGACGCACGGAATCCCGACGCACGGAATCCCGACGCACGGGACTCCGACGCACGGGACTCCGACGCACGGGACTCCGACGCACGGCGCGCCGGCCTCGTCCCGCCCGCCGTCCGGCCCGTCCGGCCCTTCCGGCTCGTCCGCCCCGTCCGGTACGCCCGGCGCGACGGCGCCGGACACGGCCGCCTCCCCGTCCTCCGCCCGGCCCGGCGGGCCGGCGCCGGTCTGCGCGGCCACCCAGCTCAGGGCGTCCGCGCGTCAGGCGGCCGACCGCCCGGCCGGCACCGGTACCGGGGCGGCCGTCGTCGCGTTCACCAACGTCTCCGGGCGGACCTGCGTGCTGCGGGGGCATCCGACGGTCGCCGGGGCCGGCAATGGTTCCCCGCAGCACGGCGTGCCGCTGACCGTGACCCGGGCGGGCGCAGCCCGCCCGGTGCGTCTTGCCCCGGGCGCGACGGCCTGGCTCAAACTCACCTTCGTGCAGGTCCAGGGCGAGGCGGACGGCTACTGCGCGTCCGGCGCGACGCCCGTCGCGTACCCCACCTTGGTGGTCGGCCTGTCCGGCGCCGGCCGGCACCAGGTCGCCCTGGACGACGGCCTGTTCGCCGAGTGCGACAACAAGGTGACCGCCACCGCGGTGTCGGCGGTGGAACCGTCCTGACCGAGCGGCCCCCACCGGTGGGCCATCCACGTCCGGTACGCCGCACCGGGGGCCTCGGCCCGTCGGCTCACCCGGCCCGGGTGCGGCCCGCCTGCCGTCCGATTGATCGGCGTGCTTCGCCGTCCGGTTCGGGGCTTGCGCCGTCGGAAGGGGGAAGATAGATCGCGAGCGGACGCACGACCGATGTGGAGGAGTGGGTGCCATGCAGCACGAGCGAGCGGGCCGGCCGGCCGCAGCCGAGGACCTGGTCGACGTGGCCCGGCTGGTGACGGCGTACTACGCCCTGCACCCCGACCCGGCCGAGCCGGGCCAGCGGGTGGCCTTCGGGACGTCGGGACACCGCGGATCGTCCCTGGCGACCGCGTTCAACGAGGACCACATCGCGGCGACCAGCCAGGCCATCTGCGAGTACCGGGCACAGCAGGGCACCGACGGCCCGCTGTTCCTCGGCGCGGACACCCACGCCCTGTCCGAGCCGGCCAGAGTCACCGCCCTGGAGGTGTTCGCCGCCAACGACGTCACGGTGCTCATCGACGCCGAGGACGGCTACACCCCGACCCCGGCGGTCTCGCACGCCATCCTCACCCACAACCGCGGCCGCGCCTCCGGCCTCGCCGACGGCGTGGTCGTCACCCCGTCGCACAACCCGCCCACCGACGGCGGCTTCAAGTACAACCCGCCCAGCGGCGGCCCCGCGGGCTCGGACGCCACCTCCTGGATCCAGGACCGGGCCAACGAGATCATCGCGGGCGGCCTGAAGGACGTGCGCCGCATCCCCTACGCCCGGGCGCTCGCCGCACCCGGCACCGGCCGCCACGACTTCCTCACCTCGTATGTCTCCGACCTGCCGAGCGTGCTGGACCTGGACGCGATCCGGTCGGCGGGCGTACGGATCGGCGCCGACCCGCTGGGCGGGGCCTCCGTGGCGTACTGGGGCCGCATCGCCGAGCAGCACCGCCTCGACCTGACCGTCGTCAATCCGCTCACCGACCCCACCTGGCGGTTCATGACGCTGGACTGGGACGGCAGGATCCGCATGGACTGCTCCTCGCCGTACGCGATGGCCTCGCTCATCGAGCAGCGCGACCGGTTCCGGATCGCGACGGGCAACGACGCCGACGCCGACCGGCACGGCATCGTCACCCCGGACGCCGGCCTGATGAACCCCAACCACTATCTGGCCACCGCCATCTCCTACCTGTACGCCCACCGCACCCAGTGGCCGGCCGAGGCCGGTGTGGGCAAGACCCTGGTGTCGTCCGGGATGATCGACCGGGTCGCCGCCGACCTGGGCCGCCGGCTGGTGGAGGTGCCCGTGGGCTTCAAGTGGTTCGTGGACGGGCTGGTCGACGGCTCGCTCGGCTTCGGCGGGGAGGAGTCCGCCGGGGCGTCCTTCCTGCGCCGGGACGGCTCGGTGTGGACCACCGACAAGGACGGGATCATCCTGGCCCTGCTCGCCTCCGAGATCACCGCGGTCACCGACCGGACCCCGTCCGAGCACTACGCGACGCTCACCGAGCGCTTCGGCGAACCCGCCTACGCCCGCATCGACGCGCCCGCCACCCGCGAGGAGAAGGCCCGCCTGGCGAAGCTGTCCCCGGCCCAGGTCACCGCCGACACCCTCGCCGGTGAGCCGGTCACCGCGATCCTGACCGAGGCGCCGGGCAACGGCGCGTCCATCGGCGGCATCAAGGTCGCCACCGAGAACGCCTGGTTCGCGGCCCGCCCCTCGGGCACGGAGGACGTCTACAAGATCTACGCGGAGTCCTTCCGGGGCCCCGACCACCTGCGCCAGGTGCAGGACGAGGCCAAGCAGGTGGTGCTGGCGGCACTGGGCGGCTGACGCGGGCCGCCCGGCCGGGTGGGGGAGCCGCCCCTCCGGCGCGGCTCCGGCGGGTACGGATCGGTGACCGGTGACCGGTCGGGGAACGCGGGCGTCCGGCCCCCCGGCCCCGGGCCGCTGCCCGAGGCGCCGACGGACCCTCGGCCGGCCCCGGGTAGGTGGGCGGCCGACTCGCCGCCCCGCCGCCCGCCTACCGGGCCGGCCGCACCCGAGGGCGCGGCAGCGGGAGCACGCGGCGACGCGGGGCTGCGGCACGCTCCTGCCGGGCGCCGGGCGCCGGGCGCCGGGCGCCGGGCGCCGGAGCGGCGCGTCGGCCGCTCCCGCACGAGCGGTCGCCGCGTGAGGGCGGGTCGTTGTTGTGCCGGCGGTGTCCGCGTGGGGTGTGTGCGGGCCGGTCGGTGTCGCGTCGGCGGTCTCCGTGTCCCGCGTGCGGGCGGGTCGTTGTTGTGCCGGCGGTGTCCGCATGCGGCGGGTGCGGGCCGGCCCTTGCCGTGCCGGCGACGTCCGGGTCCGGCACGTGCGGGCCGCCGTTACAGCACGAGTGCCTCCGCGGCCGCGTAGCTGTCCGCGGCCAGCCCGGCCGTGACCGGCCCGGGGCTCAGCAGCTCCGCCACGACACGGGCCGTGCAGCGGTGCCACAGGCCCGAGCGGCGCACCATCGCGTGGTCGCCGCCGCCGATCAGCACGGCTCCGGCCCGGGCACCCGAGGTCCGGGCCCGGCGTACGAAGTCCACGGAGGCCACGGCGCTGGTGACCCGGTCCCGGTCGCCGTGCAGGACGACCACGCCCACGTCCCGCAGATGCCCGGTGGGCTCGTCGGGCGGCAGCCACGGCGCCAGTGCCAGCACCCCGCGCACCAACGGGTGGGCCGCCGCCCGCAGCGCGGCCCGGCCGCCCATGGAGTGGCCGACGAGCACGACCGGCACGTCGCCGGCGAGCCGGCCGAGCTCGCTCAGCGCGCGGAAGGCGTCCTGCGCCGGATCGCCCCCGTTCCAGCCGCGGTGCCGGTAGCGCACCTGCCCGAGGAGCACCTCCTCCAGGGCCAGGGACAGCGCGGCGGCCCGCAGGACCGGGCGCATCCTGAGGGCGGCCGGGTGCCAGGGCCGCGCGGTCTCGCGACCGTCCGGCCGTCCCCCGTGCAGGGCCAGTACGGCGGCCCGCGGCCGCTCGGGCCGGTGCCGCACCACCAGCGCCGCAGGGGCGGACCGCGCCCCGTCCACTCGCGGCATCGGCATCACGTCATTCCCGTGGGACATCGGATTCCCGTACGGCGTGCGGGGGCGGCTCCCGGCCCCTCCGCGGAGAATCCCGGACCAGTGTGCCCTGCCGGTACCGGCCGGGAGACCGGGGGGGCACCGGTCACCGGGACTGTCCTCTTCGTCACGGATCACCCGCGAACGTGTCTGCCGCGCGCGAGGCGGGGCATCCGTGCAGGAGCCGTACACGCAGGACGAAAGGTCACAGGACTGATGGCACAGGACTTCACCCCCGAGTACACGGTTCCCGGTGTCGAGCTGAAGGACGCGGGCCGGCTCATCGGACTGCTCCGCACGCGGCTGCACGCGCTCAACGACCTCCACCTCACCCTCAAGCACGTCCACTGGAACGTGGTGGGACCGCACTTCATCGCGGTGCACGAGATGGTCGACCCGCAGGTCGACCGCGTCCGTGAGATGGCCGACGACGTCGCCGAACGCATCGCGGCGCTCGGCGGCGTGGCGCAGGGCACGCCCGGCGCGCTGGTGGCCGAGCGGACCTGGGAGGACTACTCGATCGGCCGGGCTGACGCCATCGCCCACCTCGGCGCCCTCGACCTCGTCTACACCGGCGTGATCAAGGACGTACGGGAGGCGGTCAAGGAGGCCGGCGAGGTCGACCCCTCCACGGAGGACCTGCTCATCGAGCAGCTGCGCGACCTGGAGCAGTTCCAGTGGTTCGTGCGGGCGCACCTGGAGAACGCGGGCGGCAGCCTGGTGACCGCCGGGGCCTCGACCGAGGCGGACGCCGCCTCGCGCGGTGCCGCGCTGGGATGACGGCCGGTGCCGGGCGGCGGGGCGCCCGGCGCCGTACCGGACGCGCGGAGGGCGCCCCTGGCGGGCGCCCTCCGTCGTGTCCGGGCCGTGTCCGGGCGTGTCCGGGCTCCTCCCGCCGCATCCGCCGCATCCTGGGCATCCGCGGCATCCTCAGAACGCGTAGCGCACCCCGAGCCAGGGCGCGTGGGCCGCGATCAGCTCCCGCAGCTCGGCGACGGCCGCCGACTTGACGTGGTTGCGGTAGCGCACGTTGAGGTCGCCGTTCTGCGACCGTTTGGGCTGCTGCAGCTCCGGCCGCCACAGCACGTCCTCGGCCCGCGGATGCCAGCCCAGGTTGACGGTGTGCAGACCCTCGTGGTGGGTGAGCATGATCACCTCGGCGGCGGCCTGGTCCTTGACCCGCCGCGGCAGCACGTCGTCCATGTGGCGCAGCAGGTCCGCCCACGCCTGCTGCCAGCCGGGCCGCAGCACGACGGGGGAGAGGTTGAAGTGCACCTCGTACCCGGCGTCCAGGAAGTCGCCGGCCGCGGCGATGCGGGCGGCGACCGGGCTGGTGCGCACGTCCAGGAGCCTGGAGTCGTCCGGGGGCATCACGGAGAACCGGATCCGGGTGCGGCCCCGCGGGTCGAGCGCGAGCAGGTCCGGATTGACGAACTTGGTGGCGAAGGACGCCTTCGCCGTGCCGCGGCGGCTGAAGGCGCGCACCAGATCGGCCGTGTTGTCGCTGATCAGCGCGTCCACGGAGCAGTCGCCGTTCTCGCCGATGTCGTACACCCAGGCCTGCGGGTCGCACTGGTTGGGCTCCGGCTTGGGGCCCTGCCGGGCGATGTGGCGGTCCAGGTGGCCGAGCAGGGCCTCGATGTTGGTGAACACGGTGATCGGGTTGGCGTAGCCCTTGCGGCGCGGCACGTAGCAGTACGCGCAGGCCATGGCGCAGCCGTTGGACGGGCCGGGCGCGATGAAGTCCGCCGAGCGGCCGTTGGGCCGGGTGGTCATGGTCTTGCGTTCGCCGAGCACCAGCGTCTCGGTCTTGACCCGGACCCAGCGGTCCAGGTTGCCCTCGTTCCCGTGCAGGCTGGGGATGCGCCAGTGGCTGTCGACCTCGACGAGCTCGGCCCGCGGGAAACGGCCGATGATCTCCCGGCCGCGCGGGGAGGCGGCGGCCGCGGGCTCGGCGTAGATGGTCCGGACGGCGAGCATGCGCCGGGCGGCGGGGGAGTCGCGGAACCCGGGCCCGGCGTCCGGCGGGTCCGCCGCGCCGGGGGTCGCGCCGGGGGCCGTCTCGGCGAGTTCGAACAGGGACTGCTGCTCGCCCCGGCCCGTCCTGCCGGCCGTGTCGTGGCGGGTGCGCGGGGGCGGGGCATGGCCGTGGTGGTGAGGGTCGTGCATGGTGCTCCGCCCGTGCTCGGCGCCGTACGTCCATTCCCGCCCCGGTGCCGTCCGGGCCCGGGGCCGCCGGACGGCATCCGTCCACTGTAAACGGAGGCGCCGGCTTCCCGAGGCGAGCGGGCGCCCCGGGAAGCCGGCGCCTCCGGCGTACGGCGCTCAGCCGTGTCAGTGCGTGTCAGTGCGTGTCAGTGCCCGTGCCCGCGTCCGGGTCCGTGCCCCTTGTCCAGTGCGGCCAGCACGGCCCGCGCCATGGCCTGCTCGCCGGCCGCGTTGGGGTGCGCGGGGGCGGCGGGCGCGGCCGGCTGCAGGGGCTCGATCCAGCGGTCCGCCGGGGCCTTGCACATGTCGTGGCCGACCGTGGGGCGGTAGGTGTCGACGTACTCCGCGTGGTTCCAGCCCGCCACCAGGCGCAGCATCAGGTTCAGCCGCTTGCCGGTGTCCCGCAGATAGGGGAAGTCCCCCGACGCGAACGGCACCGAGGGGAAGCAGCCGCTGCCGTCGTCGGGCAGCAGGTCCGGATAGCCCACCACGAGCACCCGGGCCTGCGGCGCCCGGGCGTGCACGGCGCGCAGCACCCGGTCCACCTTCGGCGCCGTCTGCGCGACCGCGAGCATCAGCCGGTCGACGCCGGAGGAGGTGTAGTACTGCCGGCAGGGGTCCCCGGCCGGCTGCTGGGAACCGAGCCGGGCACAGGTGGAGATGATCGAGCCGAAGCCGATGTCGTTGCCGCCGATCTGCACGGTCACCAGGTCGGTGCCGCGTCCCAGGGCGTTCAGCTGTGCGTCGTTGGCGCCCTGGGGCTTCCACATCTCCGCGGTCGTCGCCCCGCCGCAGCTGACGTCCTTGAACGTGCTCACGCCGCGCTGTGCCGCCACCAGCGAGGGGTAGTTGCGGTCCGACCGCGCGCAGCCGGCGTCCACCTGCCGGGGTATGCCGGGGCCCGAGGTGTAGGAGTCGCCGAGCGACACGTAGTCGGTGGCCCGGCCGGGACCCGGGCCGTGCGCCGCGGCCGGTGTCGCCGACACCGCCAGCAGGGCGCAGCCGCCGAGCGCCGCCCCCAGGGCCACCGGCCGCCGCGGTCCGCCCGCTGCCCCACCCGGACGTGCGTCGTGCGCCATGAACGTCTCCCCCCTGCACCGGACTTCGCGTGCGGCCGGCACTCGCGAACGGGTGCGGCGCACGCTGGACGGGGCTTGTATACCGTCCGGTAGGTACCGGTGGCCAGAGGCCGGAAACAAGCGGTCCCGGAGCGACCGCCGCACGACCGCCCCGCGACCGCCCCGCGACCGCTCCCCAAGCGCCCGCGACCCGCCGGGAAGCGGCGGAAGGGTCAGGCGGCCGCGGCGCGGCGCCGCGCCGACAGCACGGCGTGCACCACCACACCCGCGAACAGGAACAGCACCCCCTGGTACACCGCCGCGTACCCGGCGCCCGCGACCAGCCACATCGAGAAGGCGGCGGCCACCGCCGCGATCACGACGTCGCGCGCCAGCCGGGCGCCGTCGACCCGCTCGCGCCGCCCGGCCAGCAGGTGGAAGATCTGCGCGGCGGCGGCCAGCAGGTACGGGACGGTCGCGGTGAACGTGGTGACCAGGACCAGTGTCTGGAAGACGCGGCCCGAGCCGGAGGCGTAGTTGTAGACGGTGAGCAGCGAGGCGAGGACGACGGTCACGCCGACGCCCACCGTCGGCACGCCCCGCCGCCTGCGCGCGAAGGCGGCGGGGAACAGCCCGTCGCGGGCCGCGGCGTACGGGGTCTGGGCGCTCAGCAGCGTCCAGCCGTTGAGGCAGCCGGTCATCGACACCAGCGCCGCCAGCGCGACCGCCCAGCCGCCCCAGGCGCCGCCGAACATGGCGTTCACCGCGTCGGAGAACGGCGCCGTGGACCGCACCAGCCGGTCGTGGGCGACCGTGCCGAAGACGGAGAGGGTGCCCAGCAGGTACACCAGGGCGGCGCCCGCGGTGCCGATCACGGTGGCGCGGCCCACGGTGCGCCGGGGGTTCCTGACCTCGCCGGCGCTGACGGCGGCGGACTCCATGCCCAGGTAGGAGAAGAGCAGGAGGGCGGCGGAGGCGGAGACCGCGCCGAGCGTGCTGCCGCCGCCCGCGTGGAAGGGGCCGAGGTTGCCCGGGTCGAAGAAGAACAGCCCGCCCACCGCGACGAGCAGCAGCGGCACGAACTTCAGCACCGTGGACACGAGCTGGACCGCGCCCACGTACCGGGTGCCGGCGAAGTTGGCGAGCGCGGGCAGCCACTGCAGGACCAGCGCGGCCAGACAGGCGGTCCAGCGGTTGCCGCCCACCGGGATCAGCACGTCCAGATAGCCGACGGCGGCGACCGCGAGGGCCGCGTTCGAGACCCAGGTGGTGATCCAGTACGCCCATGCGGCGAGGAACCCGGCGAAGTCGCCGAACGTCTCCCGGGCGTAGACGTAAGGGCCGCCGGTGCGCGGATGGCGCTCGGCGAGCCTGCCGAAGACCAGCGCGAGCGCGATGGCGCCGACGGTCAGGACGCCGAAGGCGACCAGGCTGACCGTGCCGTACGGGGCGACGGACGCCGGGAGCAGGAAGATCCCGCCGCCGATGATGTTGCCCATGACCAGCGCGGTGGCGACGGGCAGCCCGAACCGGCGGGCGTGCCGGCCGCCGTCGCCGGCGGAGTCCCGGGCGGAGGCGGAGGCGGGAGCGGTGGGGGCGGGGATGGTCGCGGTGACCGCGGGGGTCTCCCGCGGGGCCGGAGCCGGCTGGGGGGCGGTCCCGGGGACGTGCATGGGGTGGTGCGCCTCTCTTCGAACTGATGCCCGGGATCGCCGGACGGAAGCAATGGTCGGGCATCACCCGGGACTGCTCCAAATCACACACTTTTGTCCTGTATGGGCCGGGTGGACGTCGCAAAAGCTGCACCGGCGGCGGCTGTGTGCCGGGAAATCGTGCGGGGGTGGTTCGTCGGGGGGTCGCTCAGTGATGTACCGGCCGGAACCGCGGCGCGGTCAACCTCACCCGGACGCCTCCGCATGGCGCTGCGCGATCACCCGGACGCCTCCGCATGGCGCTGCGCGGTCACCCGGACGCCTCCGCGTGGCGCTGCGCGGTCACCCGGACGCCGCCGCGTGGCGCTGCGCGGTCACCCGGGGCGCTGCGCGGTCACCCGGACGCCGCCGCGTGGCGCTGCGCGCGCAGGGTCTCCAGCAGCCGCAGCCAGATCTCGCTCGCCGTGGGATAGCTCGGCACCACGTGCCACAGGGTGGACAGCGGCACCCGCCCCACGATCGCGGTCGTCGCCGAGTGGACCAGCTCGGCGATGCCCGCCCCGACGAAGGTGGCGCCCACCACGACGTCCGCGCCGCGGTCCACCACGAGCTTGGCCCGGCCGCGGTAGTCGGCGCGCATCACATACGTCCCGGCGAGGGCGGCGAGGTCGTACTCGGCCGTCTCGACCTCGATCCCGGCCTCCCGCGCCTGCCGCTCGGTCAGGCCGGCGGAACCCACCTCGGGCGAGGTGAAGACGACCTGGGGCAGGCCGTAGTGCCCGGCCGCCGCCGACGGCAGCTCGCCGGAGCCGCCGGCCCGGGCGGCGATCACCTCGCCGGCGATCCGCGCCTGGTACTTGCCCATGTGCGTGAGCAGCGCCCGGCCGCACACGTCGCCGATGGCGTACAGCCAGCTGCCCGCCGCTCCCCGCACCGCCTGGTGGTCGTCGACCGGGAGGTATCCGCCGGGGGAGAGGCCGACGGTCTCCAGGCCGATGTCGTCGGTGTTCGGCGTCCGCCCGGTGGCCACCACCAGCTCGTCGGCCACCAGGACCGTGCCGTCGTCGAGGGTGACGCTGACCTCGCCGCCGTGGATGTGGCCGCGGCCGGTGTCGCGCGGGTCGGACCGCTTCACCTGCGACAGGCCGTGTTCCAGGAACAGCCGCACGCCGGCCGTCCGCAGCGCCTCGGCGACCAGCTCGCCCGCGAAGGGCTCCTGCCGGGACAGCAGCCGCGGGCCGCGCTCCACCACGGACACCTCGGCGGTGCCCAGCCCCCGGAGCCAGGTCGCCGCCTCGCAGGCGACCACACCGCCGCCGACGACGACCACCCGGCGCGGCACCTCACGCAGATTGGTCACGTCCCGCGAGGTCCACGGCAGCGCGCCGCGCAGTCCGGGCAGGTCGGGCACGGCCGGGCAGGAGCCGGTGTCGATCACGACGGCGTGCCGGGCCGTCAGCCTTCTGCGGGTACCGTCCCGGCCGCTGACCACGACGGTGCGTTCGCCGTCCAGCCGGCCGTATCCCCGTACGACGTCGATGCCGGTGTGCAGCGCCCAGTCCACCTGGGAGCCGTCGTCGAGGTGGTTGATCACGGTGTCGCGCCGCACCAGGACGTCGACCGGGTCCAGCCGGGCCGAGACCCCGGGCAGGTGCTCGGCGGCGTCCACGACCTCGACCGGCCGGAGCAGCGCCTTGCTGGGCATGCAGGCCCAGTACGAGCACTCGCCCCCGAGCAGGTCGTCCTCCACGAGCACCGTGGTGAGACCGGAGAACTGACCGGCGTACTGGGCGGCGTTCTCGCCCGCGGCGGCGCCGCCGAGGACGATCACGTCCCACTCCGACCGGTCCGGGTTCACTGAAGCGGTCATGGGAGCCTCCCCGGCCGCGCCCTCGCCGGACGGGGCGACAGCTCAGTGCGGTGGGATCCGGTGCGTCGGCCGTGGGGGCGCGGGGCGGCGCGGGGGCCGCCGCGTCAGCCGGTCCGGCCGGCGGCCACGGCATGAGGCCACCCTATGGGCGGGGGCGCGTCTTCGCGCGACGGCGCCGGCCGGACGCTCCCCGCCGTCGGGCCGTCGAGACATCGGTCCGTGCGGCCGTCGGGCCGTCGGGCCGTCACGCATATCCGTCCCTCGGGCCGCCGGGCCGCCGGGCCGCACGCCGCCGGGCCGCACGCCGCCGGGCCGCACGCCGCCAGGCCGTCACGCCGCCAGGCCGTCACGCCGTCAGGCCGTCACGCCGTCAGGCCGCGAGGCGCCGTACCAGCTCCTTCGCCCTGGCGGCCGCGTCCCCGAGGGCGCGCTCGCGGGAGGCCTCGAACAGCGGGACCAGGCTCGCCATGGCCGGGTTGTGCGGCGCCATGGTCAGCTCCGGGACGATGAAGTCGAGGTCCATGCCGAGGGTGTCGGCCAGGACCGCCTCCAGGTAGTTCTGGACGTACTCGTAGCCCTCCCGGGGGGTGCCCGCGGCGTAGGAGCCGCCGCGGCCGGCGACGACGGTGACCGGGGTGCCCTTGGCCGAGGGGGTCTCCCCGGCGGTGCGGCCGAACAGGACCACGTTGTCCGGCCAGGCCTGCCGAGGGCGTGCGTGGCGGGGGCGGTCAGCTACCGGCTGACGGAGTCGGGCGCGGCGCTGGGACCGGCGCTCGAGGCGCTCGGGGCATGGGCGGAGGTGCACCTGCCGGAGGGCGGGGGCTGCCCGGGCGGCAAGACCTGCGACTGACCCGGCTTCCGGGCCCGGGGGTCCCCGGGGACCGGTGAACGGCGGCTCCGGGCCGCCGGCCGGGCGCCGTGATCAGGCCGCGCCGTGATCAGGCGGGGCGCCGTGATCGGGTCGGCCGCCGTGATCAGGCGGGGACCAGTTCCCGTCTGCGTTCCAGCCACTCCCGGTACGCCGGCGCCTGCTGTGCCGCCTCCCAGTAGGCCTCTTCCAACTCGGCGTACCCCTCGTCCAGTTCGGCCTCGGTGCGGGCCGCCAGCAGCAGTCGCACGCCGATCGGGTCACCCTCCAGCGGCCGGACGGCCACGTCCGCGCGCGGGGCGGCGGTGGGCTGGCTGACCGTGACCACCTCGCCGGTCGCGGCCAGGGAGTACGCGGTGAGGTAGTCGCCGTGCAGCAGGTTGGGCACCAGCCCCGCCTCGCGCAGCACGCGGCACAGCCCCTCCCACTCGCCGTCCACCGTGGAGTCGATCATCCAGCGGTCTCCGACGAGATCGGCCAGCCGTACCTCGCGCCGCGCCGCGGCCGGGTGGTCCGCCGCCAGCGTGACGAACTGCGGCTCCCGCTCGACGAGGACCCGGGTGCGCAGGCCGGGCGGGACGCGCAGCGGACTTCCCTCCACCTCGTGCACGAAGGCCATGTCCAGCCGGCCCGAAGCGACCATGCGCAGCAGGGAGTTGGCGGACACGTCCATCTGGAGGACGGGCGCGGCCGGGGAGACGCGGGCGCGCAGCCGGCGCAGCCAGCCGGGAATCGCCCGGCTCGCGGTGGCGCCGATGCGCAACTGCGGCCCGCGGGCCGCGCGGGCGGCGGCCGCCCGGGTCTCGGTGACGATCGCGGCGAGCTCGGCGACCAGCGGCCGGGCGCGGCTGAGCGCCACGTGGCCCAGCGGCGTGGGACGGCAGCCGTTGCGGCCGCGCACGAAGAGCTGGCCGCCCAGCGCGCGCTCGATACGGCCCAACTGGGTGCTCAACGTCGGCTGCGTCAGGCCGAGTTCGCGAGCCGCCCGGTGCAGGCTCCCGTGGTCGGCGATGGCGCACAGCACGCGCAGGTGCCTCACCTCCAGCTCCATGAGGGGAGCGTAGGGCGGGGCGCTGCGCGACACCAGATGTTCAAATCCCAACGGAACTGTACGAGTCGGCCGCCGATAGCGCCGTGCTATCCCCAACTGCCATCATCCGCAGCCCTCTTGTGTGTCCGAGACTCCTGCGTGAGCGATCGTTCACCACCCCACAGGAACGATGAGGAGTCCCCCACATGACGTCGTCGCGCACGACTTCCACGTCCGCACGGACCTCCCGCAGACTGCTGTCCCTCGCGCTCGGCCTCGGCCTGGCCGGCGCCGCCCTGGGCACCGCGGTGCCGGCGAGCGCGCAGACGGCCGGCGCCGGACGGACGGCATCCGCCTCCCCTGCCGCCTCGTACGCCACCTACGAGCGGTCCGCCGAGAACGCCGCCGGCAACAAGGCGTTCTTCGACGCCGTGCTGAAGTCCGTCGCCCGCAAGCAGGCGGCCAACCCCGGCCTGCAGTCGGTGACCGTGTACTACAACGCCACCAACGCGCCCAGCTTCCGCTCCCAGATATCGAGCGCCGCCTCGGTCTGGAACAGCTCCGTGTCCAACGTGAAGCTCCAGGCCACCTCGGGCGGCGCGGACTTCGCCTACTACGAGGGCAACGACTCGCGTGGGTCGTACGCCTCCACCGACGGCCACGGCAGCGGCTACATCTTCCTCGACTACGCGCAGAACCAGCAGTACGACTCGATCCGCGTCACCGCCCACGAGACCGGACACGTGCTGGGCCTGCCGGACCACTACAGCGGTCCGTGCAGCGAGCTGATGTCGGGCGGCGGCCCCGGCCCGTCCTGCACCAACCGCTACCCCAACTCCGCCGAGCGGTCCCGGGTGAACCAGCTGTGGGCCAACGGTCTGGCCAAGGCGCTGGCCGAGGTGAAGGCGGCGCGCTGACGGGCCACGCCCGCCGCACACCGGCTCCGGTCCTTCCTCCCCGCGTCCCCCCACCGCCGCGGTGCGCCCGCCCCTGCCGGGCGGTCCGTCCCGCCCGCGGGCGGCCAGGGAGGACCGGCTGCCGGATCCGGGGGGAGGGGGGCCGCCCGCCCCGCGGTCCCGCGTACCGAGCGGGTCCGGGGGTGGGCGGCCCCGAGGGCGGACGGGCACCCGCGGGCGGACGGCGGCTCAGGCCGGGGCCTGCTCCCGGGCCGGGCCGCCAGGACCGCCGGGTTCGGCGGCCGCTGCCGGGGCGGTGCCGGCGGTCACCTCCGTGCCGGCCGGTCCGCCGGCGGGCGCGGTGCGCCGTCCGGCGCGGGCGCGCACCCGGCCGCGGTCCATCTCCCGCCATTCGGGGCGCAGTCCGGTCAGGCTGGTGGTGAGGAAGTACGCCGCCCCCGCGGCCAGCAGCACCGGCGCCAGTCCCGCGGCGGCCACCGCCGCCCCGGCGATCAGTCCGCCCAGCGGGATGCCGGCCCAGGCCATCGAGTCGCCGATCGCGCCGACCCGGCCCAGCATGTGGCGCGGCACCCGCTCGAAGCGGATGGCGCCCAGCACCGGGTTGAGGAAACCGGCGCCGAACCCGCCGACGGCGAACACGGCGAGGGCCGCGCCGATCGGCGCGTCGCAGGCCAGGACCAGGAATCGCGGCGCCCCGGCCAGCAGGAACCCGGTGAAGAAGACCACCCGGCGCGGCAGCCGGTGCCCGGCCAGCGCGGCGACGAGGCTCCCGCCGACCGCCGTGGCCCCCGCCACACCGCCCAGCAGGCCGAGCGAGGCCGCGCCGTTGCCGGATTCCTTCGCCCAGACCGGCAGCAGGACGGTCGCGAACGCGGCGTCCAGCAGGTTGGTGACGGCGACCATGACGATGACGGTGAGGAGCAGCGGCTCGCCGCGCAGGAAGGTGAAGCCCTCCGCGAACTGCCGCCAGTAGCCCGGCTCCCGCGCCGCTCCCTCCGGTGCCCGTGCCCGCCCGGTTCCGCGCCCCATGCCCCGGGGCAGCGACAGCGCGACGATCACCGAACCCAGGGCGAAGCAGCCCGCGTTGACCGCGAGCCCGGTCAGCGGGCCGGCCAGCGCCACCAGGGCGCCCCCGGCCACCGGGCCGATGGTGGAGGCCAGTCGCTCGGTCACCCCGCACAGTCCGGTGGCCCGCTCCAGCGGCACCCGGCCGCGGTCGGCGGCCTCCGGGACCATGACCTCCTTGGCCAGGTCGCCGGGGCCGCGGGCCGCGCCGATCACCGCGACCAGGGCGAGAAGGAACGGGAAGGACAGCAGACCCAGGGCGTGGCAGACGGGCACCGCGACGGCCGCGGCCGCGCTGGCCAGATCGGTGGTCCAGGACACCGCGCGCGGGCCGATCCGGTCCACCACCGGCCCGCTGAGCGCCTTGACCAGGACGTAGGGGGCCATCTCGCAGAAGGCGACCAGTCCGGTCCGGGTGGCGCTGCCGGTCGTCACCAGGACGAACCAGGGCAGGGCGACGGCCGAGACCCGGGTTCCGGTCAGCGACACCGCGATGGCGGCCAGCACCCCGCCCAGCGGGCGCAGTGTCCGCCGGCCGGGTATGCCGCCGTGCCCGGCGCCCGTCCCCGAGCCGGTTCCGGTGTCGGTTCGGGTACGCGCCCCGGCGCCGGCTCTGTCGCCAGTACTGTCGGCGGTCCCGGCGTCGTGGCCGGCCGGCACCGCCGCCCCGCTCCCGACCCCGCTGCCGCCTCCGTTGTCGCTCCCGCCCTTGCCCTCGCCGCCCGTGGCGCCGTACCTCACGACGTCTCCGTTCCGGGGGCCCGCCGGCCGGCGGCGGGGGCGGCCGGTACGGCGGGCGCGTCCAGCTCCGGCAGCAGCTGCGTGATCACGCCGACCCGCAGGGCTCCCTCGGGAGCGGAGGCCGCCTCCTCGGGAGTGTCCCTGCGGTAACGGGAGATGACGTCCCTGAGCTCCCGGCGCAGGGCGGCGGTCTCCTCGGGCGTCAGCCGCAGCGCCCAGTCGCTCATGTCGAAGCCGCCCCGCCACTCCCGGGGCATCGTCTGCAGCTCGCTGATGGCCTGCTGGAGACGGACGGTGTAGGCGGCGGCGACGGACTGGAGGTAGGCGAGCACGGCCTCCGGCTCGCGGTCGGCCAGCTCATGGTCGCTCAGCTCCGTCGTCCGGTGCACCGAACGCCACCAGCGTTCCCGCGCGTTGCCGCGTTCGGTGTCCTCCGCCACGAAGCCCGCCGCGCCCAGCTGGCGCAGATGGTAGCTGGCGGTGCCGGAGTTCACGCCGAGCCGCTCGGCCAGGCGGGTGGCCGTCGACGGGCCGTACTTGCGCAGCAGCCCGACCAGCTGCACGCGCACCGGGTGCGCCAGGGCGCGCAGGCCCTTGGCGTCCAGGACCACGGAATCGGCCTCGGGCCGCGCGCCGGGCGTCTCAGGGGGAACGGTCATGCCGTCACTGTAGACCGCCAACACTTCTTCGCAAAGACTTCTTCGCGAAGAAGTGTTGGCGGTTTTTCAGTCCATGAGCCTCCTGGCGACCCGGGCCGCCGCCTCGCTCTCCGCCGCGGGGGGCGACAGCTCGCTCAGCGTGTCGAGGTCGGTGTCCTGCCGGAGTTCGGCCTCCCAGGCGTCGGCGAGGCTCATCTGCTCCTCGTGCGACAGCCGCTGGACGTGCTCCCTGTGCTGCGGGTCGAGGGCGGCCAGGAAGCGCTCGATCGTGTCGATGGGCATCTCGTCTCCTCCGTCACGGGGGGTCGGTGCCGTGTGGGGAGGCACCACCCCCAGCGTGGTCCGGATCGCGCCCCTTGTCGCCGCCGCCGTGGCCCGCGCACACCCGATCGGAGGAGGGCGGGCCGGTCAGCGTGAGGGCCGTGTGCCCCTGCGGCGGCCCAGGCCGACACCGAGCAGCAGCACGTCGGCGAGGAACAGCGCGATGCCGATGGCCAGCAGGTAGGTCATGCCCGCGACCGTGACGCCGACGACCGCGAGCGCCACGGCCACGATCACGAGCAGGAGGAAAAGAACCAGCATCGTCCACCGCTTCCGTGTGCCGTGGTCACCGACGGGCCAGGCGCCGCTCTCCGGCCGATCCGGCCTTGTACGCGAGGCCGTAGTGCTCGAAGACGGCCGGCTCGCCCTCCACCAGCAGCTCGCCGTCGGTGTCGATCGACGGGGCGTCCTTGACCACCTTCTTGTCGAACGCGACGTTGAGGTGACCGGGGCTGACGGTGGCACCCGTCAGAGGCACGAACGCCAGCCGCTGACGTCCCAGCATGCCGGTCTTCACCGTGGCGAAGAAGGGCTGGTCGGTGATCGTGTCGACGTAGATCGCCTCCAGCTCGCCGATCTTGCTGCCGTCCGCGCCGTGCACGGGGTGTCCCCGCCACTGACGGACGTCCTGGGCCTCGAACATGGCGTTCCTCCGCTGTGCCGCGCATCCACTGGTCCGGACAGTCAGAGAATCACTTACCCCCGCCGCCGGGAATGTCACGGTGCCTACGGCACACGGGCCACCATCGGCCGCCCCGGATCGCCCGGGTCCGCCCGGGGCCGGCGGCTACACCGGGTCCGGGCAGACCGGCGGCGGTGCACCGGGTCCGGGCAGACCGGCGGCGGTGCACCGGGTCCGGGCAGACCGGCGGCGGTGCACCGGGTCCGGGCAGACCGGCGGCGATCCGCCGGCCCGCCCGGACCCGCCGTCGTCGTCAGCGCCCGCCCGCCGCCGTGAGCCGGGCCGCCGCCCGGGCGCGGGCCGCCTCCAGCACGCTGAGCAGGACGTGCTTGCTGGAGGCCCGGTCGCGTACGTCGCACAGTACGACCGGGGTGGAGGGGTCCAGGTCCAGCGCCGCACTCACCTGCTCGGCCGTGCAGTCGCGCCGCCCGTGGAAGCAGTTGACGCCCACGGCGAACGGCACCCCGCGCTCCTCGAAGAAGTCGATCGACGCGAACGACGCCTCCAGCCGCCGTGTGTCGGCCAGGACCACCGCGCCGAGCGCGCCCATGGCCAGGTCGTCCCACATGAACCAGAAACGGTCCTGGCCGGGCGTACCGAACAGATACAGCACCAGTTCCGGCGCGATCGTGATGCGGCCGAAGTCCATGGCGACCGTGGTCGACGCCTTGCCCTCCACCCCGGCCAGGTCGTCCACGCCGAGGCTCGCCTCGGTCATGCGCTCCTCGGTCTCCAGCGGCGGGACCTCGCTCACCGAGCCCACCATGGTGGTCTTGCCCACGCCGAAGCCGCCCGCGATGAGGATCTTCAGTGCGGTCGGCAGGACCGGCTCAGAGCTGACGGATACCATCCATCACCCTTTCGATGAGTTCCACGCTCGGCCGGCTCTCCTGCCCCGGTGGCGACTGGACCAGGATCAGCGAGGCGTCGAGCAGATCTCCGCACAGCACCTTCACCACGCTCACCGGCAGGTCCAGCAGGGCGGCGATCTCCGCCACCGCGAGGGCGCGGTCCCGGCACAGGTGCAGGATGTGCGCCGCCTCCGGCTCCAGCGCCCCGGTGTCGCCGCCGTGCGCGGAGCGCGCGACGACCAGGGTGATCAGTGCGAACGCGTGCTGGCTGTGCCGGGTGCGCCCACCGGTGATGGCGTACGGCCGTAAGTAGCGCCCGGCCTCCTGGCCGTCGCGCCACCGGTGTTCAGGCATCCTGGAAGGGGCCGCCGGACGGGGACTGCACCCGTGGTGCCGCGGTCAGGTACTGACCGACCTGCTTGACGAGCGTCCCCATCTCGAACGCCATCATCCCGACGTCCACCTCCTCGGAGGCGAGGGCCGCCAGCCGTGCGCCCCTGCCCGCCGCCGTGACGAACAGGAAGGCCCTCTCCATCTGGATGACCGACTGCTGGACGGGCCCGCCGTGGAAGTGCCGCGAGGCGCCGCGGGCCAGGCTGTGCACACCCGAGGCCACGGCGGACAGGTGCTCGGCGTCGTCGCGTGGCATGTCCTTCGACTTGCCGATGAGGAGGCCGTCCCCGGAGAGCACGATGGCGCAGCGGATCTCCGGGATCCGGTCCACCAGGGCGTCGAGGAGCCAGTCCAGTTCGGGTCCGGTGTGTACCTGCTCAGTCATTGCGTAACGTCCTCACAGTTCGTCGGCACTGGGGTCTGCCGATTCGTCCCGCCGCCCGTGCGCGCCGCGCGGCTCGTCGCCCTGGACCATGCCGGCCCGTTTCAGTCCCTGGTGGATGGCGCTCATCGCACGGGCCGACGCCTCGGGCGAGAAGGCGTCCTCGTCCCTCTCGCCCTCGGATCCCTGCTCCATCTGCGCGGCCTCCCGCCGCAGTTGCTGCGCCAGGCTCGCTCCCCTGACGCGCTGCGGCAGGACGTTCGGGGTGGTCAGGCCCCGGGACGACCCGGCGGCCCGCGGAGCGGGCACGCCGTAGGGCGCGGATGGTGCGGGACGCTGCCCGCGGGACGGCGGATCGGGCTGAACGGGCTGGTCGGCCTGCCCGGTCGCGGGCACGGCGGGTCCGGGGGGCGCGGCGGGGCCGGGCATCGCGGCGGGCGCGGCGGGTTCGGGGGGCACGGCGGGTCGCCCGGGTGCGTCCGGTCCTGCCGGGGCCGCGGGGCCGGCCGTGGTGGCCGGCCGGTCCGCCCGCGGCCGCGCGGGTGCGGCAGGAGCGCTCGGCCGCGGGGACGTCCACCCGGCCGGTTCCGCAGCGGGGGGTGCGGGGTGGTCCGACGCCGGTGGCAACAGTCCGGCACCTCCGTACTCGGGGAAGCCGCTGGGGTCGGGCAGCGACGTGTGGGTGATGACCTCCTCGCGGGCGGCCACCCGGGGAGCGGGACCGGCCGCGGCCGTACGCCCACCCGGGCCGCCGGCGGTGGCGGGGGTGGGGGCGGGGGCGGGCGTGCCGTGGGCCGCGGAGGCGGCCTGGCCGGCGAGCGCCGCCCGGTCCGTACCGGCCGCGCCGTCCCGGCCGTCCGCGCCCGGCAGCGCGGTGCCCGGCTCGCCGCCCACGGCCCGTCCGGCGGCGACGGCCGCCGACCGCAACTGGTCCACGACCGGGGAGGCGACCTCCTCCAGCAGCGCGGTGGGCAGGACGACCAGCGCGAGGGTGCCGCCGTAGTCGGACTCGCGCAGCACCACCCGGATGCCGTGCCGTTCGGCGAGCCGCGCCACCACGAAGTGCCCCAGGCGCGGGTCCTCGCCCAGGGCGGTCATGTCGACCCGGGGCGGCTGGGCGAGCAGTTCGTTCGCCCGGGCGAGCAGCTCCGGCGGCATGCCGAGGCCCTGGTCCTCGACGTGCACGGCCAGGCCCTTGGCGACCCGGGTGGCGCTGACGGTGACCTGCGTGTGCGGCGGGGAGAAGCTGGTGCCGTTCTCGATGAGTTCCGCGAGCAGATGGGTGACGTCGGCGACGGCCCGGCCGGCGACGGCCACCCGGCGGTCGGCCGGCGTGTTGCGCACCCGGACGCGGGTGTACTGCTCGGTCTCCGCCACCGCGCTGCGCATCACGTCGGTCACCGGGACCGGCGGGGTCATCCGGCGGTTGGGCGGGGCACCGCTGAGGATCATCAGGTTCTCCGCGTGGCGGCGCACGCGGGTGGCCAGGTGGTCGACCCGGAAGATGTCCTTGAGCAGGTCGGAGTCCTCGTGCTTGCGCTCGAGGTCGTCCAGCAGCGAGATCAGCCGGTGGATCAGGCTCTGGGCCCGGCGGATGAGCTGGGCGACGACCTTCTCCGTGCCCTGGCGGCCCTCGGACTGCCGGAGCGTGGACTCGGCGGCCATGCGCACCAGTTGGTCGATGGCCGCGGACAGCCGGCCGAGCTCGTCCTCCGCGCGCTCGCGGTGCGGGGCGAGCGCGGCCGGGTCCACACGCTCGCCCCGTTCTATGCGGGCCAGGACGGCGGGCAGCTCCGTGGCCGCCAACTGCTCGGTGCGCGACTGGACCTCGGCGAGGCGGCCGAGGGCGGAGCGCCTGCCGCGCAGCGCCACGAGGGCGCCCGCGGCCAGCGCGGCCAGGGTGATCGCGGTGCCCAGGAGCGTGGCCAGCAGCAGTTCGTCGGCGTGGTCCGTGGCGCGGGCGGCCAGGGCGTCCAGGGACGCTGCGCCGAGGTCCTGGAAGTCACCGAGGGCGCCGCCGGCGGCGGTGGGCCAGGAGGCGGCCTTGCCGGGCAGGGTGGTACCGCGCCCGCCGCTCACCTGCTGCTCGAGGGAGCCCACGGTGGTCCAGCGCGCGTCCCCGGTGATCCGGGCGTAGCCGGCGGCCGCCTCGGACGGCAGGTCCCCGGGCGCCAGGCTCGCCCGCAGGGCGCGCTGGACGGCCAGGTACTGGCCGAACCGGGCGCGGTCCTCGGCGGAGAGCCGGCGGGCCGACAGGGCGCCGGCCATCAGGGCGTCCTCCCGGGCGAGCATCTCCGTGCTGCGTACCAGGGCCACGGTGGCGGCGCCCGCGTCCTCCAGTTCGCCGTCGTCGCCGTGCACGGCCGCGGTGAGCAGGTCGATGCCCCGGGAGACGGCGTCGGTGAAGTAGGTGAACGCGCCGGAGGCGGACAGGGTCCGGGCGTCGACGGCCTCGCGCCGCCCGGCCAGCTCGTCCAGCGTGGAGGTCAGCGCCTCGGCGGGACCGCGCAGCGCGCCGGTGTCCAGGGCGGCGGTGCGGCGGAGCCGGGCGAGGGCCGTGTCGGTCCCGTGCCGGGCCGCGTCGAGGTCCCGCCGGGCGGCGGCCGTGCGCCCGGCCTGCCAGGCCGAGGTGCGGGCACGCTCGGCCTGCAGCCGGGACAGCACCTCCTGGACGGGTCCGGCGACCGACCCGAGGTGGTCGGCGTCGGTGTGCGACTGGACCTGCTCGTCGACGAGTCCGGCCGCCGTGTAGCCCCACAGCGCGCTCAGGCAGACCGCGGGAACGACGAAGGGGACGACGAACGAGGACCGCAGAGATCTGCGAGGGGCGGCGCGGTGACGTGTCCGCCGGTCGCGGGTGCCTGGCATCTGATTCCTCGTACAGCAGCGATACACCGGAGTTGGTTGGGATGCGCAACGCCCGTCCCCGTGCAGTGGCCTGGTGGCTCACCGTGACCGAAGGCCGGTGCGAGCTGCACCGTATCAGGATCATCGCGCAGCGTCATTCCCGCCTTCGGGCAACTGGGCCGTATGTTCACAGGAGTTGGGAAATCAGGCAGCGCCCTGCCGGGGTGAACTCCGGCCGGACGCCGCAGGGTTCGGGCGGGATCGCCGGGTCACAGCAGGGCGAGCAGCCGGGGTGTCCACAGGGCGTCGGCGGAGACGATGCCGGCCACCATGTCCAGGTACACGGCGGTGAGTTCGGCGTCGGACTGCACCGCGCGCAGCAGGGACAGCCGCTGTTCGTGGGGGTCCAGCCGGGCCACGCCGAGCGTCGCCTCGTAGCCCGGGGCCAGCCGGGCGTCCCGGTCCTCGGCGAAGCGGGCCAGGGCGGCGTCCAGCCGGGCCGGGCCGCCGTCCAGGGCGCCCTGAAGCAGCCCGGCCAGGCTCTCCACCTGCTGGAAGGCGTCGCTGATGCCGCGGGCCGTGATGGAGTCCTTGTGGTGCCCGGCGTCGCCCACCAGCACCCAGCCAGGCCCGCTCGCCCGCCGGAAGAAGTTCTGCTGGTCGCCGGTGCCGTGCAGGCGCTCCACGGGCCGCCTGCCGAGCAGCCGTTCGTGCAGGGCGGGCGCGGTGGCGCGTATCTGCTCCCGGTAGGCGCGGCGGGCGTCGGTGCGGACCTCCTCGAAACGGGACTGCGGGAAGTAGGCCAGGACCAGGGTCGCGCCGTCGTTGGTGGGCACGGCGGCCACCCAGCCGCCGGGCCGCTCGTACAGTTCCAGATCGGCGGGCACGTCCGGCCAGTAGGTGTAGTACGCGCAGGTCAGCCGCGGGTCGTGCACGGTGTACGGCGCCTCGGTGAGCCGGGCGACGGTGGAGCGCATGCCGTCGGCGCCGATCACCAGGTGTGCGCGTTCGGTGAAGGTCCGGTGGCCGTGCCGGCCCTCGACGCCGACGACGCGTCCGGTGCCGTCCCGGAGCAGCCCGGTGACCCGGCAGCGGTCGCGGAACTCGGCGCCGGCCGCGACGGCCGCGTCGACCAGCAGCGGGTCCAGCACGCGCCGCCGCGGGGCGAGGCCCGCCCGCTGTCCGGCCACGCCCCGCGCGCAGCCCTCGATGCGGATGTCGGCGACCTCGTAGAGGGTCCGGGTCAGCGGCGGGCACCCCGAGGCGCGGACCTGGTCCAGCAGGCCCCAGCGGGCGAGGGCCGCGACGCCGGGCTGGTGGACCAGGTGGGTGGACAGGACGTCGGAGCCGTACGCCGACCTGTCCAGCAGGAGCACCCGGTACCCGGCACGGGTCAGGAGCAGAGCGGTGGACGCGCCGGCACAGCGCGCCCCCACGACGATGGCGTCGTACATGCGAAGGCCTCACAACGGACGTCGGGGTTCGAGGGGATCGGGGACGGAAGCGGGCGGCGGCCGCTCGGCACCCGCGGCACGGGCGCCGAGCGGCCGGCGCCCGCCGAAGGGCCGGCGCCCGCCGAACGGCCGGCGCGCGCCGAAGGGCCGGCGGACGCCGAAGGGCCGGCGCCCGCCGAACGGCCGGCGCCCGCCGAAGGACCGGCGGACGCCGAAGGACCGGCGCGCGCCGAACGGTCAACGCACGCCGCCGAGTTCGCCGAGCAGCGCCCTGCGGTCGATCTTGCCATTGGCGTTCAGCGGCAGCCGCTCCAGGACGGCGATCCGCCGGGGCATCATGTACGGCGGCAGCCGGTCGCCCAGCGCCGTGTACAGCCGGTCGGGCACGCAGGCCGATCCGCTGACCGCGGCCTGGAGTTCGGGCTCGCCGTCGGCCGCCGGCACCGTGACGACGATCGCGTCGCGCACCCCGGGCTGCCGCCGCAGCTCCGCCTCGATCTCGCCGAGTTCGACGCGGTGGCCGCGGATCTTCACCTGGTGGTCGGTGCGCCCGAGATGGACCAGCCGGCCCTCCCGTACGGCCACCCGGTCGCCGGTGCGGTACCAGTGCCGTTCGGACAGCGGGCCGTCACCGGCCGGCCGCAGGTCCTCGGTGAGGAACCGGCCCGCGTTGTGGACCGGGTCCAGATAGCCGGAAAAGCGCAGCGGTCCGCGCACGCACAGCTCGCCGGTGTCGGCGGGCCGTCCCTCGTCGTCCAGCAGCAGCATGTCCAGGCCCGGGTGGCAGACGCCGATCGGGGCCGTGCCGTTGGGCGTCTCCGGCCAGCCGGCCATGCCGTCGGGGAACCGGAACGCGGTGCAGGAGATGGTCAGTTCGGTCGGGCCGTACAGCACCTCCAGACGGCTGTCCGGCGCCGCCTCGCGCCACTCGCGGGCGGCCTCCAGGGTGAGCGGCTCGCCGCCGAAGACGCTCCAGCGCAGCGTCGGCATGCTGCCCGGCTTCAGGGTGCCCAGACGGGAGGCGAACGAGATCAGCGACGGCACCGAGAACCAGTGCGTCAGACCGAGGCTGTTGACGGTCTTCACCGGGGACAGCAGCTGGCCGCGCGCGGGGACGACCAGGGTGCCGCCGCCCGCCCAGGCGACGAACAGGTCGTGCACGGACCCGTCGAAGGTCAGCTCGAAGGACTGCGACATCCGCGCGCCCGGCCCGACGCCGTACCGGCCCGCGACCCGTTCGAGATAGGCGCAGATGTTGCGGTGCGCGATCGGCACGCCCTTGGGCGCGCCGGTCGAGCCCGAGGTGAAGATCAGGTAGGCGAGGTCGTCCGGGCCCGGCCGCCCGGCGGGCACGCCGGGCGCGGAGGCCCGCCGCGGGCCCGCCGGCTCCTCGGGGCCGGCGACCAGGACGGGCACGCCCGGGGCCGTCAGGGCCTCGGCGTCCTGGGCGGTGCCGGCCAGGACCAGGTCGCAGCCGGCCGCCGCGACGATCCCGGCGGTACGGGCCGCGGGGTGCTCGGGGCTGAGCGGCACGACGGCGGCCCCGGCCCGCAGGACGGCGAGGTAGCCGGCGTACGCGGTCACCGACCGTGCCGCGAGCAGCCCGACCCGGCGCGGCGGTCCGCCGCCGGCCGCCTCGACCAGACGGGCGGCGAGCCGTTCGGCGAGATCGCGCAGTTCGCCGTAGGCCAGCCGGGCCCCGTCCACCTCCAGGGCCGGTTCGCCCGGGTACGCGGCGGCGGAGCGGGCGAACCAGTCGTACAGGGTGCGCGGACCGCTCATCGGGCCGCCGCCTGCAGGGAGCGCGTCCACTGCTTCAGCTCGCCGACCGTGCGCAGCCGGCCGAACTCCTCCGGGTCGACCTCGCGGTCGCACCGCTTGACCAGTTCGACGACGATCCGCAGCTTGGCGAGCGAGTCGATGCCGATGTCGGTGAGCGTGGAGCCGTCGTCGAAGCCGGTGCGCGCGTGCTCGCGCAGCACCCACGCGGCCAGGTCGCCGGTGCCGTCGGGGTCTTCGTACTCCTCGCCGGGCCAGTACCGCGCGGTCTGCCACGGGTAGGCGGGCAGCGGCACACAGCGGCCGGGCGCGCCGAACACCCTCTCCCAGTCCACGTCCTCGCCCCGCCGGTAGCGGTCGGCCACGGCCGTCAGGGGCCGCCCGCCCACCGCGGGCGCCCCGGTGAGCGCCGCGGCCAGTTCCTCGTGGGTGCGGCCGACCACGGCCGTGCGGTGCGCGTGGTGGCTGCGCCGGGTGGCGGCCGTGCGGCAGATGTCGCGCACGGCGTACGCCGTCCCCGCGCCGCCGGGGCTCAGATAGGCGGCGTAGGACCGGGCCAGCGCCTCCAGGGCGGCCGGGGTGTGCGCGGACAGCGGGAGGACGTACGGGGCGCCGTCCGGCCGCGGCGGGGGCGGTGGGCTGGGCCGGGTCTCGGCCTGGCGGAGCACCACGTGCGCGTTGAGGGCCGAGGCGCCCTGCCCGCCCACTCCGGCGACGGCGGGCCGCCCCCGGTCGGGCAGCCGCCGCGGCTCGGCCGGGACCGCCAGCGGCAGCCCGTCCCAGTCGACGCCCGGATGCGGGGTGTCCAGGTGCAGGCTGGCCGGCACCTCGCCGTGTTCCAGGCACAGCACCGCCTTGATCAGCCCGGCGAGCCCTCCGGCGGCCTCCGCGTGACCGATGTTGGTCTTGACCGAGCCGACCAGCAGCGGCCGGTCCGCGGGCCGTCCCGCGCCCAGCACCTCGCCGAGCGCGCTGAGTTCCAGCGGGTCGAGCACGGGTGAGCCGGAGCCGTGCGCCTCCACGAAGTCCACCTCGGCGGGGTCCACCCCGGCGTCCTCGTACGCCCAGCGCAGCACCTCGCGCTGGCCCTCCAGCGACGGGTTGAGCACCGAGTCGCTGGTGCGGCCGTCGTTGCCGATCGCACTGCCCCGTATCACCGCGCGGATCCGGTCGCCGTCGGCCAGCGCGTCCGGCAGCCGCTTGAGCACCACGACGGCGACGGCGTCGCTGGGGGCGTAGCCGTCCGCGCCGGCGTCGCCGAACTTGCTGCGCCCGTCGCGGGCCATGGCCCCGGCGTGGGTGAGGACCAGGCCCTCGTCCGGGCGCAGCGCGAGGTTCACCCCGGCCGCCAGCGCCAGCGGGCTCTCGCCCGCGCGCAGACTCTGCACGGCCTGGTGCACGGCCACCAGCGAGGAGGAGCAGGCGGTGTCGACGACGACGCTGGGGCCGCGGAAGTCGAAGAAGTGGGACAGGCGGGCGGACAGCAGCGACCGGAAGTTGTTGAGCTGGGCGGCCGTCGCCGACCCGGGTCCGCGCCGCAGGGCCGTCTCCAGGAAGTCGGCGCGGGCGTTGCCGACGAACACCGCGCTGCGGCTGCCCGCGAGCAGGTCGGGGCGCTGGCCGGCGTCCTCCAGCGCGTCCCAGGCGGTCATCAGCAACAGCCGTTGCTGCGGGTCGAGTTCGGCGGCCTCGGTGGGGGACATCCCGAAGAAGGCGGCGTCGAAGTCGGCGACGCCGTCGACGTATCCGGCCCGCCGGCCCGCCACCCGGCCCGGCCCGGGCGCGGGGGAGTGGAGCGCGTCCACGTCGTAGCGGTCGCGGGGTGTCTCGCTGATGGCCTCGCCCCCCTCGCGCAGCAGGGCCCACAGCTCGTCGGGCCCCGATGCGCCGGGCAGGCGGCAGGCCATGCCGATCACCGCCACCGACCGGGCATCCACATCGGGCCTGTTCATGAGAGAACTCCGTTCCATACGTCGCCACTGTCCCTACGTCTGGGAGTAGTTGACCCTGCTCCGGCGCGACTCCGCACAGCCCTCGGGCACGCGGCGGCCCCCGGGGGGCGCGCCGCGGGCGCTGTGGAGGAAGCGGTGGCCGGCCGGCTCTCCTTGGCCGGGCGTCGCGGTGCCGCGCGATGCGCCCGGCCGGCCGCGCCCCGTGCGTCCGTCGTCGTCATCAGGCCAACGAGCGACGGTTGCGGCGGGGTCGGACGGTCACGGCAGAAGGCCTGAACCCTGGCCTAAAACCGACCGGTGGGACGGAAGCCGGCGGTCTCGACGCTCCCCCTCGCCGGGCCCGGACCGCGGACCGTGCACCCGCCTCACCACCCCAAATCCGAACGCAAATTCGAACACCTGTTGTCACGTCGGGCACTTCGGTCGGTGTCGACCACAAGTCCACCGAATGATTGTCGGGTGCAAAATCGTTTCGGTTCGACGGGCGCCCCGAGAATGACGGGAAGTGATCGCCGATGGTTGAAACATCGAAAAATTTGGACAGACTCCCCGAATGGCCAGGTGCGGGCCGTGCCGGAGCCTCGCGGGAGGCCGGCCGCCGCTGACGTGACGGATCAAGTCCCGCACGCCTCACGGGTGTTAACAGTGGGGGACCGGATACGGGAATGACCTGGAGAGGTGATCCACCCCGCCCGGATCTCTGCTTTCATCTAATCCCATGGATTCCCTGTCACCCGAAGAACACCGTCGCGCCGGCGAGCAGCGGACCCGGCGACTGACGGTTCTCGGCCTCAACGCGGCGGAGGCGGAGGCCACTTTCGACCGTGTGGCGCGCCTGGCGGCCAGTTTCACCCAGTCTCCGCTGGCCATGGTCAACTTCATCAACGACGAGCGGCAGATGTTCCGCGGCATGTACGTGCCCGCCTCCTCCCCCGAGGAGGGGGTCGACGCCGACGGCGGCGGCATACCGTTCGACCTGAGCAACCTGGCCCGCGAGGCCCCCGGCGACTACGGCTTCTGCCCCCATGTGGTGGCCCAGCAGTCCCAGCTCGCCCTCGACGACGTCTTCGACTACCCGCGCTTCAAGGGCAACCCCCTGGTCAACGACCTGGGCGTGCGCTCCTACCTGGGCACCCCGCTGCGCGACAACACCGGCATGATCCTCGGCACGGTGTGCGTGGCCGACTTCCAGCCGCGCAACTGGGACGCCGGCATCCGCCAGGGCATGCAGGAACTGTCCGAAACCCTGCTGTCCGAGTTCAAGCTGCGCGACAGCCTGCTCGCCCAGCAGCAGGAGCTGTTCGCCGTCTTCGACGGGGCGCCGTTCCCCATCATGCTCACCGAGGGCCCCGAGCACCTGCTGCGCTACGCCAACGGCAAGCAGGGCCAGGCCTTCGGCATGGTCCCGCAGTTCAGCCCGGCCCGGCAGGTGCTGCCCGGCCTCGACCGGATCGGCGTGTTCAACGCGATGGACGACGCGCTGCGCCGGGGCCGGACCACCACGCTGCCCGGTGTGTCGCTGAGGACGTACGACTCGGCCACGCCGCAGGACTTCAGCTTCCTGTGCACTCCGGTGCGCACCTCGCCGAGCGCGCCGTACAAGGGCGTCCTCACGGTCGCGATGAACACCACCGGCCAGGGGTACGGCGGTGCGGAGTCGCAGGCGTTCGCCGCCAATGTCCAGCAGCGCTTCGAGCAGCTCGGCGGCGGCCCGCTGTCCTGACCGCGCCCGGCGGGCGGGGCACCCGCCGTGTGCCCGCGGCGGCCGGGCGCGGGCCGTCCGCCGCGGGCGACACCGCCGGCACCGGCCGCCGCCCGGTGCCGGCGGCCCGGCGGGTACGGTCGGGAGGTGACAACCTTGCTGATCGTCCACCACACGCCGTCGCCGAACTGCCAGACGCTGTTCGAGTCCGTCGTCGCCGGCGCGACGGCCCCCGAGATCGAGGGTGTGCGGCTGGTGCGGCGGGCGGCCCTCGCCGCGACCGCGTCCGACGTGCTGTCCGCCGACGGCCTGCTGCTCGGCACCCCGGCGAACCTCGGCTACATGTCCGGCGCGCTCAAGCACTTCTTCGACCAGATCTACTACCCGTGCCTGGACAGCACGCGCGGCCGGCCCTTCGGCTTCTACGTGCACGGCGGCAACGACGTCACCGGGGCCGTACGCGCCATCGAGTCGATCACGACCGGACTGGGCTGGCGACGGGCGGCGGACCCGGTGACGGTGACCGGCGAACCGGACCGGACCGCCACCGAGGCCTGCTGGGAACTGGGCGCGACCCTCGCCGCCGGGCTCAGCGACTGACTCCCCTCACCGTCGCCGGGCTGAGCGCCTGACTCCGTGCACCGTCGCCGGGTTCAGCGCCTCACCCCGCTCGTCGCGGCCGGGCGCACCCGGGAGCGCACCCGAAGCTGCGCACCCGCGGCCGGCCCTTCCTGCGGTCCGGCCCTCCCCCCGGTCCGGTCCTGCGGGTACGACCCTCCGGGTCCGCCCGGCGCCTCACCGCCCGGCCCTCGCCACGGCGGTGTGCGCGACGGCGGACGCCGCGGCCATGATGCTCAGCTGCGGGTTGACCTCCGGGCAGGAGGGCAGCACCGAGCCGTCCGCGACCAGGACCCCGCGGACGCCCCGCAGCCGGCCCTCCTCGTCGGCCGGGGCGCGCTGCGGATCGGCGCCCGCCGCGGCCGTGCCGGTGGGATGGAACGCCGACAGGTGCAGCCGGCGCGCCGTCGTCCGGGCGACCAGCGCGTCCAGTTCGCCGGGGCCGGCGGCGTACGGGGCGCCCGGTATCCCGGTGAGGACCTCCTGCGCGCCGGCGGCGAAGAGCACCTGTCCCATGGCGCGCACGGCCCTCAGCAGCCGGTGGCCGTCGCGCGGGTGGAGGCCGTAGCGGACGAGGGTGCGGTCGCGGCCGAGGACCCGGCCCGACGGGCGGTCCGCGATCATGGCGCCGAGGACGGCCAGCCGTCCGGCGTCCTCCAGTTCGCGGCGCAGCGAACGGCCGAGACCGGGCAGGACGAAACTCGTCATGCCGGGCGGGCTCGCGGTGGCCTCGATGAGGATGCCGCGGCCGCGCAGCTCCTCGACGCCGACGCTCTGCAGGACGCCGCTCCAGGACGTGACGGGCTCGGCGAAGCGGCCCGCGACGCTGGTGGCCGGGTGCACGCTGAGGTTCGCGCCGAGCCGCGGATGCCCGCCGAGGCCGGAGCGGCGCAGCAGCGGCGGGGTCTGCAGGGCGCCGGCGGCGACGACGACGAGCGGGCTGAGGATCTCGAACGCGCTGCCGTCGGGCCGTTCGACGGCGACGCCCGCCGCGCGGGGCGGCCCGGGCCGGTCGCGGTCCACCAGCACGCGGCGCACCCGTGCGCCGGTCACGATGCGGGCGCCCGCCGCGCACGCGCCGGGCAGGACGGACAGCTGCACGCTCTGCTTGGCGCCGGTGGGGCAGCCGACCACGCACTGGCAGGACCCCGCGCACCCCGGCGCGTTGCGCCGCAGGGGCCCGGCCCGCCAGCCCAGCCGCTCCGCGCCGGCCAGCGCCAGCCGCCCATTGCGGCCGAGCACGCCGAGCGGCTGGGGGGCCACCCGCAGCAGCGCCTCCACCTCGTCGAGGTGCGCGTCGAGGCCGTCGGCGAGGCGGAACCCGAACCGGCCGCTCCAGCGGTCCAGGACCTGCCGCGGAGTGCGGTAGCAGGTACCGGAGTTGACGACCGTGGTGCCGCCCACGGCGCGCCCGGCGGGCAGCAGCAGGGGAGGGGCGCCCACGGCCGCGGTCGCGCCGCCGTCGCGGTACAGGTCCGTGAAGCGGTCCAGGGGCGCACGGCGGGCGAAGGACGCGGTGGAGTGGTGGTCGCCCTCTTCGAGGATCACCACGTCGAGTCCGGCGCGGGCGAGGACGCGGGCGGCGACGGCTCCGCCGGCCCCGGAGCCGACCACGACGGCGTCCGCCGTGCACCGGGCGGGCCAGTGGGCGGCGGGCACGCAGTCCAGCGGCGGGTCCTCGGGCGGTGCGGGGACAGCGGCGGGCGCCGTGCGTTCGGTGCCCGCCGCCAGCAGCACCGGCACCTTCAGCAGGTCCAGCAGGGGCAGCAGCCGGGGCCGGCCCGCGAGCGAGGCGAGGACCGCCTCCCGCTCGTCGGGGGTCAGCCCGGCGAGACGGCGACCGGTGCGCAGCACGGCGTACGTCCCGACGGCCGCGGCGCCCGCCCGATTGGCGGCCCGCACCGGGCCGGGCAGCGCCGCGAGCAGGGCGTCGAGCCGGCCGGGCACGCGGGCGGCCCACGCCTCCTGGCCGGTGTCGGCGAGCAGGGCGGCGACGAGTCCCTCGGCGCTCACCGGTCTCCCACCTCCGCGTGCGCCGTGCCCGCCAGCGTCCACACGGCCTCCGTGCGCCAGCGGCCCCACCAGCGTTCCAGCAGGACCCGGGCGTCGGCGGTCTCGCTGTTGCGGCACACCGCCGCCGCGCCGTCCGGGTCGCGGTAGTCCAGCGCGAGGGTGCGGTCGGCGTGCTGGGTGACCTCCACCCGGATCCGCCGCAGCGCCGTACGGCCGGTGACGGTCCACACCGGCAGGCCGATCCGGGCCCGGAACCGGCCCAGGCCCAGCAGTCCGGCCGCCGACCGCTCCGGCCGCCGCGGCCAGGTGCGGCCGCGGTGTCTGAGCCGCAGGAACACCAGCGGGGGCAGCCGGCGCAGACCGGGGCGGGTGGAGGTGGCCGCGACGATCTCCAGGACGTCGCCCCGGCCCAGGTCGGCGTGGAGCCAGGCCCAGCGTCGCGCGTTGCCGTGGCCGTGGATGCGCGCGGAGGCGCCGGGCGCGCCGTCGAGGGTGAGGGTGCGCTCGCCGTCGTGGAGGGTGCCGCGGTAGGCGGCGCGGGCCGCGGGGAGCAGGTGGGCCGCGGGCAGCACGGCGTGCCGCCACGACCAGCGCGGGAAGGTGAACAGCGGTGTGTCCAGGGGCTCCTCGGCCAGGTCCCAGTGGAAGTCGCCCGCCGTCCCGGTCAGCCGGCCGCCGGCCGCGGTGACCCCGGCGGCGCTGAATCCCCCTGCGGGCCGGGGCCAGGGGGCGGGCCCGAACCGGGCGTGGCGCACCTTCCCCTCCCGGGGGAACGTCGCCACCCAGCCGTGGGCGGTGGGCCCCGATCCGTCGGTGGGCACGGTCAGTTCGTGGTGCAGCCACACACCGGTGCCGGTGGCCGGGTCGGTGAGGGTGGTGTACCAGACCTCCGTGCGGCCGGGGCTGCCGTCCCAGCGGGGCGCGGCGTAGCGGCCGGGCTCCTCGCGCCGGGGGAAGCGGAAGCCGAGCAGGAAGGGGACCAGACCGGTGGCCACGGGGAAGCGCAGGGTGCCGGTGCCGACGCGCGCCCCGTCCTCCAGCACCGCGAACGGCAGCACTGTCATCGAGGCCACCGGGTGCCGGGGCGTCACCGACTTCCAGCCGTCGAGCGCCAGGGTGCGGCCGCCGGCGGTGAACGACAGGCGGTAGCGGATACGGCGGCGGGCGAGCGGCGAGATCTCCATCCCGCCCGCCACGCCGGCGTCGTCGGCCAGCTCCGCGATGCGCAGCCGGCCGCTGAGGCGGGCCAGGGTGGTGCGGTGCGGACGGAGCACCTCGTCGGCCTCCGCGCGCAGGTCCAGCCGTATCCGCCGGTCACGCGTGTCGCCGTCCAGCCGGACGGTGCCGAACAGGGTCTCGCTGAACGTGGTGCCCCTCATGACAGTCCCTCCAGCATGATCCGCTCGGTGTCCCGCAGATAGGCGTCCGCGGCCCGGCGCGCCGCGGCCGTGTCGCCCGAGCCCACCGCGTCGACCACGGGGGCCAGCCGGCGGTGGGCGGCCCCGGCGTCGGTGAACGGTCCGCGCAGCGCGGCGCGCACCGGCAGATAGGCGTTGAACAGGGTGTTGGTGAGCAGCACGTAGACGCGGTTGCCGGTGGCCCGGGCCAGGGCGCGGTGCACCTCGACGTCGGCCAGCTGCACGGCGTCGGGGGTGTGCGCCGCCCGTACGGCCTCCAGTGCGGCGGCCAGCTCCCGGCGCTGGGCGGCGGTGGCGCGCGCGGCGGCCCGTTCGGCGATCAACGCGCCGATGCCGCGCCGTACTTCGAAGACCTCGTGGATCCAGCGCGGATCGTGGCGCACCAGCATCGGCAGCAGGTCGGCGCCGCCGAGGCGGGCGAAGTCGCGCACCCGGGTGCCGACGCCGTGCCGGGTCTCCAGCAGACCGGCCTGGACGAGCCGGCCGAAGGCGTGCTTGAGGGTGGTGCGGGTGACCCCGTAGCCGTCGGCGAGCTGCCGCTCCGGGGGCAGGTAACTGCCCGCGGGGTGACGGCCGTCGAGGATGTCCTCGCGCAGCCGGCTCTCCAGGACGTCCACGATCGTCTCGCGGGGCAGCGCCTCCACGATCCCTCCTCCGGTCGTACGGTGGCCCACTGGTTCAGTGGCTGAGCCACTGAACCAGTGGGGGTGACGTGCCGTCAATCCCCGTGCCTGACAAGGGCGGTGGAAGTCGGGCGGGGACGGGGGAACACGGGGGAGGGACGGGGGACGCGGCCTTCGCCCACGTGGGCCGGGGGCGGATCCGCATCCGGGGCGTGGGCCGGAGACCGGGTGCGGCGTGCGGAGAGCCGAGGAGGGGGGACGGGAAGGCCGGACCCCTGCGGATCACCCCTGGCGACCGCCCGCTCGCCGGGCGGGGCCCATGGACGGGCGCCGGCGCCGCGCGGGGCGGCCGAGTCGTGCGCGGGCGCCGCAGGGGCCGGGCGCAGGGCTGGCGAAGGCGCCCCGGCGGCCGTACCGAGGCACCCGGGCCTTCGGTGGCGGTCGTACGGAGGTGTCCGGGCGTTCGGTGGCGGTCGTACGGAGGTGTCCGGGCGTCCGGTGGGTACGGAGGTGTCCGGGCGTCCGGTGGGTACGGAGGTGTCCGGGCGTCCGGTGGGTACGGAGGTGTCCGGGCGTTCGGTGGCGGTCGTACGGAGGTGCCCCGGCGTCCGGTGGCGGCCGTCCGCGCGGCGCGCGACCATCGAGGGGAACGGATCCGGGCCGCGCGGACGATCGACGCGATCCCACCGGGCAGGGACCGTCTGCGCGCGCTGCCTTCGTGGGGAGACGCGCATGACCCATACCCAAGTCCTGATCGCCGGAGCCGGCCCCGTGGGCCTGACCGCGGCCCTGGAACTGCGGCGACGCGGAGTGGACTGCCGTGTCGTCGACCGCCTGCCGGAACGTCTGCCCCACTCCAGGGCCGTGGGCATCACGCCGAGGACCCTGGAGATCTGGGACCGGATGGGAGTGGTGCGGGCCGCCCTGGACGCGGCGGTCCCCGTGCACGGACAACTGGTGTACGCCGACGGAGCGCAGCAGCAGCACGTCGAGCTGGCGCTGCCGCCCGAAGTGCCGTACGGCTTCGCCGCGCTGCCGCAGTGCGAGACCGAACGCGTCCTCGAGGAACGGCTGGCCCAGCACGGCGCGGCCGTCGCGCGCGGGACCGAACTCGTCTCCTTCACCCAGGACGCGGACGGCGTCACCAGCGTGCTGCGCACCGCCGACGGCGGACTGACCGAGGTGCGGTCGGAGTTCCTGGTCGGCTGCGACGGCGCGCACAGCACCGTGCGCAAGGGGCTGGGGCTCGCCTTCGAGGGCGGCGCCTTCCCCGAGGAGTACATGCTGGCCGACGTGGAGCTGGACTGGGACCTGCCGGCCGGCTACGTGGTGCGCGCCCTGCACCGCGCCGCGGACGGCTCCGTGGACGACTCGCTGGTCTGCGTCCCGCTGCCCGGCCCGTGCCGCTACCGCGTGGCCACGCGGGTGCCCCCCGAGCTGCGGAGCCCGCGGGCCGAGGAGCCGGGGACGGCCCGGACGCGGCAGGCGGAAGAGGAGGAGCACGGCTTCGAGATGCCGCAGGCGCCCCGGACCGAGCACATCGAGGCCGCCCTGAAGCGCCTGTCGCCCGTTCCGGTCGCGGCCTCCACGATGCGGTGGTCGTCGGTGTACCGCGTCAGCCACCGGATCGTCGACCGGTACGCCGAGGGCCGGGTGTTCGTCGCCGGGGACGCGGCGCACATCCACCCGCCCACCGGCGCCCAGGGCATGAACACCGGCATCCAGGACGCCCACAACCTGGCCTGGAAGCTGGCGCTCACCGTCCAGGGCATCGGTCAGCCCCGGCTGCTGGAGAGCTACGGCACCGAGCGCCGGCCCGTCGGGCAGGAGGTGGTGAGCCGCACCGTGCGGCACGCGACGCGCGGGTACGGGTCGGAGGGGGAAACGGACGCCGCCACGGTGGTACTGGGGGAGGCGCAGCTGCTGGTCTCCTACCGGGGAAGCCCCGTCGTCGAGCCCTCGGCCGACGGGCCCGGGCCCGCCGCCGGCGACCGCGCCCCCGACTGCGGCGGCCTGCGCGACCGGATCACCACCCACCCGCTGCGCCTGTACGACCTGCTGCGCGGCCGCGACCACGTACTGCTGCTCTACGCCGACGCCCGGGAGCAGTTGGACGGCTTCGACGAACTCACCGACGAGGCGGGGAACGTGGCGCGGGGCGCACTGGTCTGCTACGCCCTGCTCGCCCCGGACGTGGACGCCTCGGACCTGATGACGCCGGTGATCCGGGACGGCGGCGGGGAGTTCCGCCGCGCGTACGGCGCCGAGGGCGCGACCGCCCTCCTGATCCGCCCGGACGGTCATCTCGCCGCCCGGACCGCTCCGGCCGGGCACGTCGGGGTGCTGGCCGCGCTCACCCGCGTCTTCGCCTGACCGGCGACCGCCCGCCCCCACCGCGGCCGACATCCCGCCCCACCGCGGCCGTATCCGCCCTCGCCCGGCCCCGCCCCCGCGCCCGGCGCCCGGCGCGGGGCGCGGGGCGCGGGGCGCGGTCAGCGCGGCATGCCCGTCAGGGCCAGGAACTCGGCGCGGGAGCGGGCGTCGCTGCGCAGCGTGCCGAGCAGGGTGGAGGTCAGGGTGCTGGTGCCGCCCGCCTGGACCCCGCGCAGCGTCATGCAGCTGTGCTCGGCCTCGATGACGACGCCGACGCCCTTGGGCTCCAGCTGGTTGTGCAGCCAGTCGGCGACCTGCTTGGTGAGGCGCTCCTGCACCTGCGGGCGGCACGCGAAGAACTCCACGACGCGCGCCAGCTTGGACAGGCCCAGGATGCGCCGCCCCGGGAGGTAGCCGACGTGGGCGGTGCCGACGAACGGCAGCAGATGGTGCTCGCACACCGAGCGCACCGGGATGCCGCGGGCCAGGACGAGTTCGTCGTAGCCCTCGTCGTTGGGGAACGTGGTGAGGTCGAACGGGCGCGGGCTGAACAGCTCGGCGTAGGCGCGCGCCATCCGGCCGGGCGTGCCGCGCAGGCTCTCGGAGTCCGTGCGCACGCCGAGCGCCTCCAGGAACCGGCCCGCGGCCTGCTCGGCGGCGGCGAGATCGACGCCGCCGGTGTCGCGCACCACCCGCAGCGCGGGCGCCGGAGCGGCCGCGGGGCTCGCGGAGACGGCGGGGGCGACGGGGGTGGCGGGGGCGACGGGGGTGGCGGGGGTGCCCGGTACGGCGGTCCGGTCCACGATCCGCGCGGACGTGTCCATGAGCGGACCTCCTCTCTTTTTCACCAACAAATCTTGGTCTTATTTCTCCGACCGGTCAAGAGCCCCTGGTGACAGGCTCGGAAACACTGCCGTTCCCATACCGATGCGAGCTACTGTGAAGAAGTGCCCCCCGACATGACCCAGCCCCAGCCCGCCGGTGACGCCGTGATCGACTCGGTCAGCGTCCTCGGCGAGGACTCACGGCGGAGGATGTTCGCCTTCATCCGCCGTGCGCGCCGGCCCGTCACCCGCGACGAGGCGGCCGCGAGCGTCGGCATCTCCCGCAAGCTCGCCGCCTTCCACCTGGACAAGCTCGTCGACGCCGGCCTGCTGCGCGCCCGCTACGCGGCACCCGACGGCGTCCGCAGGGTCGGCCGGCAGCCCAAGGTCTACGAGGCCACCGACGCCCAGATCACCCTGAACATCCCCGACCGGCGCCACGAGCTCCTGGCCGGTCTGCTCGTCGACGCCGTCCTGGACGAGGGGCGCGACGAGAACGCCCTGGAGGCGGCGGTGCGGGTCGCCCGGCGACGCGGGCAGGAGCTGGGCGAGGCCGAGCGCGACCGCGCGCGCCCGGGGCGCCTCGGCGCGGAACGCGGGCTGACCGTCTGCGAGCGCCTGCTCGACGAGCAGGGCTACGAGCCCTTCCGGGAGTCGCCCACCGGGCTGCGCCTGCGCAACTGCCCCTTCCATCCGCTGGCGGCCAGGGCGCCGGAGCTGGTGTGCGCGATGAACCGCGCCTTCCTCGCCGGCTGCCTGGACGGTCTGGGGGTGGGCGGAATCGACGCGGTGCTGGACCCCCGGCCCGGCGAATGCTGCGTACGGCTCGCCCCCGTAGGCACCGGCCACCCGGCCCGCTCGGACGGGTCCGCCCGCACGGACGGCACGGAGGAAGCCGCCCGCGCGGACGAGTCGGCCCGCGCCGACGACGGCGCGGAGCCCGGCGAAGGCGGCTGACGGCCGGCTGCCCGTGCCCGAGTCGCTACGGCGACGGCGGTGACGATGGCGACGGCGATGGCGATGGGGCGGCCGGAGCCGTGGCGGCCGCCGGGTCGCCGGTGTGCCGTACGACGAGGGCGGCGATGTCGTCGTCGAGCCGTCCCCGGCTGTAGTGCAGCAGGTCCCGGTGGAGCTGGTCGAGCAGGTCACGGGGTCGCTCCAGGTACTGCTGGTGCAGCCACTGGTCGAGCGGGAAGAACTCGCCGTGGCGGTCGCGGGTCTCGGTCACCCCGTCGGTGTAGAGAAGCAGCTGGTCGCCGGCGATGAAATCCACGGTGTCGACGAAGCTGCGGTCGTTCACGAGTGTCGACAGGTTCAGCGGCACCGAGGGCGCGGTCGCCTCCAGCACGGTGACCTTTCCCTGCCGCATCAGCAGTGGCGGGGGGTGCCCGCAGCTGAGCAGCCGGACATGGCCGCCGCCGTGCGGGATCTCGGCGATCAGCGCGGTGGCGAAGTGCTCCGGCAGGTCCGGGGCGGAGGACATCGCGGAGTGCCGGGTGATGCTGGTCTCCAGGCGGTGGATGATGCTCCTCAGGTCCGGCTCGTCGTGCGCGGCCTCCCGGAAACAGTTGATCAGCGAGGAGGCCGCGCCCACGGCGGACAGCCCCTTGCCCCGTACGTCCCCGATGAGCACCCGCACTCCGTAGGGCGTGTCGGTCGCCTCGTAGAAATCTCCGCCGACCCGGGCCTGTTCCTGCGCGGCCAGGTACAGCGACTGGATCTCGATCTCGCACATGCGTGTGGGGAGCGGGCGCAGCAGCACCTTCTGCACCGCGTCGGCGACGAGCCGGACGTGCAGCAGGGCCTGCTCCCGCTGGATGCGCACATGGCTCGCGTACGCCGCGGCGAGGGTGACCGTGACGATCGCCGCGCCGGTGTAGGGCGTGCCGAGATCGGTGTAGAAGAAGCTGAGCACCACCATGGCCACCAGGCAGAACGCGCCGAGCGCGATCGTGGGCAGCACGGGCCACATCGCGGCGGCCAGGGCCGGGGCGGCGGGCAGCAGCCGGCTGAAGGCGATCTCGCGCGGCGTGGAGAACGCCAGCGCGACGATCACGACCGTGAGGATCACCGGCGGCAGCACGGCGGTGGATTCCTGCCGACCCTCGAACGGGAGACGACGCCACAGCCGACCGGGAATGATCACAAATTGCATCATATCGGCACACAACGGTCACGACCTCGCGGGGGCGGCGCGGTTGTCCGTCCCTTGACTATGACGACTGTCATGAAGCAGCCTGGGTGCTATGACCGCCGTCATAGAAGGGGCCGTCACCGTGCGCCGGGCGCACCCGGGCGACCTCGAGGAGCTGGAGCGCATGGTCGCCCGCTGCTCGGCCGAGAGCATCCAGGACCGTATGCACGGCGGCACCCGCCGCGGCGATCTCGCCGGCTCGCTGCGGGCGACCCTGCGGGACGGGCCGGGCGCGGTGCTCGTCGCGACGGCGGGCCCCGCGGTCGTGGGCTGTCTGCAACTCCTGCGTGACACCCCCGACGCACCCTCCGCCGAACTCGCGCTGCTGGTGGAGGACGCCCATCAGGGCCGCGGCATCGGCACCCGGCTGATGGCCGCGGTGCCGGCCTGGGCCGCGGACGCCGGCGTGCCGGCCGTCACCTTCTCGGTGCAGGCGGCCAACGGCCGGGCCAGACGTCTGGTGCGGCACCTGGCGCCGGGCCGGGTCGCATGGCAGTGGCAGCAGGCCGTCCTCGAGGCGGTGTGGCACCTCGGTGCACCCTGAGCCGGCGCCCCGCGCCCCGCGCCCCGCGCCCCGCGCCCCGCGCCCCGCGCCCCGCGCCCGACGCCCGACGCGGCGGCCGTCACCGTGCCCGCTCGCACCGGGACGGCCGCTTCCCGGTCACCCGCTCGCGCCGCCGTGCCAGCGGACGGCCGCGGCGCCGGCGAAGTCGCCCGCGTGCGCGAACGCCGCCAGCACCACCAGGTCGCCGTCCCGGACCCGTCCCGCGCGCACCGCGTGGTCCAGCGTGACGGGCAGTGCCGCGCCGAACAGGTTGCCGCACCGGTCGAAGGTGTCCAGGTGCCGCTCGGCCGGCAGCCCGAGAGCGTCGCGCCAGTTGCGCAGGAAGGTCCGGTTGGGCTGGTTGGTGATGAGGACGTCGATGTCACCGGTCTTCACGCCGAGCCGCCGGCACAACGCCGTCACCACCTCCGGGACCAGCCGGTTGCCGCGCTCCAGCACCTTCGCGACGCCGGCCTCGGTGAACCCGATCCGCACCTGCGACTCGCCCGGCTCCCAGTACTTGCGGCCGTCGTCGACCGCCACCGTCATGTCCCCGGCGTGGGCGGCGATGTGCCGTGCCTCCACGTCCAGCACCGGGGTCCGCGCCGACTCCGTCACGTACGCCACGCCGCACCCGTCGCCGGGGACGGCGGCCTGGGCCAGCCGGCGCACCTCCGACTGGGTGAACCACTGGCCGGCGGCGCTCTGCGCGTTGCAGATCAGCGCGCTCCTCGCCCGGGTGGTGCCGATGATCTGCCGGGCCAGCTTCAGCATGTGGACGAACGAGCCGCAGCCGGCGTTGGCCACGTCGACCAGCCACTCGGGGGCGAGCCCGAGCCGCCGCGCCACCTCGGTGCCCGCGCCCACGAACGGGAGGTCCGGCAGCTGGCTGTGCACCAGCAGGACGTCGACGCCGCGGATCGCCTTCCTGCCGTGCCGTTCGATCAGGGGCCGCACGGCCCGCTCGATCATGTCGGTGTTGGTCTCGTCGGGGGCGACGTGGTGCCGTGAGCGCGGCACCTTGAACATGGGGTGGCCGCGCAGTTCGTCCCCGGCGGCGGCGGTGCCGGTGTAGAACTCGGCGGGGACGGGCTCGCCGGGCAGATAGCTCGCCACGTCCGTGATGCCGACCGCGGCGGTCACCGCGTCACCGTCCTCGACGGCGGCACGCTCACCGGCAGCCCGCTGCGGTGACGGTGCTCCAGGATCGCCTTGAGGTTGTTCATCTCCACGGTGTGCCCCGCGTAGAAGAGGTCCCAGTAGTCGCCCACCCAGGGCCGGCCCGGGTCGGGGGACAGCTCGGGACGCGGGTTGGCGTCGTAGTAGGGGTGGCGGCAGTTGGTCCAGGTGACCACCGAACCGGGCCGGTCCAGCACCAGCCGGGCCGGGACGACGCGCATCAGGTAGATCATCCACAGCTTCTCGCCCTGGTCCCAGGAGCAGTGGTAGTCCACGGTGAGGGCGCCGGGGTCGGCCACCACCTTGCAGTAGATCCTGGTGTCCGCCTCCAGCAGGTCGCGGCCGGCCCACACCCCGGGGGTGCCGGAGGGAGCGAAGTCGCGCAGGCTGCAGGTCCACTCCTCGAGGTGGTGGCCCTGGCGCAGGTAGTCGTAGACCTGTTCCGGCGGGCAGTCGATGTGCGCGTGGACGGTGCAGAACCGGCCGTGGACCTGTTCGTGCGGGTAGGCGGCCCGGGTCAGCTCCAGGCAGTGGGCGGCCAGCGCCTCCTTGCCCGTCTCCTCGATCCGCATCAGACCGGGGATGCCGGCCAGGGCGGACGGCTGCTCGCTCATGTTTCGTCTCCTTGCGCTCGGGGGGTGGGAACGGAAAGGGACCGGAAGGGAAGGAACGGGGGGATCTCCCACGGCTCGCACTCGAGCTCGACGAACGCGGGCCCGGCGCCCGCGTTGCCGCGCAGCAGCGCCTCGCGCAGCTCCGCGGCGTCGCGGGCGGCCGTGGCGTCGAGGGAGGGGAAGGCGGCGGCGACGCCGGCGGCCAGGCCGGTGCGGGTGAACAGGTCGTCGTCCCGGACACCGCCCTGGAAGAGCTCCTCGCGCACGGCGCACATCGCGTGGGCGTTGTTGTTGAAGACCACGAAGGTCACGGGCGCGCGGTGCTGGACGGCCGTGTGCACCTCCAGCCCGTGCATCAGGAAGGACCCGTCGCCGGCGAGGACGTAGGTGCGCCGCCCGGTGGCCAGGGCGGCCCCGATGCCGGCGCCGAAGGTGTAGCCCATGCCGCCCATGCCGACGGCGACGACGAAGCGGCCGCGGGCAGGGGCGGGCAGCAGGTGGATCGCGCTCGCACCGGCGTTGCCGGCGTCCACGAAGACGTGCGCGTCCTCGGGGAGAGCCGCCGCCACGGCGGAGACCGCCTGGGCGTAGGGGATGGTCCGGCCACCGGTCGCGGCCACCGGACCCCGCGGCGGGGTCGGACGGGGGCCGGCGTGCGCCGGGCTGGGGCGGTCGCCGGGCGGAAGCCGGCCGGTCACCGCGCTCAGCGCCCGGCGCAGGTCCCCGTCCACCGTGGTGGCCGCGACGAACGGCGGCTCGGAGCCCAGGCAGACCACCCGGGTGCCGGACAGCGCCCGGTCCAGGCCGCCGCGCGCCAGCAGCGGCAGCCGGGTGCCGGCCAGCAGGCAGACGTCGGCCCGCCCGAGGCAGTCCGCGACGTTGGCGTGACCCATCACACCGGCCACGCCCGCGAAACGGGGGTCGCGGTTGTCGAAGACGTCCTTGGCGTCCGGGGTGACCGCCACCCACGCCCCGAGCCGCCGGGCCAGTTCGGCCAGTTCGGCCCGGGCGTCCGCGGCGGCGACCTCGTCACCGGCGATCACGAGCACCCGGGCGGCCCCGCGCAGCGCGTCCGCCACGCCGGCCACCGCGGCGGCGTCAACCGGCGCTCCCGGACCCGGTGTAGCCGCCTCCCACACCGCGTCCGGGCGCGCCGCGGCACCGTGTGCGCCCGACGCCGCCGGCGCCGCAGCGCTCGCGGGGTGGCGGTCGGGCGCCGTGGGGTGATGGTCGGGCGCCGTGGTGGGGGCGCCCGAGGCCGGGCGGTGATGGTCGGGCGCCGTGGTCGGGGTGTCCGGGGCCGGCGTGTGGCGGTCCGGCCTCGGGGTCGGCGTGCCTGAGTTCGGCGCGTGGTGGTC
>NZ_JBJDQT010000024.1:0-87126 GCF_044903565.1 Streptomyces sp. NPDC004065 | reverse complement strand
TCGGGTACCGCGGTCGGCGCGCCCGAGGCGGCCGTACGGCGGTCGGGCGCCGCGGTCGGGGCGCCTGAGACTGCCGTACGACGGTCCGGCCCCGCGGTCGGCGTGCCCGTGGTTGCCGCGCGAGGGTCGGGCGCCGTGGTCGGGGTGTCCGGGGCCGGCGTGTGGCGGTCCGGCCTCGGGGTCGGCGTGCCTGAGTTCGGCGCGTGGTGGTCGGGTACCGCGGTCGGCGCGCCCGAGGCGGCCGTACGGCGGTCGGGCGCCGCGGTCGGGGCGCCTGAGACTGCCGTACGACGGTCCGGCCCCGCGATCGGCCTGCCCGTGGTTGCCGCGCGAGGGTCGGGCCCCGAGGTCGGGGTGCCCGGGGTCGGGGTGCCCGGGACCGGCGCCCGACGGTCCGGCGCCGCGCTAGGGGCGCCCGCGGTCGGGATGCCCGAGGCCGCCGTATGGCGGTCCGGCGCCGCGGTCGTCGCGTCGCTGTCCGGCGCGGCGTTCGTCGCGTGCGGGTCCCGGACGGGGATCGGGGCCTGTTGCACGTCCTTCGGCAGCAGCAGGACGGCCGGCCCGCGCGGACGTGCCCGGGCCGCCGCCATCGCCCGGCGCAGCAGCGCGGGAAAGGCCTCCGCCGTGTCGACGCGCGCGCAGAACCGGGACACCGGCGCGAAGACCTCGCGGGCGTCGAAGGAGCCCGCCCGGCCGCTGGAGTCCTGGAACGCCCCGCGGCCCTCCTGGCCGGTCGGCGGCTGGCCCACCAGGGCCAGCACCGGCACCCGGGACGCGTACGCCTCGGCCAGTCCCGGTACGAGGTTCATCGCCCCGCCGCCCGAGGTGGCGGCCACGACCGCGAGCCGCCCGGTGGTGCGGGCACAGCCGTCCGCCATGGTGACCGCGGAGAACTCGTGCTTGGCGACGACGCCTTGCACGACGCCGCCGCGGTGCACGGCGTCGTACACGTCCTCGATGTTGGCGCCGCCGACGCCGAACAGGTGGGTGACGCCGGCCCGGGCGAGTTCCCCGGCCAGGTGGTCGACGAGGCGCACGGACGCCGAAGCCGAAGCCGAAGCCGACGCCGACGCCGACGCCGACGCCGAAGCCGACGCCGACTCCGACGTCGCCGCGCCGGGCACGTCCGGGGTCGTGGTGGTCGTGGTGGTCATGCGGGGCTCCTGTCCGTCGTGTGGTGCCGGTCGATGAGGCCCGAGGGCGAGATCACCTGGAAGCGGTGCCGGTACTCCTTGGGCGTGAGCCCCAGGGACCGCCCGAAGGAGCGGAAGAAGGTCTCGGGAGCGCCGAACCCGCAGCGCCGCGCGATCTGGCCGATCGCCAGATCGGTGTTCTCCAGGAGCTCGCGGGCGCGGGCGATGCGGGTCCGCTCGACGTACTGGCCGGGGGTGGTGCCCACCTCGCGCCGGAAGACCCGGGCGAAGTTGCGCTGGCTCATGTTGGCCCGTCTCGCCAGCTCGGCCACCGGCAGGGGATCCTGGAGGTTGTCCAGGATCCACTCCTGCGCGGCACGGATCGGCGGGTGGTCGGCCAGCTGGGCGTCGAGGACGTCGCTGTACTGGGCCTGCCCGCCGTGCCGTTTGAGGAACAGCACCAGGTACCGCGCCGTCCGCAGCGCCAGCGCGGCGCCGTGGTCCGCCTCCACCAGGGCCAGTGCCATGTCGATCCCGGTCGACACCCCCGCGGAGGTCACGACGGGGCCGTCGACGACGAAGATCGGCTCGGCGTCCACCGTGACCTCCGGGTAGCGGCCGGCCATCGCCTCGCTGTACGCCCAGTGGGTGGTGGCCCGCCGGCCGTCGAGCAGACCCGCCTCGGCCAGCAGGAAGGACCCGCCGCACACGGAGGCGACCCGGCGGGAGCGGGCCGCGGCCCGGCGGATCCACGAGATCAGCTCCCGGTTGCGCAGTGCGTCGCGCAGCCCCCAGCCGCCGGGCACGAGCAGCGTGTCCACCGGACCCCGCGCCGCCTCGAGCGGCGAGGCCTCCACGCTGAGACCCGAACTCATGCGCACCAGCGGCGCGTCGGGGGAGACGAAGTCGATCCGGTAGCGGGCGCCCGACGGCGGCAGAAGCCGGTTGGCCGTGTCGAACACTTCAATCGGTCCGGTGATGTCCAGCGCCAGCGCTCCGGCGTACACCACCACAACAACTCGTCGCTCCAGCACGGTCACAGCCTGTATCGGCTGCCGCACCGGCTGCAATGACAGGTTGGTGACGGATCCTGCCACCGGACGGCCACCGGCCTCCGTCCCGGCGCGTCTGCCAGGCGGTTCGCGCCCGCGGCGGGAGCGGCGGCCGGGGACGGTGAGGTGGCTCACAGTGCCCGGCGCGGACCCGGGACCGTCGCGGGGGACGTCGGGGGACGTCGCCATGACCCGTATAAGGTGCGGGAGTTGCGTTCGCCTTCCCCACAGGAGCACCTTCATGGATCTCAACTCCCGTACGTCCCCCTCGCGTCGAGGACTGCTGCGCGCGGGCGCCGGTGTCTCGCTCGCCGCCCTCGGGCTCGGCTACGGCGCCTCGGGCGCCTCGGCGTCGGTGAGCACGAGTCCGCGGTTCGATCTGTCGCAGCCCTCCTACGACCTGTTCCGCAGCAAGGAACTGCACAGCAAGCGCGTCCAGCAGAGCTTCGCCTTCGACTCGGTCAACAAGCGCCTGTTCGTCGCCGCCAAGCGCGCCGGAAGCGCGGAGTCCGACGGCGACCTGTGCATCAGCCACCTGGACTTCCAGGGCAACTACATCTCCTACATGCACCTCAACGGCTTCGGCCACGGCGTCGCGTTCGGTGTGCGCCCCAGCGGCGGCACCAGCTACCTGTGGATCGAGTCCGACGCCAACGGCAACGGCTACGGCACCAAGCTGTCCCGCATCAAGTACTCCGCGGGCACCACCCTGGACGCCTCCTCCAGCAGCGTCACCAAGTTCCAGCCGATATCCGGCGCCGCGGAGTACACCTGCTCCATCGACCCGGTGTACGACCGCATGATCGTGCGCTACCACAAGGACGGCGCCAAGCACATCGCGGTCTACGACGCCTCCGACACCGACCGCGGCGACTTCGGCAACCCGCTGGCCCAGTTCACCCCGCCGGCGATCTCGGGCACCGCCCAGGGCTACACCCTGTACGGCTCGTACATGTACTACCTGACGGGCAACGCCTACTCCGACTCCAACCCGGAGCCCGGCAACACGTACTTGACCAGCATCAACGTCAACACGGGCGCCATCGCCCAGGGTCCGACGCTGACCAAGGCGGGCTCCACGCTGACCTACCGGGAGCCCGAGGGCCTGGCCATCTACCGCACGGACGCGGGCGAGTCCCGCCTCTTCCTCGGGTTCGCCACCGGCGAGGAGGGCGACCGCCGTTCCAGCATCTTCTACAAGAACGCGCTGGTCTGACCGGGCGGCCGGCCGCGTCGGCGTGCGCGCGGCCGGCCCCCTGATCCCTTCAGGCCGTCCGCGGGGCGGTCACAGCCCCAGGTCGACGGCGAGGCAGGAGAAGTTCATCCAGGCCCCCTCGGGGTCGTAGGAGTCGCCCGCCGGGTTCCTCGGGCCGGCCGGCTTCTCGGCGACCATGTCCGTGTAGGGGATGCGGTCGGGCAGCTTGCCGAACTTGGCGTGGCGCGCGATCGCGGCGCTGTCCACGACGTCATGGGTGTCCATGGTTCTCCCTCCGCTGGGGCCGGTGGCGGACCCTGTCCGCCGCCCGCCGGGACGGTCAGGCTGACACGGGGAGCGTCACCGGTCAAGGTGGTAACGCGTGTGAGGTGCGTCCCTGCCGGGCGGTGCAGCGTCACCGGTCAAGCAAGTGACGGAGGCGGCGGCGCCGGTCGTCACTTTCTTGACTGGTGAGCGGGGGTTTGGCATCATTGCGTCACCATTCGAACCGGTGACGCACTGCTGCGGACGTTCGTGGGAAAATGGTGGTCCGGCCTGCGGAGAAGGGTGAGACGCGATGACCAAGAACGAGGGCAGGGCCCTGCTGGCGGGTGGCTGCTTCTGGGGCATGCAGGAGCTGATCCGCAAGCAGCCGGGAGTCACCGGCACCCGGGTCGGCTACAGCGGCGGCGAGATGGCCCATCCGACCTACCGCCGGCACGAAGGCCACGCCGAGTCGATCGAGATCACCTTCGACCCGGCCGTGACCGACTACCGCACGATCCTGGAGTACTTCTTCCAGATCCACGACCCGACCACGAAGAACCGGCAGGGCAACGACATCGGCTCCAGCTACCGTTCGGCGATCTTCTACCTCGACGACGAGCAGCGCCGCGTCGCCGAGGACACCATCGCCGACGTGGAGGCCTCGGGCCTGTGGCCCGGACCGGTGGTCACCGAGGTCGTGCCGGCCGGGCCGTTCTGGGAGGCCGAGCCGGAGCACCAGGACTACCTCCAGCGCTACCCGGACGGCTACACCTGCCACTTCCCGCGCCCCAACTGGCGGCTGCCCAAGCGCGCCGAGGCCTGATCCGGCGGCATCCGGCGGCGGGGCGCCCCGGTGGCGGGGCGCCTTCCGGTGGCGGGCGCCTTCCGGTGGCGGGGCCGGCGCGGTCCGCCGCCGGCCCCGCCACCGTCTTGCATCGTGGGCACCGCCGTGGACCGCGCCGTCCGAGGTCTACGGTGGACCTCCTGTCGTCCGACGACGCGACCTCCACGGTGGAAGGCAGGACACGGTGACGACCGTCGCATACCAGGGTGAGCCCGGATCCAACTCGGCGACCGCCGCGGCCCACCTGTACCCCGGCTGCGCCGAGGTGCCCTGCACGGGTTTCGAACAGGCCCTGGACGCGGTCACGCTCGGCACCGCCGACCTGGCGGTGATCCCGGTGGACAACTCCGCCGCCGGCCGGGTCGCGGACGTGCACCATCTGCTCCCCGAATCGGGCCTGTTCATCGTCGCCGAGTACTTCCTCGCCATCCGCTTCGACCTGATGGGCGTCCCCGGCGCCACCCCCGAGACGGTGGAGTGCGTGCGCAGCCACGTCCACGCCCTGGGGCAGTGCCGGAAGATCCTGCGCGAGGGCGGCTGGCGCACGCTCGTCAGCGACGACACCGCGGGCGCCGCCCGCGAGGTGGCGGAACTCGGCGACCCGCGGCACGCGGCGCTCGCCCCGCCCGCCGCCGCCGGACTCTACGGCCTGGACGTCCTGCGGGCGGGCGTCGAGGACGACCCGGACAACACCACGCGGTTCGTGGTGCTCTCCCGCGACGCGGCCGTCCCGCCGAGCACGGACGAGGCGACCATGACGAGCCTGTTCTTCTGCGTCCGCAACATCCCGAGCGCCCTCTACAAGGCACTCGGCGGATTCGCCAGCAGCTCCGTGAACCTCACCAAGATCGAGAGCTACCAGCTGGGCGCGGGCCTGAACCCCAGCCGCTTCTACGTCGAGATCGAGGGCCACCCCGACGAGCCCCGCGTCGCCCTCGCCCTGCAGGAACTGCGGTTCTTCTCCTCCGAGGTCCGCATCCTCGGCGTCTACCCGGCCCACCCCCACCGCCTGCGCGAGCGCACCGCCTGACCGGCCCGCCGCACGGGCCGGTCAGCGCCCCAGCAGGAAGTCGAACACCGCCCGGCGGCCCTTGTCGTCGGCCGCTCGGCTCTGCACCGAGTGCGCGGCCCCCGGCACCACCACGACACGCGCGCGCGGCGTCAGCCGCCTCTGGTCGTACAGCCACTCCAGCGGCGTCGACAGGTCCCGGTCGCCGCCGAGCAGCAGCACCGGCACGCCCGGCAGCCTGCGGTGGGCCGGCGGCAGCGGACCCACCGGCGTGCGCGGCCAGTGCAGACAGCTGAGCATCGAGCCGAGACCGGTCGCCGTGGCGGCGTCGAAGGGGCCGTAGTCGGCCGGGGTCAGCCGGTCGCCCGCCCTGCGCAGCGCCTCCTCGCGTCCGGCCGCCGGCGCGTCCGCCCTGCCCCACGGATAGCGCCCGTCCGCGCACAGCGTGGCGGCGTGCAGTCCCTGGCTGAGCTCCTCGGCACTGGCCGCGCTGCCCTCCCGCACCCCCGCGATCAGGCCCTTCAGCGGTCCCGGATCGCCGTCCGCCGCCCGGTGCAGCGCGTCGATCATCGCGGTGTAGTCCGGGTCCACGAACTCCCAGGTGGTCAGGGCGTCGATGACGTCGACGCCGTTGCCGTAGCGGTCCACCACCGCGGCCAGGTCCGCCGCCGGGTCCGTGGCGCAGCCCGTCGCCCGGCACGCCGCCGTCAGTACCCGGGGCGCCGCCCGCAGCGCGGCACGGTCCATCGGGTCGTAACCGGTCTGCGGGACCACCGAGTCCAGCACCAGCCGCGCCACGTGCCGCGGGTGGGCCAGCGCGTACCGTTCGGCGGTGTACGTGCCGTACGAGACGCCGTCGAGCGTCATCCTGCGCACGCCCAGCGCCCTGCGCAGCAGTTCGAGGTCGGCGACCGTGTCGGCGGTGCTGTGGAACCGCCGGCCGGCGCCGACGGCCGCGGCGCAGTCCGTCACCGCGCGGGCGGTGGGCGGGGTGAGGTCGGACGACCCCATCTCCCGTTGCAGTTGCGGGCACTGGAGGGCGTTGGCGCCCGTGCCGCGCTGGTCGATCATGACGAGGCGGTAGTCCTGGAGGACGGGCGCCAGCCGCTGGCTGATCCGTTCGACGAACGGCACTCCCGGCTGTCCCGGACCGCCGGTGAGGAAGAGCAGAACGCCCTTGGGCGCGCGGGTGTTGTCGGCCATGGCGACGTTCAGCCCGAGCCGGCCCGGTACGGCGCCGCGGTGGTCCAGCGGGACGGTGAGCGTGGCGCAGGTGAAGCCGTTCAGCCCCGGGCAGGCCGCGGCCCCGGACAGTCCCCCGCTCTTCCCGGCGGGCGTCGCGGCGGCCCGGTCCTGCGCCACGGACGTGCACGTCCCCGACAGCATCAGGACACCGGCGGCGGCCAGCGCGACCGCCCCCCGCCCCGCACGCCCGCGCCGCCGCGCCCCCGGACCCAGCGTCATCGGCGTCCGACCCCGGCGCACACCCGGCATGCCACGCATTCACGCACCCCCTGCTCGGGCGCCCCGGGCCGTCCCGGGCCGCGTCCGCACCAGGCTGCGCGATCGGGCCCTGGAAGGCGAGACTCCGTGCGACGATTCGAGTACGTTCGAACGGCCGTGGGGCGGTGGACCCGGGGGACAGGGGAGGCGGCGGGGCATGATCCAACTGACCGTGGACGCCGAGGGGTTGGCCCGTTCCCGGTTCGCGGTCTCGCCGCTGCACGAGGTCGCGGCGACGCTGCTGCCGTGGGGACTGCGCCCGGCCGCGCAGGCCGATCCCTGGGTCGCGCACGCCCGGCGGGTGCTGCGCCGGGCGGAGCTGCCGCTGCTGTCGGCGCTCGCCCTGGACGGGGGCGGTTATCTGCCCGACTTCCTCAGCCCGCACCCGTCGGGTCCCTCGCCCACCGTCGAGGAGGAACTGGAACGGGTCCGCTCCACCGCGCCGGACCGGGTGCTGGGCGAGCTGGAGGCGTTGCGCGACGGCCGCCCCCGCAACGGCCTGGCCGCCTCCCGGCTGCCCCCGCGGGTGCGGCGGGCCATGGACCGGGGCGGCGCCCATGTCGCCCGGCAGGCGGCGGAGGAACTGCGGCGCTACTGGGATCTCGCTTTCGCCCCGCACTGGGAGGCCGCCAAGGCGACGCTGGACGCGGAGGTCGACCGGTGCGCCGGCGTCCTGGCGCGGCGCGGCGCGGCCGGCCTGTTCAACTCCCTGCACCCGGACATCACTTGGTCCGAGGGCACGTTGCGCGTGGACAGCCGGTTCACCCTGCGGATGGCCGTGCCCCTGCTCCTCGTGGTGCCGTCGCTGGTGGCGGCGGGGCCGGCCGTGGCCGTGGACCCGCTGCCCGGCGGACGCCGGCCGCCGATGGTGGCCTGCCCCGTGCGCCACCGGACCGGGACGCCGGCGCCGCCCTCCGCGGAACTGGCCAGGCTGCTCGGTCCCACCCGGGCCGGACTGCTCACGGCGCTGGCCCGTCCGGCCTCCACCGCGCAGCTCGCCGAACGCCACTTCCTCAGCCCGGCCACGGTCTCGTACCACCTCGGCGTGCTGCACCGGGCGGGCCTGGTCGCCCGCGCCCGCGCCGGTCGCGCGGTCCTCTACCGGCGCACCCCGACGGGCTCACGACTGGCGACGCCCGCCCCGGCTCCCACCCTCTGACGGCCCCTCACCCGTCCTCCGGCTGTTCCCGGACCGGTGTGCGGGAGGTGCTCCTCGCCTGCTCCCCGCCGCCTCCGCGCCGAAGCCGCGGTTGACACGATCGGGTGCATTCGGCCGCCGAAGGGTCTGTCGTCCTTCCAACCGGGTATAGGGATCACCCACAGTGTGATCATGAAAACTCCGCGCATGCAGCGTCCGCACAGCTCTCTCGCGTACTCGGCTGCCGCAGCCGTCATCGGCCTGGCGGCGACCCTGGCCTCCGCCTCCTCCGCCGTCGCGGCGCCCCCGCCGGACGGCCCCGTGACCCAGAAGCAGACGTGTGAGCTGACCCGCGTCCACCGCGGGGGGATCGCCGACGCGCTCTGGGTGGTCGCACCGGTCTCCGACGCTTTCGCCGACCGTCAGGTCCGCTGCACGCTCGATCCGCAGGAGCGGCGCGACGGAGCAGGGGGCGACGAGCGGGTCAGTGCCGTGAGCGGGGTCACGACGACCGAGCCCTCGGTCTCGTCGGAGCCCGACCGTCCCGTTCCGTTCGGGCGCGGCTAGCCGGGAGCCCACCGGGACCGCCCGGGACCTCGTGCGGGCCCGCCGCGTCGGCGCGCCGGGCCGGGGCCCGGCGACACGCCCCGCCTCCCACCGGCCGTCGCGGCGCCGGCAGGGGGCATGGGCGGGCCGGACCGGGCGGTGTCGGCGCGTCAGCCGCGGGCGAACTCCAGCAGATCGGCGTCGAACCGCCCGGCGAACTCCGGGACCATCGACAGACCGTGCGGGGCGCCCTCGTAGACCTTGTAGACGCAGTCCTTGACCAGCTTGGAGGACTTGGCGCCGGCGGCCACGATCGGCACGATCTGGTCGTCGTCGCCGTGCACGATCAGCGTCGGCACGTCGATCCGCTTCAGGTCCTCGGTGAGGTCCGTCTCGGAGAACGCCTTCACGCAGTCGTGGGCGCCCTTGATGCCCACTGACATCGACCAGAGCCAGAACTGGTCCCGGGTGCCCTGGGAGACGTTCGCCCCGTCCCGGTTGGCGCCGAAGAACGGGGCGCTGAGGTCCTTGTAGAACTGCGAGCGGTCCTCGAGGACCCCTGCGCGGATCCCGTCGAACACGTCGAGGGGCTGTCCCTCCGGGTTCGCGTCCGTCTTGAGCATCAGCGGCGGAATCGCCCCGAGCAGGACGGCCTTGGCGACCCGGCCCGTCCCGTGCCGGCCCACGTAGCGCGTGACTTCGCCGCCGCCCGTCGAGTGGCCCACCAGGACGACGTCCCTGAGGTCGAGGGTCTCGATGACGGCTGCCAGGTCGTCGGCGTAGGTGTCCAGGTCGTTGCCGTCCCAGGGCTGGCCGGAGCGCCCGCCGCCGCGCCGGTCGTGGGCGACCGCCCGGAAGCCGTGGTCCGCCATCAGCTTCGCCTGCGGGTCCCAGGCGTCGGCGACGAGGGGCCAGCCGTGGGAGAAGACGACGGGCTGACCCGACCCCCAGTCCTTGAAGTAGATCTGCGTTCCGTCCTTGGCGGTGGCGAAGGGCATGGGGCGTTCCTTTCGAACCGGACCTCGGCCATGTGCCCCCCTGGGACTCGGTCGCCGGCCGGACCGGTGCCGCGCCACGCCGGCACCCCGGCACGTGGACATGCGGGGCGGGCGGGGGCGTGGGCGGCCGGCCGCGGCCGCAACGAGCACATCTCACCTCAGGCTAGCCGGGGAGCCGCAGTTCAGCGCGTCGGCCGGACGGCGGCGCACACGTCCCCCGTGCGGGTGACGGAGACCCCGTGCACGTGACACCGGAGCCGGCCCGGTGCGGGTGACGTCGCCGCGGTCCGCACGACGCCACCCTCCCCGCGCACGCTGCGGCCCGTCCCGTGAGTCCCCGGGGGGCGCCGCCCGCGTGGGACCGGCCGGCGTCGGGGCCTCCCCGGGGGTGCGACGCCGGCCTCTCCGGCGGGGTGGCCCCGGCCTCTCCGGCGGGGCGGCGCCGGGTCGGTCCGGCCTCCGGAGGCGGGCCGGCGCCGCCGGCGGGTCAGTCCGGCAGCCGGGGCGTTCCGCCCGGTCCGTCGTGGGTGCCCTCGGCGGACGGGAGGGACAGCGCGCCGCGGACACAGCCGGCGCGCCCGTCCCGCCGGGCACCGGAACGCTGTCCCGTCCCCGCGGGGGACCAGCCGCCGACGCCGACGGTTCCGGGCAGACGGACCCGCCGCAGGCAAGGGCGCGCGGTGAGGTCTTCCACGGTGGTGGTCAGGTCTTTCATGGTGGTTTCCCTTCTCGGGACGTTTCGCAGGAGTGTCACCCGGCCGCTTCCGGCCGGCCGCGGCACCGCGGCCGGGGACACCGGCGCGGACCGGGCCGGCGAGGCCGGTGCGGACCGGGGGCGAGGCCGGCGCGGACCGGGCCGGCGAGGCCGGTGCGACGGCCGCTGCCGTGAGGCAGGCGGGTGATGCGAAGGAGGGGGAGACTGGTGAGGCGAGTGGGTGATGAGACGGGGCGGGACAGGCCGCGAACCGGCCGGCCGCGGCCCGGCAAGGACGCGCACGTGCCGCAGCCCCGGAAGAATCGGAGGTACTCCTCCATTTAACCGGAGGCGATCCTCCGATGCAAGGACCACCCGCCGTGACGCCGTGACCCGGCATCCGCAACGCGAGGGAGCACCGGTGGGGGAACGGGTGGAAACGCCGCACCCGGAATGCGACGACGGACCCCGCGGTTGCCGCATGTCGTGTGGGGGGCAGTCGGTGGCCGCAGGCCTGAAAGGAGTCGTCCGGTCATGGCTCTCGCCGTCCTACTCGCGACCCTGGCGGCGTGCAGCAACGCCCTCGGCACGGTGCTGCAGCGGCGTGCCGCGCTGACCGTGCCCGCCTCGACGTCGCTGCGCCCCGGGCTGATCGTCGACCTGCTGCGCACCCCGGTGTGGCTCGCCGGCATCATCGGCGTCGTCCTGTCGGCGATCCTGCAGGCCCTGGCCCTGGCCTGGGGTTCGCTCGCCGTCGTCCAGCCCGTCTTCATCCTCGAGCTGCCGCTCGCCCTGATCGTCGGCGGCATCGTCTTCCACGTGCACCGGTCGCGCAGATCCTGGACGGCGGTGGCCTGCATCGCCGTGGGGCTCGCCGTCTTCCTCGTCTCACTGGAGCCGTCCGGGGGACGCGACTGGGTGCCCGGCCTGTGGTGGGTCCCCACGCTCGCGATCATCGGCGGCATCGGCGTGGCGCTCGTGGTGACGGCGCTGCGCCGGCCGTTCGGCCTGGCGCGGGCCGCCTGCCTGGCCGCGGGAGCGGCCCTCGGCAACGCGCTCACCGCCGCGCTGATGAAGTCGGCCATGGGCATCCTGGGCGACCGGGGCGTCTCGGCCTTCTTCCTGACCTGGCAGACCTACGCCTTCGCCGTGATCGGCGGCGTGTCCCTCTTCCTGCTCGGCACCGCCATGCAGGCCGGCCCGCTCATCGCCTCCCAGCCCGCGCTCACCCTCACCGACGCCGTGACGGGCGTCGTCCTCGGCGTGGCCCTCTACGCCGAGCAGCCCCGCACCGGCATGTGGATCGTGTCCTCGGTGCTCGGCTTCGCCCTGCTCACCTACGGCGTCTTCGCGCTCTCCCGCACCCGCTGCCTGGCGGAGTGCCTGAACGCGGAAGAGGCGGCGCCGCAGCCGGTGGAGCGGGCCGCGGCGTAAACCCGCCGCCCCGCCGCCCTACCGCCCCCGCCCCGCTTCCCGCTTCCCGTGACACGCGCCGCGCCCGCGGACGGCCCCCCGCGGGCACGGCGCGCGCGGCTCACAGCTCCTGCACGAAATACGGCTCCACGGTCATCCAGCCGTTGCCGCGGGCGCCGTACCGGGTGCCGTTGTCGGTGCGCGCCAGGGTGTACCAGGAGTCGACGTAGTCCGGGTCGTCGGTCCACCAGTCGTCCGGGATGGCGTCGAGGACCGCGTTGACCAGCGGGATGTAGGCCCCGTGGTCGGTGATGGTGAGCAGCGCGCCGGCGATGGCCTTGGCGAGGTCGCGGTAGTTGGTGCTGCCGTCCTCCTCCATCATCACGGCGTCGGCCAGGTTGTACTTGTAGTACGACCAGTTGACCAGGATCTGGCCGGGCCGGTACACCGTCCCGTCGTTGTCGAGGTACGGCATGTCGACCGGGTCGACGCGCACCTTGCCGTCCTGGCCGAAGCCGGTGACGAGCGTGTAGATCTCGGCGTCGCCCTTGACCCAGGGCTCCTCGTCGTCCGAGAGCTCCACCGCGGCGATGCGGGTGGTCCAGAAGCCGCCGGCGGCCGCGGCCCGGCCGGTCTCACGCGCGGCTGCCGTCCCCGCCCCGGCCGTCCCCGCCGCGGCGGTTGGCGCCGGGGCCGGTGCGGCGGAGGTCACGCCGTAGCGGTTGAGCTGCCGGTTCAGCACGTCGAGGCCGGCGGCGAGCGCCTTGGAGCCGTCGATGTCGACGACGTACACCGGCCGGCCGGGCGCGTGGCGGGCGTCGAGCCGGTGGGTCCCGCCGCGGCTGTCGTAGGCGACGACCTCCGTGGCGTCGTCGTCGGCGGTGGCCGCTACGACCCAGGGCGTCGCCCCGGCGGCCACCTCGCCCCGCATCGAGGCGTCCCCCAGCCGCAGCCGCAGCAGGGAGCCGACGGCCGGGTCCAGGCCCTTGGCCTCGGTGATCCGGCGGTCGTCCGCCGCCAGCAGCGACCTCAGGCCGCCGCCGGCCAGCGAGGTCACCGCCACCTCGTCGGAGGCGAGCGCGGCCTGCTGGACGCGGTGCCGCCAGGCCGGATCGGCCAGCGAGCGGGCCAGGGTCCGAGCGGCGTGGTCCTGCGCCGCGGACACGGGGGAGACGGGTGACGCGGAGGGGGCCGGGGCCGCCGCGGCGGGGAGCGCGGCGATGGTCTGTCCGGCCGACAGGGCGAGCAGGGTGGCGGCGGCAGTGGCGAGGGCGCCGTGCCGGCGGCGCTGGCGAGGTCTCACGGGGCGGTCCTCCTGGGAGCGGGTGTGGGTGGCGCGCTGTCAGGTGGAGCGGGGGAGCCCGTCGGATCTATGCGAGTAGACTCCGCCCCCAGCATGGCGGGTACATGTCATCCAGGACAAGGGCCGGGACCGAGTCGGGCCGGCCGGCGGCTGCGGGCCGGTGGCCCTGCGCGGTGCCGTGCACCTCAAAGCCGTCGAGGCGCTGTCGGAGGCGGCGGGACCGCCGCCCGCGACGGGCTCCAAGGGGTGCAGGTGACTCGGAGGTCTCGAAGGACTGGAAGGACTCGGAGATCGTCAGCCGGGGCGCTTGGCCATCACGACCACGCCGGGCCCGCTGTGCTCCTCCGGGGGAAGTCGCAGTTCGGCGACCATGTCCAGGCCGGCCTGCTCGACCAGGGCGACGAGCTGCTCCGGCTGCCACTTGTGCGTCGTCCAGCGGACGGGCACGCCGCCGTACGCCTCGGTGCGCACCGCGTCCTCGTCGCCGACGTGTGTCGCGGTGATCAAGTGCCCGCCCGGCTTCAACGCGCGCGCGAACAAGGCCAGGACCTGGGGAAGCACGTCCCGGGGAAGGTTGAACAGCGACCACCACCCGAGCACGCCGCCCAGGGATGCCTCTTCGAGGTCGAGCTCGGTGGCGGAAGCGACGGCGAAGCGGCACTCCGGATGCAGCCGGCGCGCGTTCTCGATCATGCGAGGGGAGAGGTCCACCCCGGACACGTCGAGTCCGCGTTCGGCGAGGTAGGCGGTCACCGTTCCGGGCCCGCAGCCGACGTCGAGGACGGGCCCGAGCCCGCGCACGCTGTCGGCGAAGGCGTCGATCGACGCCTTGAGCCACGGATGTCTGCGGATGTCGCCGATTCCCGTCGTCGCGACCATGTGGGCGTAGTTGTCGGCCACTCGGTCGTAGGACTCACGTACGACGTCGAGATCGGCCGGGCGGTCAACAGAGTGTGCGGGCATCGGCCAAGGATAAGAGAACACGGGGGAGTTGATGCCGTGGGGTGAGTGCGGCGGGCGTGCGTCCGGGGCCGGTGGGTACCCCGCTTGCCCTCCCGGGGAATAGGAGCATATGCTCGTAACGTCTTGATGTGGCGGGCAGCCGGTCCGGCTTCCGCGTGACGTACGCCCCCCAGAACCAGAAGGCCCCGCCATGGAAACCCCCGCCCGATCCGCCGCTCCCGAGCCGGCCGCGGCTCACGCACCCGCGCAGACGCTCCCGGCGGCGGCCACGTCCGGCCCCAGGCACCGCGGAGCCGTCCGCCGGCCGCCGGTCAGGGCCTGGCTGCAGCCGGCCGTGATCGCCCTGGTCGTCGTGGCGGCCTTCATCACCTGCTACATCGGACTCCAACGGGATCCCCGGCCGCACCACCTCCCCGTCGCCGTCACCGCGACCGCCCTGCCGGACGACATGCGCGAGGCCCTCGGTGGCAGCGTCGACGTCCGTCCCGTCGCGGACGCCGCCGCCGCGCACCGGGCGGTGACGAGCCACGACGTGGTCGCCGCGCTCAGCGCGGACGGGCGGCACGGGCTGCGCCTGGAGGTCGCCGGCGCCGACGGCGCGTCCACCACGTCGGCGGTCAAGGCCCTCGTCGGCGCCTATGCCCACGGAGCGGGCAGGCACCTGACCACGGAGGACGTAGTCCCGCTGACCCGCTTCGACGCCCGCGGACTCGCCGGCTTCTACATGGCCTTCGGCGTCACCCTGGCCGGCTTCGTGCTCGGCTCCAACGCGCTCGGCCTGGCCGGCGTGCTGAACCTGCGTCACCGGTTCCGGCTGCTGGCCGGAGCCTCCCTGGCCATCGGCACGGTCGCCGCCGTCATCGCGGGTCCGGTACTGGCGGCGGTGCCCGCTCCGGTCCTGCCGCTGATCCTGACGCTCACCCTCCTCGCGGCGGCGGCCGCCTTCACCACGAAGCTGCTCGGCACGTATCTCGGCCCCGTCGGGGTCCCCGTCGCCACGCTCCTGCTGCTCACCGTCGGCAACGCCACCAGCGGGGCCACCATCGGCGCCGACCTGCTGCCCGCCGCGGCCCGCGCCGTCTCGGCGCTGCTGCCGCCCGGCGCCGCCTTCCGCGCCATCACCGATCTCAGCTACTTCGACGGCGCCCACGCCGCCGGACCCGTGACCACCCTCGCCGTGTGGGCCGTCGGGGCCGCGCTGCTGCTCGGTCTGCGGGCCCGGCGAAGGCGGCCGCGCACCCCGGCCCCCGCGTGACGCCCCGGCGGGCGGGACGCGGCCGGTCTCCTTAGATTGGGAGACGCACCGGGAAGGCGGCGCACCGGGGGAGGAGTCCCGGCCCGCGCCCTCCCGCCCCGGGCCGCCTCTTCCCCGGCCCGTCGCCCCGTGTCCCCGGGGACTGCGCAGCCCCCGGCACCCGCACCGCGGCACCGCGCTCCGACGCACACCGCGGTCCCGTCCCCGCACACCGCGTCGCGTCCCGGGGCGGGCCCGGCCCCGGACCCCAGCCCCGCACACCGCGTCCAGCCCACCCCCCGGCTTCGCACACCGCGCCCCGGCCCCGCGCACCGTGCTCACGGGCCCCCATCCGTTCCCCGGACCACCACCCACTTCCCCGCACCCGGCCCCGCTTGCGCGCGGCCGCACCAGAAGGAGTCCGATCCATGACAGCCGGCAATCTCGTTCTCATCGCCAACGCCGGAGGCGTGGGCCGCGCGGTCCTCGACCTGCTGCGCGCACGGGACGTGCGCCTGCGCGTCCTGGTCCGCCGCGACGACGACCGGGCGGCCGGGCTGCGCGCGCTCGGCGCCGAGGTCGTGGTCGGCGATCTGACCCGGCCCGACGGCGTCGCCGCCGCACTGGACGGCGCCGACCGGATGTACTTCGCGATGCCGGTGTCGCCCGACCATCTGCTCGCCACCGCCGTGGTGGCGAGCGTGGCCCGGGAGTACGGCGCACTGGACTGCCTGGTGGACATGTCCCAGATGACGGTGTCGCAGATGACCGCCACGAGTACGGCCGAGTCGCACCAGCAGCGGCTGCACTGGCTGGCGGAGCAGGTGCTGAACTGGTCGGGCCTGCCGGTGGTGCACATCCGGCCGACATCGTTCCTCGACAACCCGCTGTTCACCACGCTGGCGGCGCGGTCGATCCGGGACAGGGGCACGATCGAGCTGCCCTTCGGCACCGGACGCACCTCGCCGGTCGCCGTGGAGGACGTCGCCCGCGTCGTCGCCACCGTGCTGCACGACCCCGCCCCGCACATCGGGAAGGTCTACGAGCTGACCGGGCCGCGCACCCTGGACATGACCGGGATGGCCGAGGAGTACACACGGGCCCTGGGACGCCCGGTGACCTACGCGGACGTACCGCCGGAGCGGTGGCGCACCGAGGTGCTCGCCCAGGCCGGCCTGCCGCCGCACACCGAGGAGCACATCGCCACCATGGCCCGGCTGCACCGGGAGAACCGCTACGACCGCACGTCCGGCGACGTGGAACGCGTGACGGGCGTGCCCGCCCAGTCGGTCGAGGCGTTCGTGGCCGCCCGCAAGGACCTCTACCTGGGCTGAACCTGATCCGGGGCCTCGGCCGGCTCCACGCGCTGGGCGGGCTGCCGGGCCCGGACCGTCGTCCCGCGTGCGTGATGGCGGGGTGCCGCAGTGGTCGGGGAGGCTGGAGGGCTCCGTGGTGAACGCCGTCTCCCGGCTCGATGCGCCAGGTCTCCTTGGACGGCCGTGCCCGGGTGCCGCGGAGGGGCGTGCCCGTCGTCGCCGTACGGGCCGCCGCCCGGCCGCCCCGACCAGCGCAGGCGGCCGGTGCGGGCGCGGCGCCGCGGTCGACGCGGGGCCGCCGGGGAGTGCCGCGCCGGGTGCCGCCGTACGGGCCGCCGGGCGCGCTCCGGCTGGGAAGCGCCGACGGCTCGCGCGGGGTGCCGGCGGCGGGTTCCGGCGGGTGTCGATGTACGCGCCGCCGCCCCGGCTCGCCGGCCGGGGCGCCCGTGCGGGTGCCCCCGGCCGGCCACGCCCGGTGCGCACCCCCGCAAGCGGCCCGGTGCCGGGCGCGGGCGCCGGAGCGTGCCGGGCGGCGGCGCCGGGCGGGTCAGGCGCCGACGTAGGCGGCGAGGTGCTCGCCGGTGAGGGTGGACCGGGCGGCGACCAGGTCGGCCGGGGTGCCCTCGAAGACGATCCGGCCGCCGTCGTGACCCGCGCCGGGGCCGAGGTCGATGATCCAGTCGGCGTGGGCCATGACCGCCTGGTGGTGCTCGACGACGATGACCGACTTCCCGGAGTCGACCAGCCGGTCGAGCAGGCCGAGCAACTGCTGGACGTCGGCGAGGTGCAGGCCGGCGGTCGGCTCGTCCAGGACGTAGACGCCGCCCTTGTCCGCCATGTGCGTGGCCAGCTTCAGCCGCTGCCGCTCGCCGCCGGACAGCGTGGTCAGCGGCTGGCCGAGGGTGAGGTAGCCGAGCCCCACGTCGGCGAGCCGGCGCAGGATCGCGTGCGCGGCCGGCGTACGCGCCTCACCCGCGCCGAAGAACTCGTCCGCCTCGGTCACCGGCATCGCCAGCACCTCGCTGATGTCCCGGCCGCCGAGGCGGTACTCCAGCACCGACGCGTCGAACCGCCTGCCCTCGCACTCCTCGCAGGTGGTGGCGACCCCCGCCATCATCGCCAGGTCGGTGTAGACGACGCCGGCGCCGTTGCAACTGGGGCAGGCGCCCTCGGAGTTGGCGCTGAACAGGGCCGGCTTGACGCCGTTGGCCCTGGCGAACGCCTTGCGGATCGGTTCCAGCAGCCCGGTGTAGGTGGCCGGGTTGCTGCGCCGGGAGCCGCGGATGGCGCCCTGGTCGACGCGGACCACCCCCGCGCCGGCCGGGATCGACCCGTGCACGAGCGAGCTCTTGCCGGACCCGGCCACGCCGGTGACGACGGTCAGCACGCCCAGCGGGATGTCGACGTCGACGTCGCGCAGGTTGTGCGTGGACGCGCCGCGGATCTCCAGGACTCCGGCCGGCTTCCGCACGGACGTCTTCAGCGCGGCCCGGTCGTCGAGATGGCGTCCGGTGACGGTGCCACTGGCCCGCAGCCCCTCGACGGTGCCCTCGAAGCAGACGCTGCCGCCCGCCGTGCCGGCCCCGGGGCCGAGGTCGACCACGTGGTCGGCGATCGCGATGACCTCGGGCTTGTGCTCCACGACCAGCACCGTGTTGCCCTTGTCCCGCAGCCGCAGCAGCACGTCGTTCATCCGCTGGACGTCGTGCGGGTGCAGCCCCGTGGTGGGCTCGTCGAAGACGTAGGTGACGTCGGTGAGCGAGGAGCCGAGGTGGCGGATCATCCGGGTGCGCTGGGCCTCGCCGCCCGACAGCGTGCCGGAGGGCCGGTCCAGGGAGAGGTAGCCGAGGCCGATCCCGGTGAAGGAGTCGAGCGTCTGCTGCAGCGCGGTCAGCAGCGGTGCGACCGACTCCGCCTTCAGACCGCGGATCCACTGCGCCAGGTCGCTGATCTGCATCGCGCAGACGTCGGCGATGCTCAGCCCGTCGATCTTCGAGGACCGGGCCCCCTCGCTGAGCCGGGTCCCGCCGCAGTCGGGGCACGCGGTGAAGGTGACCGCCCGGTCCACGAAGGCCCGGATGTGCGGCTGCATCGCCTCCCGGTCCTTGGACAGCATCGACTTCCGGATCCGCGGGACCAGACCCTCGTAGGTCATGTTGATGCCCGCGATCTTCATCCTGACCGGCTCGTGGTGCAGGAAGGCGTGCAGTTCGGCCTCGGTGAAGTCGCGGATCGGCCGGCTGGGGTCGTACAGGCCGCACTCGCTGTACATCCGGTGGTTCCAGCCGCCCGGCTTGTAGCCGGGGACGGTGAGCGCGCCCTCGGCGAGCGACTTGGAGTCGTCGTACAACTGGGTGAGGTCCAGGTCCGTGACCGTGCCCCGGCCCTCGCAGCGCGGGCACATCCCCCCGGTGATGCTGAAGCTGCGCCGCTCCTTCACGGTCTTCCCGCCACGCTCCACCGTGACCGCGCCGGCGCCGCTGATGGACGGGACGTTGAAGGAGAACGCCTTGGGGGAGCCGATGTGCGGCGTGCCCAGCCGGCTGAAGAGGATGCGCAGCATCGCGTTGGCGTCGGTGGCGGTGCCGACGGTGGAGCGCGGGTCGGCGCCCATCCGCTGCTGGTCGACGATGATCGCCGTGGTCAGCCCGTCGAGCACGTCGACCTCGGGACGCGCCAGGCTCGGCATGAATCCCTGCACGAACGCGCTGTACGTCTCGTTGATCAGCCGCTGCGACTCGGCCGCGATCGTGTCGAAGACGAGCGAGCTCTTGCCGGAGCCGGAGACGCCGGTGAACACCGTCAGCCGGCGCTTGGGGATCTCGACGCTGACGTCCTTGAGGTTGTTCTCCCGTGCGCCGTGCACCCGGATCAGGTCGTGGCTGTCGGCGGCGTGCGGCCCGGGCGAGGGGGTGTCCGTCCTCGTGGCCATGCTCATCGTGTCTCCATCCGTCGGGATCTGCCGGCGCGGTCGCTGGCGCGGTGGCCCGCGCGGTCCGGACCGGCGGGGCCGGCCCGGACGAGTCCGGCCCCGAGGGTAACGTCCGGTTGAGCCGTCGGCGGGCGGTTGTGGTGGCGGGCCGGCACCACCGCCCGGGACGTTGCGGCCAGGGCGCCGTCATGCCGCCCGGCCGTCCGCGCGCCCGCTCAACCACCGGACGCCGCGCGCCACTTGGCACCGTGGAGCACGGCACGCGGGCGCACGGGAACGGCCACGCGGGCCGGCGCAGGGCGTGCGGGTCAGCGTAGGGGCGTGGGGGTGCGGGGGGCTTCTCGGAAACTGACCGGTCTGCCGCCGGGCCGTGTGTCGGTCCGCCGCCGGGGCCCCGTGCCGGTCCCGGGTCCGGGCCCCGTGCCGGCCGGTCACCGGGCCCCTGCCCCGGGACCCTGCCCCGGCCACCGGTTCACCCGCCCACCGGCACCGCGCGCAGCACCCCGCCGCTCCCGCCGTTCCCGCCCCGCTCACCGCGCTCACCGCGCCCAGCGGTCCCGGACGTCAGGCGCAGGCCCGTGACGAGCCGTTCCAGGGTCGACCGCAGCCAGGCGACGTCGGCCGCGCCCGCCTCCTCCAGCCGCATCCTGCGGGCCACCAGCGGCACCATGCGCAGCTCCACGAGCCGCCCGGTGTCCGTCTCCACCGAGGGGAACCAGGCCACCCGCAGATCGTCCCGGTACTCCTCGTAGCCGGTGATGCCCTCGTAGTCGTCGATGAAGTCGCCGCAGCCGTAGAGGATCAGCCGGCCGCGGTACACCTCGGCGGGGCGGGGGTGGTGCGAGGAGTGACCGTGCACCACGTCGACTCCGCCGTCGACGAGCAGACGGGCGAAGCGGACGTGCTCGCGGGGGACGTGGTACCCCCAGTTGGAACCCCAGTGGACGGACACGACCACCACGTCCCCGGGCCGCCGCAGCCGCCGGGCGCGCCGGACGACGTCGGCGGCGGCCTGGGCCGTCGGCTGGGGGAGGTGGGCCACGCCCGGCCGGTCCGCGGTGGCCGCCCAGTGCGGCGGGACGCCGCTGGAGGCCGTGCCCAGCGCGAACACCAGGACGCGTGCGCCGCCCGCCGCCGGGCACACCGCGGGGGCGTACGCCGCCTCGGCGTCGGGGCCGGCGCCCGCCGTGCGCAGACCCGCCCCGTGCAGGGAGCCGAGCGTCTCCGCCAGCCCCCGGCGGCCGAAGTCCAGCACGTGGTTGTTGGCCAGCACGCACACGTCCGGCCGGGCCGCCGTGAGGGCCGGGAGGTTGGCCGGGTGCATGCGGTAGTGGATCTCCTTGTCCGGCGCGAAGTCGTCGCAGCGCGTCACGGACGTCTCCAGGTTGACGATCCGGGCGTCCGGGGCGGCCCGCGCGAGCGCCTCCAGGGCCTCGCCCCACGGCCACGCCGCGGGGACCGGGGCGGGAATCGGGCCGTTCGCGGCCTCGGCCAGCTCCACATAGGCCCTGGCGTCCCGGACCCAGCTCTCCCGCAGCTCCGGCCGGCCGGGGTGCGCCAGGATCTGGTCGACGCCACGCCCCAGCATCACGTCGCCGCACAGGAACAGCGTCACCACGCCGCCGGCCATGCCTTCACCCTAGGCCGTGTCGCGAACGTCCCGCCCGCCCCGCGGCGCTCCGCCCGGCGGGGCGGTGATACGGGCCACGGCCTCCACGGTGAGCGCGCGGGAGTGGGGGTGCCGGGCCAGGGCGCGGTGCAGCGTCAGGCCCTCGATCAGCGCGTCCAGCTGGCGGGCCGTGTCCGGGTCGAAGTGCCGTTCCAGACGGGCCCGGCTGCGTGCCATCCACTCCTGGGTCAGCTCCCGGTAGGCCGGGCGGCGCGCGGCGAGGGTGTACAGCTCCTGGGTGAGGACCAGGTCGCGGTGGCTGCCCTCGGACAGGGCGTGGACCAGGTCGGCCACCGCCGCCCTCGCCTGCTCACGGTCGGCGGGCGCGGCCAGGTGCGCCTCGAACACGGCGACGATGTGGTCGGTGAAGCGGCGGAACGCCTCGTGCAGCAGCTCGTCGATGCCGGCGAAGTGGTAGGTCATCGACCCCAGGGGCACGCCGGCACGCGCGGCGATCTTCCGGTGGGAGACCCCCGCGACGCCCTCGTCGGCGATGAGGTCGAGCGTCGCGGCGAGGATGCGTTCGCGCCGCTGGGGATCGGTGTGTCCGGTGGCCATGGCGGCCGACTCACAGGGTGCGCACGGGCCGGGCCGGATTGCCGACCACGACGGTGTCCGGGGGTACGTCCTTCGTCACGACGGCGCCGGCGCCGACGACGGAGTTGTCGCCGATGGTGACACCGGGCAGCACGACGGCGCCTCCGCCCAGCCACACGTTGTCCCCGACCGTGATGGGGCGGGCGGCCTCCAGCTTGTCCCGGCGGGGCCCGGGCTCCAGCGGGTGGGTGGGGGTGAGCAGCTGGACATGGGGGCCGATCCGGCAGTCCTCGCCGATGGTGATCGCCGCGACGTCCAGGGCCGTCAGGCCGTAGTTCACGAAGGTGCGCGCGCCGATCGTGAGGTTGCCGCCGTAGTCGACGTACAGCGGCGGCCGGACGTGCGCCTCCTCGCCGAGGAAGCCCAGCAGCTCCGCCAGGAGGGGCCGCGCGGCCGCCGCGTCCTCGGCGTAGCCGGCCTGGTAGCGGGCGGCCAGCCGCACCGCCCGCTGCTGACGGCGGGCGATCTCCGGGTCGTCGGCGATGTAGAGGTCGCCCGCCAGCATGCGCTCCAGGTTGCTGCGGGGATCGCCCGCGAAGTGATCGGCCGTCATGCGTACGATCGTACACTCGGAGGCGTACGGTCGTACGCCCCCGCATCCACCGGCGTCCCGGCGTCCTGGCGTGGCTCTCACCTGCTGTGACATCTCCCACCCGCTCTTGCCCTGGTGGGCGGGGCGTACCTACGTTCGGACTCATGTCCTCCCATGGCCCCACCCTGCCCGGCGAACCGGACCAGCCCGCCGACGCGGGCGGCGCGAGCAACCCCGCCGACGCGGGCGGCGCGGGTGGTGCGTCCGGCCTGGGCGGGCCCGGCGCGCCCGCGCCGGTCGACTTCGCCCTCGACCTGAGCGCGCACGAGATGCTGCGGCGCACCCACGTCATGGCGGCCCTCGGCGAGACCTGGGACCCGGTCGCCGCGCTGCGCGGCGAGCAGGAGGCGTCCGACCTGCTGTACTCCGGCCTCGACCCCGAGCAGCAGCGCCTGTACGACGAACTCGTCGCCGCCGGGGTGCTCCCGCGACGCGGGGACGGCCATGCTGCCGCTTGACCCGCAGGCCGACATCGGCCGCCGCGCCTGGGTGCCCTGCCCGAACTGCGACGACCGCCGCGGCTGCGCCGTGTGCGAGCAGGGCCGCACCTGCTCCGAGCACTGGCGCTATCTGCTGTCGAACACCGGCAGCCTGCTCCACCTCCAGTGCCCGTCCTGCACCCATGTCTGGACCCACGAGACCCACTTCGGCGCCACCCGCTCCGACCGGCCCGACTGAGAGCGGGCCGCGCCCGGGAACCGGCCCGCCCGGGAGCCGGCCCGACCCGGAGCCGGCCCGACCGGGAGCCGACCCGCCGGCGCGGCCCGGTTTTCGGTGCGCGGCCCGGCTTCCGCCGAAGGCACCCGTCACCCGGCGCACGGCCCGGCACCCCCACGTGCAACCGGACCGGCCGGAAAATGTGTCTCTTCGCGCGTGGCCCGAAACCTCCCCCGGTCACCAGCCGGGGGAGAAGGAACGCGGGCACGGGGGGAACGGATGAACACCTGGGCAGTGCCGGGATACACCGAGTCGCTGGAACTCGGCTCGGGAGCGAGCGGGCGGGTCGTGCTGGCCGTCCACGAGGAGACCGGCGTCCCGGTCGCCGTGAAGTACCTCAGCGACGCGCTGCGCACGCGGGCGGGGTTCGTCGACGGCTTCCGGACGGAGGCGCGGCTGCTGGGCGGTCTGGACAGCCCGCACGTGGCGGGCCTCTACGAGTACGTCGAGTCCCCCGGCGGGGCGGCCATCGTGATGGAACTGGTCGACGGCGTCTCGCTGCGCACCCTGCTGGGCCGGCGGGGCCCGCTGGAGCCGGAGGCCGCCCTCGTGGTGCTGAAGGGCTCACTGCTGGGACTGGCGGCCGCCCACAACGTGGGCGTGGTGCACCGCGATTACAAGCCCGAGAACGTGCTCGTCATGCCGGACGGCACGTCCAAGCTCGTCGACTTCGGCATCGCGGTCGACGCCGGAACGGGCTCCGGGGTGGCCGGCACCCCCTCCTACATGGCCCCCGAGCAGTGGACCGGCGCCCCCGCCTCACCGGCCGCCGACGTGTACGCGGCCACGGCCACGTTCTTCGAATGCCTGACCGGCCACCGGCCCTACTCCGGGGACAACCTGGCCGAACTGGCGCTGCGGCACGTCGACGCGCCCGTCCCGGCCGAGGAGGTGCCGGAGCGGGTGCGGTCCCTGGTGCTGCGCGGCCTGGCCAAGTCACCGCGGCAACGCCCCGCGCACGCACGGGAGTTCGTGGCGGAACTGGAGGCGGTGGCCGGCGCCGCGTACGGCCCCGGGTGGGAGGAGCGCGGACGCCGCGGGCTGGCCGCACTCGTGGCGCTGCTGCCGCTGCTCCTGCCCTCGGCCCGCAGCGCCCCGCGGACCACGACGGACACCGCCCGGACGGTGCTCGCCGGCCGGCCGGACCCCGGCTGGGCGCGCTGGCGGCCCACCGTCCCGGGGATGCTGGTGGCCGGTGCGGCCCTGCTCCTCGCGCTCGTGCTGACGTACGGCTCCGGCCGGCCCGCGGACACCGCCCAGCCCGCCGCGCGAGCCGTCGCCACCACCAGCGCCCGCCCCGGTCTCACGCCGGCCGCGCCCGCGCGACCGCCGACGGCGCCGGCGACGTCGGCCACGCCGGCGCCGCCGGACCCCGCGACCTCCGGCCCGAGCGGCACGGCGACGGCACACCCCCCGGCGTCCGGACCCGCGGACACCCCCTCGCCGCCCGTCTCCGGCCCCGCCTCCGCCACGGCGTCCTCCGCGGAGCCGACGGCCGGCGGTACCCCCACCGCGAGCACCCCGGCGACCACCACGCCCGGAGCGCCACCGGCCCCCGCCGTCAAGGACGTCACGATCTCGTCGTTCCGCCGGACGGGCCCGTCGACGGCCACCGCCACCCTCACCGTCACCACGGACGGCACCGGACCGGTGACGGTCTCGGTGGCCTGGTACACGAGCAGCTCCAAGGGCGAGCCCGGGACCGAGGACGGCGGTGCCCAGAGCTTGTCCGTCAGCGGCGCCACCACGTACACGCTCACCGTCGACCACGGCTTCCTCGGCGCCGGCTGCTACTGGACCGTGCGGGCCACGACCGTACCGGCGGCCGCGGACGGCGGCGCGTCGCAGCAGCTTCTCGCCCGGGGGTGCGACATACGATGACCGCGCCCGACGACCGCACACCCACGGCCACCGTCAGGCTCCCGGCCGAACCCGCACCGGGACCGGACACACACGAACACGGCCCGGCGGACGAGGAGTACAGCGCCACCGTCCTCGCCAGTCACTGGATCCAGCGACCCGGGCCGGACACCGGAACACCCACGGTCCCGTCCGGGTGGCCGCAGGCCGCACCGGACGCGCGGCCCGGCCGCGCCGAGGGCACGGTCCTGCGTTTCGGCCCCGGCGTCGCCGCCGCCCTGGAACGGCGCACGGGCCCGGCCGGCCCCGCCGTGCCCGGCGCGTCCGCCACGCCCACCGTGCCCACGGTCCCGGCCCGCCGGGGCACCCGGGACGGGCGGGTGCGGCGGCATGCCCTGCCCGCCGCGGTGCTGGCCGCCGTCCTGGCGTTCCTGGCCTGGCAGCACCTGGGCCCCTCCGTGAGTGTCCGCCAAGTGGCTGCCCGTGCCGACCACGCCGTCCTGACGTGCGGTGAAACAGCCGATGTCGTGGGCGTCGTGACCACGGACGGACGACCCGGCACCCTCACCTACCGGTGGGTGCGCAGCGACGGCTCGACCTCCGGCGTGCTCCGCGAAGTGGTGACCCGGGGTCAGAAGCGCGCCGAGCTGCACCTGCTGTGGACGTTTCAGGGCACCGGCCGCTACCGGGCGAGGGCCGAGCTGCGCCTGCTGTCGCCCACCTATCGCACCGTCAGGGTGCCCCTCACCTACGACTGCCGCTGACAGGGACTCCGAGCAGGGACAATCGGCAAAGGGAGGAACGGGCCGTAGCCCGAATGCTGCTCCCCAGTGGTAGCGCGCCGCAATCCTGCCGAGTGTGATCACGTCGCTACTGCGATTCCGAGTGAGCCGGTGGTGTGCCGGCTCTCGCAGCGGCGGCGGAAGGAACACCCATGCGTATCACTCGTACTCTGTTCACGGCGGCAGCCGTCGCCACCACCGTGGCCCTCTCCGCGCCCGTCGCCGGTGCCACGCTCCTCTCCGTGCCGGGCTCCACGCAGCAGGCCGCGTTCGACGGCGGAAGCTCGCACGGCGACAAGGGGGACGACGACTCCGACGACAACGGCTACGGCGGCAAGGACGACTCGTCCAAGAAGGACGACTCCTCCAAGAAGGACGACTCCGACCACGGCTCGTCGCGCGGCGGCGACCACGGTGACAAGGGCGGGAAGGACGACGAGGGCCGCCGCCACGGCAAGCCGCACGGTGGCGTGCACGCCGGTGGCGGCGCGCTGGCCCTGCGGACCACCGACGACAGCGGCCGCGACAAGGGCGGCCGTGACGACAGCGACGACAGCGACGACAACGACGACAACGGCTCCGACCGTGGTGGCTCGAAGGGCGACGAGGGCGGCTCCGACCGCGGTGGCTCGAAGGACGACCACGGTTCCAAGGGCGACGACCACGGGTCCAAGGGCGACGACGACCACGGCTACTCCAAGGGCGACGACGACCACGGTTCCAAGGACGACGAGGGCCGTGGGCGCAAGCCGCACGGTGGCGTCCACGCCGGTGGCGGCGGTCTCGCCGACGCCGGCAACGGTCTGAGCGCCGGGGCCGCGCTGGTCCTGGGCGGTCTGGGAGCGGGCGCGTACGTGCTGCGCCGCCGCAAGGCGTCCGGCACCACGGCTGCCTGAGTCCGTTCCTCCCGTCCGGCCGCCGCTTCGCCGCGGTCCTCGTCATCCCCCGGGGGCGACGAGGACCGCGGCGGGCGGCTCCCCACCGCTTCCCACCGCTTCCCACCTCTCCCGCCTCTCCCCGCCTCCCCTGAACACCCGCCGTCCTGAAAGGCATCGCGCATGGCCTCCTCCCAGCCGCCTCAGCCGGAGCAGTCCGGGACCAAGCCCGCCACGCGGCCACGCCGGCACTCGTTGCTGTGGTCGGCGGCAGCGGTCGGGCTGGGGGTCCTGCTCATCCACCACTCCCTGTCCGGCCCGGCCGAGATCCCGCGGGCGCCGGCCGCCATCCACACGCCGGTCTCCCAGCACCCCGCGCCCACGCCCGCCCGCGCCGACGGGGCGGACGAGACCGACGGGGCCGACAAGACCGACGGGGCCGACAAGGCCGACGACAAGGCGCTGTCCCGGTCCGCGCCCATCCGTCTCTCGATCCCCGACATCGGCGTGGACGCACCGTTCACCAAGGTGTCCCTGGAGCCCTCGGGCCAGCTCGGGACGCCCCCCGTGGACAACGCCAACCTCGTCGGCTGGTTCGGCGGCGGGGTGACTCCCGGCGAGCGCGGCGCGGCGGTCGTCGTGGGGCACGTCGACACGGAGAAGGGACCCGCGGTGTTCGCGGAACTCGACTCCCTGGAGGAGGGCAGCTCCGTCGACATCACACGCTCGGACGGGGTCGTCGCGCACTTCAAGGTCGACTCGGTGCGCACCTTCAGCAAGGCGGACTTCCCCGACGACGCGGTGTACGCCGACACACCGACCCCGGAACTGCGGCTGATCACGTGCGGCGGCACCTTCAACCGCACCACCAGGAACTACGAGGCCAACGTGGTCGTGTTCGCCCACCTGGACTCCACGGGGAGCGAGTGACGTCTCACTTGGTCCGCAGCATCAGCGCGTACCGGGTGTTGTCCCCGTACACCCCCCTTTCGTCCCCGCGGATCCCGTACCGCTCCTGGAAGAGCGCCACGGCCCGCCGGACCGCCTCGTCGTAACGGCCGGTCATGGCGCCGCCCTCGTAGAGATGCGGGATCTGCAGCAGACGCACCTGCAGTTCGTACACGCCGTGGCCGCTGTCGCCCGGGCGCAGCACCCCGGTCCCGGTGACCTGGGGGAGCGGGGCGCCGCCCTGCGGCGGAAGACCGCCCGGCGGGTGGTCGGGGCTCTCCACGGGGGCGGGCGGCCGCGCGGGTGCGGCGTGTCCGTCGGGGAGCACGGCGCAGCCGAGGACGAACCCGCCGAGCGCGCTCAGCCCGAGGACGCCGGCGAGCCGCGCGCGGCGCCGGCCGGCGCCGCCGAACTCTGAGCCGGCTCCGTCCCCCGTGTCGTCCACCGCCCCGGCGGCCGGCGTGCCCTCGGGCCCCGCGGTCACCGGTCCCCGTACCGGCAGGGGCGGGACGACGGGCCGCCGGCCGGGCACGGGCGGCACGGACCGCGCCCCTGGTGCGGCCGGCTCCGCCCGTGCGGGTCGCGCGGCCGAGCCGGGCCGCTCCGCCGGCCGCGCGTACGCCGTGGTGCCTGCTCCCCTTGCCGGACGGGGGTGCTCCACCGGACCTGAGGGTGCCGCAGGTGCGCGGAGTTCCGCCGGACTTGACCAGTCCGTCGCCGGGCGGGAGCGTCCGGTCCCACCCGAGGGTGCGGCGGGTCCTGAGTGCCCCGCCGGACGCGCATACGCTGTCGTACCCGAGCCCATCGCCAGGCCCCCGGAGCGCTCCGGTGATTCCACGCGTGCCGGAAGCCCTGAGCCCACCACCGGACCGGCGAGCCCCGCCGGGTCCGAGCGTCCCGCCGACCCGGAGTGCCCGGCGGGGTCCGAAAGTTCCGCCGGTCCGGAATGCACCGCTGGGTCCGAGTGTCCCGCCGGTCCGGAGCGCACCGCTGGGTCCGAGTGCTCCGCCGGGTCGGGGCGTCCCGCTGGTCCGTAGTACCCCGCCGGGTCTGAGCGTCCCGCCGGTCCGGAGTGCCCGGCGGGGTCCGAGTGTCCCGCCGGCCCGTAGTACCCCGCGGGGTCCGGGCGCACCGCCGGCCCGGAGTTCCCGGCGGGGTCCGAGTGTCCCGCCGGTCCGGAATGCACCGCTGGGTCCGGGCGTCCCGCCGGTCCGGAGCGCACCGCTGGGTCTGAGCGTCCCGCCGGGTCGGGGCGTCCCGCCGGTCCGTAATACCCCGCGGGGCCCGAGCGTCCCGCCGGTCCGGAGCGCACCGCTGGGTCCGAGTGCTCCGCCGGGTCGGGGCGTCCCGCTGGTCCGTAGTACCCCGCCGGATCTGAGCGTCCCACCGGCCCGGAGTTCCCGGCGGGGTCCGAGAGTCCCGCCGGTCCGGAGCGCACCGCTGGGTCTGAGTGCCCGGCGGGGTCCGAGTGTCCCGTCGGTCCGGAGCGCACCGCTGGGACCGAGTACCCCGCCGGGTCTGAGCGTCCCACCGGCCCGGAGTTCCCGGCGGGGTCCGAGAGTCCCGCCGGTCCGTAGTACCCCGCGGGGTCCGGGCGTCCCGCCGGCCCGGAGCGCACCGCCGGGGCCGGGGCCGTCGTGGTGCTCGACCGCTCCGCCGGACGTGCGTGGTCCGCCGGCCAGGCGTGGAGGTCGGCGCGGGCCGCCTCCAGCGCGTCCAGGAGTTGGCGGAAGGAGTCCCGGACGCCCTGGACGGGGTCGCCCTCGGGGGTCGTGCGGGACCGCCCGGGACCGGTGTCGTCGCGTTCCATCGGCACTCCTCCGCGGCCCGCCCGCGCCGCCGGGCGCTGGGGGAGGGAAGGACGCCGCGGCGGGGGCGGGCACGGGCCGCCGCGCCTGCCCGTGAAGCGATACGCAGCCGGCGCGGCCTCGTCTCAATCCGCGGCCGGGTACGGCCCCTCGCCGGCGCCCTCCGCCGGGCCGGCACCGTTCCCGGGCGGGGCCGACAGATGGACGAGGATGCCGCACACCTCGTCCACGACCTCCCGGGCCTCCTTCTCGTCCTCGCTGTCGCCGAGTTCACGCGCCGCGCCGCCGATGACGGTGGTCAGCACCCGCACCCGCACCCGCCCGGCGCGCCGTCGCTCGTCCACCTCCAGCAGGCGGGCGTTGCGCCGCACCCACGCGCGGTCCCACTGCCGGCGCAGCGCGTCGAATCCGGCCGGGGCGTCGTCCTGGGCGAAGAGCCGGGCGTGCCGCCGGTGCGCCCACGCGCCCTCGAGGTACGCCCTGGCCCCGGCCACGAAGAGACCGATGGGGTCGGTCACGCCACGGCCGCGCGCGGCGGCCACGGTGGCCGCGGTCCGGCGCTCCTGCTCCTCCCGGAACTCCTCCCACAGCGTGAGGTAGAGCCCCCGCTTCCCGCCGTAGTGCTGGAAGAGGCTGCCCACCGGGATGCCGGAGCGCGCGGCGACCTCGGTGAGGCTCGCGTCGGTGTAGCCGCGCTCGGCGAACACCTCCAGCGCGGCGTCCAGCAGGACGCGCCGGACGGAACGGTCCGCCCCGGCGTGCCCCTCCGGCGTGTCCCAGGTGCCCGGCGCGTCGGCGGGCCGGCGCGCCGTCCCGGCCCCGGCGGGCTCCGCGTTGCCGCTCACCGATCATCCCCACCTTCCCGGGCGCCGTCGCGCAGGGCGAGGGCGACCAGCAGTTCCAGGAGGTCGGCGATCCGGCGCGGATTGCGGCCGGAACGCTCCTCGATCCGGCGCAACCGGTAGTGCGCCGTGTTGTGGTGCACCCGCAGCCGGTCGGCCGCGAGCCGCAGATTCAGGTCGGCCTCCGCGAAGGCCCGGATGGTGGCCGCCAGGGTGTCCCCGCGCCTGCGGTCCTCCTCCAGCAGCGCGCGCACCCGGGGATCGACCAGCCGGCGGGCCAGTTCGTCGGCGCGCAGCGCCAGGTAGTCGAAGGGGGACAGCCGCGGCAGCGCCGCCACCCCGCCCCCGCGCGGCACCAGGTCGAGGGCGGCCCGCGCCTCCCGGTAGGCGCGCGGCAGTTCGGACGCGCCGTGGGCGACGGTGCTGATGCCCATGGCGAGCATGGTGCCCTCCCGGGCCAGCCGCCGCTGCAGCGCCGCGAAGTGGGTGCAGATGTCCTCGTCGTTCATGCCGGCGCGGACCACCGGCACGGCGACCACCTCACCGTGCCGCACCACGACCAGGGTCCGGCCCGCCCAGGGCCCGGCCACGCTGATCGACGCGCCGGCGGCGTACCCCTGCTCGGCCAGGGCGCGGTCCCCGGTGCGGCTGTCGCCGACGCACACCGCCACCACCGCCATCATGGGCGAGCGCGGGCCGATGCCGTACGCCTGCGCCGCCGCGAGCAGCGAGGGCTGCGTCGGCGCCGCCCCGGCCAGCAACTGGTCCAGCAGGTCGCGCCGCTCCCGGTCGGCGTCGGCCACCACGTGCTGCTGGTACTCCACGTACGCCTGCGCGGCGTGGGTGCTGGAGTAGTCGACGTACCGCATCAGCGGGGTGACGAGGGACAACGCCGCCTGCTGCGCCCGCGGCGCGGAGCCCGCGCACTCCAGCAGCGTGTCCCACAGCACCTGCCGGCCGATGCGGAAGGCGCTGATCCAGTCCTCCAGCGCGAACCCGGCCCGCGCCCGGCGCATCGCCGCGGCCCGGCTGAACATCAGGTCCTCGGGGGCGATGTCCCGGCCGCCGGCCAGCGCCGCCAGCTGGATGCGGTAGTGCTCGAGTACCTGGTCGCGCACGTCCGCGAAGAACCGCTCGTCCTGCAGCGCGTACGAGGGGATCTCCGCGCGCATCACCGCCACCGCGGTCTCCGCGACCTCCTCCACCCGGTCGTGGACGGCGCGCAGGATCCGCTGCCGCTCCTCGTGCAGCGGCTCGGCGGGTCGGGGGGCGCCCAGGGCGGGACCGCGAGGCATGGCGCCGATCGTCGCGGCAGGGTTCGTGCTCCGTCAACAGGGCCGGCGGGGGCGGTTCGCGGCGGCCTGTGCGCGGCGCACAGGTTCGCGGCGCGGAAGTTGGGTGCCCGCACCCAATGTGCGGCCGGAACGCCGCCACCTACTGTGACGCTCGCCCACCCCCCAGCACCTCGGAAGGGGCGTCACTCATGCTCACGGTCGACGGTATCACCGTGCGTTTCGGCGGGATCACGGCACTGGACGGTGTCGGGTTCACCGTCGAGCCGGGCAGCGCCGTGGGGCTCATCGGGCCGAACGGAGCCGGCAAGACCACCTTGTTCAACTGCCTCACCCGGCGGTGCACCCCCGACGGCGGACGGGTGCGGTTCGAGGGCGAGGACCTGCTCGCCCTGCCGCCGCACGCCGTGGCCGGGCGCGGGATCGCCCGCACCTTCCAGAACCTCGGCCTGTTCCCGGGGCTCACGGTCCGGGAGAACGTGATGGTCGGCGCGCACAGCCGGGGGCGCACCGGGCACCTCGCCGCCGCGCTGCGGCTGCCCCGCGTGCGGCGGGAGGAGCGGGAACTGCGCGACCAGGCCGACGACCTGCTGCGCCGGCTCGGTCTGGACGCCGTCGCCGACCGCCCCGCCTCCGGGCTGCCGTTCGGCACGCTCAAACGCGTCGAACTCGCCCGGGCGCTCGCGGTGCGGCCCCGGCTGCTCCTGCTGGACGAGCCCGTCAACGGGCTCAGCCACGGCGAGGTCGCCCACTTCGCGGACCTGGTCCGGTCGGTGCGCCGGGACTTCGACCTGACGCTCGTGGTGGTCGAACACCACATGGGCTTCGTGATGGGCCTGTGCGACAAGATCGTGTGCCTCGACTTCGGCCGCCGGATCGCCGAGGGCCCGCCGGCCCTGGTCCAGCGCGACCCGGCCGTCGTGGAGGCGTATCTGGGGGTGCCGGCGTGAACGGGACCACCACCGGCGGCGACGGGCGGGGGACGGCCGCGGAGCCCGGCTTCCTCGACGTCCGTGACCTGCACGCCGGATACGGCCAGGCACGGGTGCTCCACGGGATCGACCTCACGGTGGCCCGCGGCGAGGTGTGCGCGATCCTCGGACCCAACGGCGCGGGCAAGACCACGACCCTGCGGGCGCTGTGCGGCATGGTCCGCGGCCGGGGCTCGGTCACCCTGGACGGCACCCAGCTGCTGGGACGCCGGCCGGAACAGGCCGCCCGGCTGGGCGTGGCCCATGTGCCCGAGGGCCGGGGCACCTTCAACGACCTGACCGTCGAGGAGAACCTGCGCGTCGGCGCCCACCCGCGCACCGGCCCGCTGCGCCGGGGCCGGGCCGGCCGGGCGGCCCTGGCGGCCGAACTGGACCGGATCTACGGCTACTTCCCCGTCCTGCGCCGCCGGCAGCGCCAGGCCGCCGGCAGCCTCAGCGGCGGGGAGCAGCAGATGCTCGCGATCGGCCGGGCGCTGATGTCGCGGCCCGCCCTGCTGCTCCTGGACGAGCCGTCCCTCGGGCTCGCGCCGCTGGTGACCCGCGAGCTGTTCGAGATCGTCCGTGCCGTCAACGAGGAGGAACGCACCACTGTGATCGTCGTCGAGCAGAACGCCCGGCTCGCGCTGGACGTCGCGCACCAGGCGCACGTACTGGAGGCCGGCCGCCTGGTGCTGTCCGGGCCGGCCGCACGGATCCGCGAGGACGCGCAGGTCGCCGAGGTGTACCTCGGCATCACCGCCGCCTCCGCGAAGGCGGGGTGAGCGGGGTGACCGATCTCCTCCAGCAGGTGGTGGAGGGGCTGGGCGCCGGCGCGGTGTACGCCAGTCTCGCCCTTGCCCTGGTCCTCATCCACCGGTTCACCGGGATCGTCAACTTCGCACAGGGCGAGCTGGCGATGCTCTCGACGTACGTCGCCTGGCAGCTGATGGCGTCCGGAATGGCGTTCTGGCTGGCGCTGCCGGTCACCCTCGCGGTGTCCTTCGCCGGCGGCATGCTGATCGAGCGGATCGTCATCCGTCCGGTGCGGGGCGCGCCCGAGCTGACCCTGGTCATCGTCACGGTCGGCCTGTTCATCCTCGTCAACGCGCTGGCCGGGCTGATCTGGTCGTTCACCGTGAAGGACTTCCCGCGGCCGTTCCCGGACGGCGGGCCGGACCTGGCCGGGGTGCGCGTGGACTGGTCGACGCTGGGCGTCATCGGGGTCGTCGCCGTCGTGATGGGCCTGCTCTACCTGCTGTTCCAGCACACCTCCGCCGGGCTGGTGATGCGGGCGGTCGCCGGCAACCCCGCTTCCGCACGGCTGTCGGGCATCCGCGTGGACCGGGTGCTGATGCTCGGCTGGGGGCTGGCCGCCACGGTCGGCGCCGTGTCCGGCGTGCTCGTCGCGCCGCTGCTGTTCCTGGAGCCCAACATGATGGGCGGGGTGCTGATCTACGCGTTCGCCGCGGCCACCCTGGGCGGCTTCGACAGCCCGGTCGGCGCGGTCGCCGGCGGACTGTTCGTGGGCGTCGCCGAAACCCTGACCGGGGCGTACGTCGACGTGGTCGGCGAGGACCTGAAGGTGGGCGTACCCCTGGCGATCATCCTCGGGGTGCTGCTGGTCAGGCCGCAGGGCCTGTTCGGACGGGCGGCGGTGGAACGCGCATGAACACGATCGTCGCGGTACTCGGCACCCCCCGGGCCCGGCGGCTGCGGGCGGCGCTCGGCGCGCTGCTCGCGGCGGCGGCCGCCGGATACGTGCCGTTCTACTTCGCCCCGTTCCAGGTGTTCCAGCTGACCATGGTGCTGCTGTACGCGGTGGCGCTGGCCGGGCTGAACCTGCTCGTCGGGTTCGGCGGGCAGATCTCGCTGGGGCACGGTGCGTTCCTGGCCGCCGGAGCGTACACGACGGCGGTCATGCTCGACCGGTACGGCACCGGCCACCTGGCCACCCTGCCGGTCGCGGCCGCGGGCTGCTTCCTCCTCGGGCTCGCCTTCGGGGTGCCCGCCCTGCGGCTGCGCGGACTGTATCTGGCGCTGGTCACACTGTCGTTCGCGGTGTTCCTGCCGCCGCTGCTCAAACGGCTCCAGTCGCTGACCGGCGGCTCCATGGGCCTGACGGTGGACAAACCGCGGCCGCCCGCCTGGAGCGGGCTGGCGGAGGACCAGTGGACGTACTTCGTCGTCCTCGCCGTCACCGCCGTGGCCCTGCTGCTCGCCCGCAACCTGCTGCACTCACGGACCGGCCGGGCCCTGCGGGCGGTGCGGGACAACGAGAGCGCCGCGGAGGTCATGGGTGTGCGGCTGTCCCTGCACAAGACGCTCGCCTTCGCCTGGAGCGCGATGTTCGCGGGGGTGGCCGGCTGCCTCTACACGTGGGTGATCGGGTTCGTCTCGCCCGACTCCTTCGGCTTCGTGCTGTCCATCACGCTGCTGGCCGGCCTGGTGGTCGGGGGACTGGGCTCGCTGTACGGGCCGCTGCTGGGCGCGGCGTTCGTGATGTACGTGCCGAGCGTGTCCCAGGACCTCAGCGACGCGGCGCCCGGTGTGGTGTTCGGCCTGCTGATCATCGTGGTGATGTTCGTGGCCCCGACGGGACTGGCCGGGCTGCCGGGCCGCCTGCGGGCCGCCGCCCGCCGCGCGTCGCGCACCGCGCCTGAGCCGGCGCCGGGGACCGTCCCGGATCCCGCGCCGGGGCCCGTCCCGGATCCGCTGCCGGGGCCCGTCCTGGAGCCTGCCCCGGAGCCCGTGCCCGCCTCCGCCCCACCGCTCGCACCCGCGGACCCGCAGGCCCCGGACGGGACCCCCGACGGGACCCTGGACGGGACCCCGGACCCGTCCGCGGACCGGCCCGCGTGCGAGTCCGACGACCGGCCCGCGGAGGAGTCCCCCCGCCGGCCCGCCGACCCGCCGGCACCCCGACCCGCCGACGCCGGCGAACCCGTGGGCGTACCGCCCCGCACGGAAAGGGATTGAACCCATGCGCAAGTCCACCGCCGCACGGGCGGCCGCCGCCGCTGCCGCCGCCCTGCTCACCGCCACCGCCTGCGCCGGCCAGCGCGGCGACGACGACGGCGCGTCCGCCGCCGGCGGCGACTGCCGGACCACCGGAGTCACCGGCACCACGATCAAGCTGGGCGGGATCTACCCGCTGTCCGGACCGGCCTCCGCCTACGGCACCATCAGCCAGGGCGTGTCGGCCTACTTCCACCACGTCAACGACAAGGGCGGCATCCGCGGCCGCAAGGTGGAGTTCGTCGTCCGTGACGACGGCTACCAGCCGCCCAAGGCGGTGGAGGAGGCGCGCAGACTCGTCGAGCAGGAGAAGGTGTTCGCCGTGTTCCAGACCCTGGGCACCCCTTCCACCGCGGCGGTGCGGGACTACCTGAACAAGCGGCAGGTGCCCCAGCCCTTCGTCGCCACGGGCGCCTCCGTCTGGGGCACGGACGACCAGCACCCCTGGACGATCGGCTGGCAGCCCAACTACGTGGCCGAGGCACGGGTGTACGCCAAGTACCTCAGGGACGCGCGGCCCAGGGCGAGGGTCGCGGTCCTGTACCAGAACGACGACTTCGGCAAGGACCTGCTCGGCGGGTTCCGCAAGGCCGTCGCCGGCAGCGGCGTCGAGGTGGTCGCCACGCAGAGCTACGAGGTCACCGACCCCTCGGTCTCGGCGCAGATGACGAGCCTCGCCCGGTCCCGGGCGGACGTGCTGCTGGACGTCACCACGCCCAAGTTCGCCAGCCAGGCCCTCGCCGCCGACGCCCGGAACACCGCCTGGAACCCGCTGCACATCGTCAACAACGTGGCCTCGTCCGCCGCGGTGCTGAAGCCGGTCGGCTTCCGCAACGTCCAGGGCGTGGTCTCCGCGACGTACTTCAAGGACCCCGCCGACCGGCAGTGGGCCGGCGACCCCGAGATCAGGACCTACAAGGAGGCCCTGCACAAGTACGAGCCCTCCGCCGACCCGGACAACCAGTTCAACGCCTACGGCTGGGCCGTCGCCTCCAGCCTGCACAAGGCCCTGGACACCATGAAGTGCCCCACCAGGGAAGGGCTCCGCGACGCGGTGCGCCACCTGAGGGACGTGAAGGTGGGCCTGCTGCTGCCCGGGGTCACCCTGTCCACGGGCCCGGGCGACGCCTTCCCCATCGAGACGATGCGGCTGATGCGCTTCAAGGGCGAACGCTGGCAGCTCTTCGGCGACCCGGTCGACACCCGCAAGGAGTTCGGCCCGCTGACCAAGTGAGGCGGTGCGCACCGGGACGCCGCGGCGGCCCTCACACGAGGAGGGGCAGGCTCACCAGGGTCGCCCCGCTCGCGCCGAGGGCCGCCAGGAGACAGGCGGGCCAGTCCCCCGACCGGGCGTACGTCAGCAGGCCCGCCAGCAGCCCCGCCACCACCGCGGCCAGCAGGATGAGCGCCCAGCGCAGAGACAGCCGTTCCGGCGGACCGCCGGTGGGCGAGGTGGGTTCGGGTTCGGGCATGGGGCTCTCCTGCGGCTCGGTCAGAACGGGAAGGCACCAGCGGAATCGGTCGAATGACGTCGAATGACTGACCAACGTAGCCATCCGAGACGCATCAGAAAAGGCTTCTGATGCGCCATGAGCCCCCGATTGGGCGCACGGGCGCGGACGCGCCGGGTCACGCGCTCCGCCGCGCGCCCTCGATGCCCCCCGCGCTTCCACCGCCGCCGCGCGGACCGGTGACCACAGGAACGCCGTGACATAGCGTTCAGGGCATGACTGGTCCCGAGTTCGACCCGCCGGCCGGCACCGAGAACGCGTCACCGGGCTCCACCGCGCAGGTGGTGGAACGACTGGGCTGCCAGATCGTGGAGGGCGTCAAACCCCGCGACCGGCACCTGACGGTGGACGCCGTCATGCACGAGTTCGGCATCACCCGTCCCATGGCCCGCGAGGCACTGCAGACGCTGCACCTCAAGGGGCTGGTCAACCTCCAGGCCCGGGTCGGGGCCACCGTGCTGCCGCTGGAGCGGTGGGACCTGCTGGACCCCGATGTGATCGCCTGGCGCCTGGAGGTGGCACCGGACAGCCAGATGCGGTCGCTGACCGAGCTGCGCGAGGTGATCGAGCCCCGGGCGGCCCGGCTGGCCGCGCTCGGCCGGTCCGCGGAGATCTGCCACGACCTCACCGGCCACGCCCGCACCCTGCTCGCCCTCAGCCGCGACCCGCACTTCGCGCGTCCCGAGGAGGGAGCCGCCGTCCGGCAGCGCTTCCGGGACGTCGACGCCGCCTTCCACCGCACCCTGCTCAGGGGGTCGCGCAACGAGCTGTTCCTGCACCTGGCCGACCCGGCCGTCATGGCGCTCAACCACCGCATCGACCGGGACTGGGCGGGCCGGCACCGGGAGGCCACGGTCAGGCCGGTGCGGGCCGTCGTCGGCGCCGGCGCCGTGCAGAGCTACCCCACCCGCCCCGAACCCATCGCCATGTGGCTGCACATGGGGCTCGCGCACGCCGTCGACCAGGGGCTGCCCATGGCCGCGGAGGCCTTCTCCGAGGCCCTCCTCGCCGAGATCCGCAGCGGACGGCTGCACGACCGCGGCGTGCGCGACAAGCTGCGGGCGGGGCTGGCCCAGTTCGACGCCAACGGCCTGCCGGCCGCGCACCGGGACGGCTTCCGCGAGGCCATGGCCGCGGTGGTGCGCGCCCGGCGTGCCCCCGTCGTCGTCATGGGCGTCAGCGGATGCGGCAAGACGACCGTGGGGGAGTACCTGGCGGAGTCGCTCGGGGCGCCCTTCGAGGAGGGGGACGACCACCACCCCGCACAGAACCTGGCGTCACTGAGAAGCGGCATCCGGCTCGACGACCGCAGCCGCAGCCCCTGGCTCGCCGCCCTGGCGGGCCGCATCCGGGCGGCAGGCCCGGAGGAGGGGCTCGTACTCGCGTGCTCCGCCCTGCGCCGCGTCTACCGAGAGCTGCTGCGCGTGGCCGATCCCGACACGTTCTTCGTGCACCTGGTGGTGGACCGGGAGGAGGCCGACGCCCGCGTGGCGGGCCGGGCGGCGCACTTCATGCCCGCCTCCCTGGTGTCCTCGCAGTTCGAGGACCTGGAGCCGCTGGACGAGGACGAGGCCGGGATGAGCGTCGACGGCACCCTGCCGCCCGAGCGGATCGTCGCCGAGGTCCAGACCGAGCTGGCCCGCCGCGCCCGCACCCGCTGAGCTCCGCGTCCCGCCGGCGCGGACCCGCTGTCGCCGCCGGATCGCCGACCGGCGGAGCGGCGGGCCGGCGGCCGAGGCGAACGGCGGCCGGGCCGGCCCACCGAGTGAACCGACCGAGAAGAGGGGGAAACCACCATGCGGATCGTGTCCGCCGAGGTGATCGTCACCAGCCCGGGACGGAACTTCGTCACCCTGCGCATCACCACCGAGGACGGCGTCACCGGCCTCGGCGACGCCACGCTCAACGGCCGTGAACTGGCCGTCCAGGCCTACCTCGACTCCCACGTCGTGCCCCTGCTCGCCGGGCGCGACGCCTCCCGCATCGAGGACACCTGGCAGTACCTGTACCGCGGCGCGTACTGGCGGCGCGGCCCGGTGACCATGGCGGCCGTGGCAGCCGTGGACACGGCCCTGTGGGACATCAAGGCCAAGTACGCCGGGATGCCGCTGTACCAGCTGCTGGGCGGCGCCTCCCGCACCGGCGCCCTGGCCTACGGGCACGCCTCCGGCCGTGACGTGCCGGAACTGCTCGACTCCGTGCGCGAGCACCTCGAGCTGGGCTACCGGGCCATACGCGTCCAGACGGGCGTGCCCGGCCTGGACTCCGTGTACGGCGTCGCCGCCTCCGGCGCGGGCGGCGGGGACCGCTACGACTACGAGCCGGCGCGCCGCGCCGCCACCGGCGGCCCGCCCCGGCCTGCCATGGAGACCTGGGACACACGCGCCTATCTGCGCCATCTGCCCTCCGTCTTCGAGGCCGTACGGGCGGAGTTCGGCCCCGGGCTGCCGCTGCTGCACGACGGGCACCACCGGATGACGCCCATCGAGGCGGCACGTCTGGGCAAGGCGCTGGAGCCGTACGACCTGTTCTGGCTGGAGGACGCCACACCGGGGGAGGACCAGTCGGCGCTGCGCCTGATCCGGCACCACACGACGACACCCCTGGCCATCGGCGAGGTCTTCAACTCGGTGCACGACTACACCACGCTGCTCGGCGAGCGCCTGATCGACTACGTGCGCTCCGCGGTCACCCACGCCGGCGGTGTCACCGCGATGAGGAAGCTGCTGGACCTCGCGGCCGTGTACGGCGTCAGGTCGGGCATGCACGGTCCGACCGACATCTCCCCGGTGGGCATGGCCGCCGCGCTCCATCTGGACCTGGCCGTCCACAACTTCGGCATCCAGGAGTACATGCCCCACTCCGACCGCACGCTGGAGGTCTTCCGCACCTCCTACCGTTTCGACGACGGCCTCCTTCACCCGTCCGACACACCGGGCCTGGGCGTCGAACTCGACACCGGGGCGGCCCGCCGCTTCCCCTACCAGCCCGCCTACCTGCCGGTGAACAGGCTGCGGGACGGCACCGTGCACGACTGGTAGCGGCCCCCCGAGCGGTGGCAGGCCCCGTGCGTACCGCCCTAGAGTTTGCGGGAGCACTGCCCGTACACCGGCCGGCGCGTGCGAACCGCCGCTGTGCGGGCTCCGTGCGAGGGCCGAGCGCGGGCACCCGAACGGAGGGAAGGGGTGACCGAGTTGCCCGGCAGACCGGCCGGCTTCGCCAAAGGCACCGGCGTGCTCCGCCCCGCGCCCCCGCGGAACCTCCCGGAGGACCACCCCGGCGCGCCCACGCCGAGCACGCCGAGCACGCCGAGCACGCCGAGCACGCCGAGCACGCCGAGCACGACGGCTCCACGGGCGTGACGCACGGCGAACCGTCCCGCCCAGCGGTCCGCCGGCCGGCGAGACCGGTGGCCGCGCAGATGCTGATGACCGCGGCCGCCGGCGCCGTCGACGCCGTCAGCTATCTGATGTGGGGCGGCGTCTTCACCAGCGTGATGACGGCCAACTCCGCGCTGCTCGGGGTCGGTCTGGGCCAGCAGCGGCCGGCGCTCGCGGCCCTCGCCGCCATGGCGATCGCCGCCTACCTCCTCGGCGTCGCGGCCGGGAGCGGGCTCGCCGCCGCCCGCCGCCCCCGGTGGGCGGCCGGCATCACGGGGCCACTGACCGTGGAGTGCCTGGCCCTGTGGGGTGTCGCGGCGTCCTGGCTGGCGACGGACGGCGCGCCGGGCACGGCCGTGCGCACCGCCCTGCAGGCGGTCGCCGCCTGGACCATGGGCTGCCAGAGCGGCGCCGTCCGTGTCGTCCTGGGCAGCAGGGTGACGACGGCCTACATGACCGGGGCCATGACGGGCGTCGTCGTCGATCTGACGGTCAACAGGCGGCTGCAACGCCGTACCACGGTGGTCCTGCTGCTGCTGGTGGCCGGTGCGCTGGCGGCCGGCGCGGCGGCGCGGTGGGTGCCGGTCGCGGCTCCCGCCCTGCCCGCCGCGCTGATCACGGCCGCGCTCGCGACGACGGCCGCACGATCACCGGCCGGTGCGGACGGGCGGGACGGGGCGCGAGGGCGGCGACCGGGGCGCTGAGCACCCCGCCGTGCGGCCGCCCGGGTCTGCGACCCCCGCCGTCGCTGCCTCCGGCACCACCGCCGGCAACGGCACGACGCCGGCGGCCCGGCGGCCCGGCGGACCCGGCCGCGTGCCGGGTGGGCTTCGGGGGTGCCGAGGAAGTTGCGCGCCGAGCGGCTGGGCCGCGTACCGAGCGGCGGCCGGCGGTCGCACCGGATGCGCCGTCGTCAGGCTCCGCGCCCGTATGCCCGTATGCCCGTATGCCGGGCGTGCCGTCGTGCGCGGCGTGGCGCCGGCTGTCGAGGCGTACTGACCGGCGGAGACGGAGCGCGGCGGCGGTCAGTCCTCGCCCGCCGTGCGGCGCTGCACGGGGGGACGCCTGCGGCGCTGGACCGCGCCGTAGGTGGCCGGCAGAGCGGTCGCCGTGGCGTCGAAGGAGCGCTGCGCCACGCCGACGAACAGACAGTCCACGACCGCCAGTTGCGCGATACGGCTGACCGTCGCGCCGGAGCGGAACGGTGTCTCGCGGGCGCAGGTCGCAAGGACAAGGTCGGCGCTCTGCGCCAGGGTGGAGCGCGGCACGTTGGTCAGCGCGATGGTCGTGGCGCCGCGCTCGGCGGCGGCCTGGAGCGGCTCGACGGTGTCCTCGGTCTCCCCGGAGTGCGAGACGGCCACGGCGACGTCCCCCGGACCGACGAGGGCGGTGGCGGTCAGCGCCGCGTGCCGGTCGGTCCAGACGAAGGCCATGTGGCCGATGCGGTGCAGTTTCTGGTGCAGGTCCTGCCCGACGAAGGCGCTCGCGCCGACGCCGAATATGTCGATCCGCCGCGCCCCCGCCACGGCCTCGACGGCACGGCCCAGCACCTGTGTGTCCAGCCCGGCCCCGGTGTCCTCCAACGCGCGCACCTCGTTGTAGACGATCTTGCCGACGATCTCGTCCAGGGTGTCGGTGGCGCTGATGTCGGTGCCCGGCGCCGGGCGCTCGCCGCCGAGGGCGTGCTCACGGGCCGCGGCGGCGGCCAGCGCCAGGCGCAGCTGGGGGTAGTTGGCGACGCCGATGGTCCTGCAGAAGCGCATCACCGTGGCCACCGAGGTGTCGGCCCGCCGGCCCAGCGCGGCGATGGACAGCTCCGACGCCCGCGCCGGGTCGGCCAGCACCGCGTCGGCCACCCTGCGCTCCGAGGGGGCGAGCGAGGGCAGCGCCGCGCGGATGCGCGCCAGGGTCTCGGCGGGGGAGGCGTCCCGCGCCGGCCGGGCCGGTGCGCGGGGTGGTTCCTGGCGGGACATGGGCCGTTCCCTCCTGACGGGGTGGGCGACACCCTAACCACCCCCCGCATGGCCGTCAAAAAGTTACGGCCCGAGTTACATGAAGTTACTTATTGACATCCGGAGGGCGGCGTTCTGATACTCGCTGGACCGTGATCCGCGGCGGCCACCGGCCTGCCGGCCCCGAGGGGCCGCGCTGTCCCGTGACCGCCGACGCGCCGGATCCCCGCAGACACGAAGGCGTGCCGTATGACCTCTGCAGCGGCGGTGGACCTGGGCAAGACCGGCTGCCGTGCCGTGCTGTACGACAGCACCGACGGCGCCCACTACGTCAACGGCGTCCACGAGGTGCCCGGCGCGCCCGGTCTCGCCGCCGCCGGCGGAGTGACCCTGGCCCGCGCCGCCGTACTGGCCGCCGTCCGGCCGCTCCTGGAACGGCGGCCCTCGCCGCGTCCCGCCTCGGTGTGCGTCGGCGCGGCGGGAGCGGCCGCCGCACCGGACGCCGCCCGCGCCCTGGCCCGGCTGCTCCTGGACGACCTGCCCACCGACGAGGTGGCGGTCACCAGTGACGCCGTCACCGCGCACGCGGGCGCGCTGGGCGGCCGTACCGGGGTGGTGCTGGCCATCGGCACCGGCTCCGTCGCCGTCGGCATCGGCGACGACGGCTCGTACGCCCGGGTCGGCGGCTGGGGCCCCTGGCTCGGCGACGAGGGCAGCGGGGCGTGGATCGGCGCCGCCGGACTGCGGGCCGCGCTGCGCGCCCACGACGGGCGGGGGCCGGACACCGCACTGCTGGCCGCCGCTGTCGAGCGCTTCGGTGATCCGGACCTGCTGCCGGCGGCCCTCGGCCGGGACGGCAACCCCGCCCGTACCGCCGCGTCCTTCGCACCGGACGTGGCCGGGGCGGCCGAGGCCGGCGACGCCCCCGCCCGCGCCGTCCTCGCCGACGCCGCCACCGCGCTGGCCGAGGCCGTGCTCACCGCCGCCCGCCGCATCACCCGCCACGCCGGCCACGCCGGCCGTGACGGCCATGCCCGCCATGACGGAGAACCCGTCGCGGTCGCCGTCACCGGCGGGCTCACCGGCCTGGGCGAACCCCTCCTCGCTCCGCTGCGCGCCGCGCTCGCCGGCTCCCCGTACCCTCTGCGCCCGCGGCCCCCGCTCGGGGACCCGCTGGACGGCGCACGCCTGCTGGCGCTGGACGCCGGCGCACCGCACGAACCCCATGTCGTCCGCGTACGGCGGACGGCACCCCGCCCCACCGTCCCCGTCCCGCCGGTCAACCGTCCGGCCGTTGTTGAGGAGTGAGCGTGCGCCAACTCGACCTCGTGGTGGTCCTCGTCTACCTGGTGGCGATCGCCGTGATCGGACTGCGGCTGGCCGGCCGGCAGAAGTCGGCGAAGGACTACTTCGTCGGCGAGGGCCACATGCCGTGGTGGACCGTCTCGTTCTCCGTGGTGGCCACCGAGACGAGCGTGCTCACCGTGATCAGCGTGCCCGGCGGCGCCTACAGCGGGCAGGGCTTCGGCAACGTCGAACTGGCCCTCGGCTATGTGATCGGCCGCGTGGTCGTGGCCACCGTCCTGATCCCCCTGTACAAGCGCGGCGGCTTCGTCAGCGCCTACCAGTACCTCGGCGGCAGGTTCGGGCTGAGACTCCAGGGGCTCGCCTCGGTGACCTTCGTCTTCACCCGGCTGCTCGCCGAGGGCGTACGGCTGTTCGCCTCCGCCATCCCGATCAAGCTGCTGCTCGACGAGTTCGGCGTGCACGCCGGCTACCGGCTGATCATCGTCGTGCTGACCCTGATCACCGTCGTCTACACCTACCTCGGCGGCATCAAGGCCGTCATCTGGACCGACGCCATCCAGATGAGCCTCTACCTGGGCGGCGCCGTCCTCGCGATCGCCGTGCTGTCCGGACACGTCGGCGGCGACGGCTTCGCGAACGCCCTGCACGCCGGCCAGTTCAAGCTCTTCGACACCGACTTCGACCCGGCGCACATCCTCACCAGCCCGTTCGCCCTGCCCACCGCGATCATCGGCGGCGCGATCTTCGCGATGGCCAGCCACGGCTCCGACCAGCTGATCGTCCAGCGCATCCTGGCCACCCGCTCCCTGCGCGACGGGCAGAAGGCCATGATCGCCTCCGGTGTCTTCGTCACCCTGCAGTTCGCCGCCTTCTCCCTGGTCGGCGCGCTGCTGTGGTCGTACAACGAGGGCAAGAGCTTCAAGGAACTGGGCCTGAGCAGCTCCGACAACCTCTACCCCGACTTCATCCTGCACGGGCTGCCCGTGGTCGTCTCCGGCCTGCTGGTGGCCGGCATCCTCGGCGCCGCGATGGGCTCGCTGTCCTCCGCGCTGAACTCCATGTCGAACTCGACGGTCGCCGACATCATCCACAGCTTCTTCCGCCGGACGCCCTCCGAGGAGTTCCTGCTCCGGCTCGCCCGGGTGATGACCCTGGTATGGGCGGTGCTGATGGCAGTCTTCGCCTGCGCCTTCAGCACCAGCACCGGCAACGTCTACCTCACCGGCCTGACCATCGCCGGCTACACCTACGGCGCACTGCTCGGCGCCTTCCTGCTCGGGCGCCTCGTCCGGCGGGCCAACGAGACCGACTCGATCGTGGCGTTCCTGGTGACGGTCGCCGTGATGACGTACATCGTCCGCGACGTGAAGATCGACGTCACGGTCGCCGGTGCCACCGTGCCGACGGCGATCGCCGCGCAGTGGCTGGTGCCGATCGGCGTACTGGTCACCCTGGCCGTCGGCGGACTGATGAGCCTGTTCCACCGCGCCCCCGAGACGACCGCCGGCATCGCCGTGGGCGACGGCGGACAGGGGGGCGGGGCCGACCGCGTCACCGCCACCGCGGGCCGCGAGTGACACCGCCCGACGCGCGGGGCCGCCCGGGCGGCCCCGCGCCCGTCCCCCCACACCACGGAGCACGCATGCCGCAGCCGCACCCACGGCCAATGCGCAGCCGCAGCCACATTCTCAGCCGCACCCGCACCCGCACCCGCAGCCGCAGCCGCGCCCGCACCCGCAGCCGCAGGGAGGCGCCGTGCGCGTGATCGGCCTGATGTCGGGCACCTCCTACGACGCCATCGAGGCCGCCGCCGCGGACCTCGCCCTGGACGGCGACACCCTGACCCTGCGGCCCCTCGGGCACCTTTCCACCGCCTACCCCGAGGACCTGAAGGACCTGATCGCGGCCACGCTGCCCCCGGCGGCCACCACCACGCAGGCCGTGTGCGCGCTGGACACCGGCATCGGCCGGGCCTTCGCCTCCGCCGCGGAACGCACGCTGCGCGAGTTGTGCGGCGGCACCGCCGACCTGGTCGTCTCGCACGGCCAGACCGTGCACCACTGGGTCGAGGACGACACGGTGCGCGGCACGCTCCAGCTCGGACAGCCGGCCTGGATCGCCGAGGCCACCGGACTCCCGGTCGTCTCCGACCTGCGCAGCAGGGACGTCGCCGCCGGCGGGCAGGGAGCGCCGCTGGTCGGCATGACCGACGCGCTGCTGCTGCGCGGACTGCCCGGCACCCCGGCGGCGCTGAACCTGGGCGGCATCGCCAACGTCACCGTCCTCGCGCCCGGCGCCGAGCCCCTCGCCTTCGACACCGGGCCCGCCAACGCGCTGCTCGACGCCGCCGTACGGCACTTCACCGCCGGGGCCGCCGGCTACGACGAGGACGGACGCCGGGCGGCCGCCGGCCGCACCAGCCCCGGACTGCTCCGGGTCCTCCTGGACGACCCCTACTACCGCAGGCCCGCCCCCAAGAGCACCGGCAAGGAGCACTTCCACCTGCCCTACCTGCTGCGCGCCCTGGACGCCGCGCCGACCCCCGCCCCCGAGGACGTGCTGGCCACCCTCACCCGGCTCACCGCCGTCACCGTGGCCGGCGCCTGCCGCGCCCACGGGGTCACCGAACTGGTCGTCTCCGGCGGCGGCCTGCGCAACCCGGTCCTGATGCGCATGATCGCCGAAGAACTGCCCGGCGTACGGCTGCGCCCCAGCGACGAGCTGGGCCTGCCCTCCGACGCCAAGGAGGCCCTGGCCTTCGCCGTGCTGGGGTTCCTCACGGTGCACGGCCTGCCCGGCGCCCTGCCCTCGGGCACCGGCGCCCGCCGGGCCGCGCTCCTCGGCAGCATCACCCCCGGCCGGTCGCCCCTGCGTCTGCCCGAGCCCGCCGTACGGCCACCACGCCTGCTGAGGATCGAGCGCCTCGCGGAGAGCACCGCGCCCTGACGCCCCGCGGCCGGCCTCGCGCGCCGTCCCGACGCCCTCTCCTGGTGCGAGGGAGCCGGGACGGCGCGAGGATGATGTCCTGCCGTGCCGCGGAGAGGCCGCGGCGACGACACCGGCACGACGGCGCTACGGACAGGGCGGCACGACGGCCGCCGCGGACGCGGCGGAGGAGGACGGCCGCTACGAAGGTGGTGGCGCGACGGCTGTCACGGAAGCGGTCGCAGGACGGCCGGACGGCCGCTACGGAAGCGAGGGCACACGGCCGCCAGGGAAGCGGCGGGACGTCGGCCGCTACGGACGCGGCGGGACGCCTTCTTCCCTCCGCGGAGGCGACGGAGGGAAGGCGGCGCACGAGGCGCACCCCGGCGGGTGTGCCCCGTACGGTGCCGGCCGCCCGTGCGGCGCCGTCGCCATCGCGTGCGGCCGGCCCGGACCGGCGGCAGGACGGCAGGACACCCAAGCGGTGGTCGTCCCGCCGGTGACCCGGGCCCGCCCGGCCGCCGGGTGACCGCGGCGGCCGCCCCGGTCCGGCGGCCGTTCCGGTCTGCGGCCGCTCCCGCCCGGCGGCCGCGCTGGGCCGGAGACGCTTCGGTCCGCCGGTCCGCCGGTCCGCCGTCCGCCGGTCCCCGTGCCGCGGCCGGAGACGTTCCGTGCGCGCCCGCGTGGGAGGAAGCCATGAACACTGCCCGGTCCGCCCCGACGGCCCCGCCCGAGCCCCGGATGTCCGGCCAGACCGTCGTGGTGCTCGGCGGCAGCGCCGGCATCGGTCTGGAGACCGCGCGCCAGGCCCGCGGCGAAGGCGCCGACGTCCTCCTGGTGGGGCGCGATCCCGACCGGCTCGGGCACGCCGCCGCCGAGGTCGGGGCCCGCGGCACCGCCGCCTTCGACGCCACCGACCCCGAACAGCTCCGGCGGTTCTTCGCCGAGCTGCCCGAGCCGGTCGACCACGTGATGGTCACCGCCGGCGGCAACTACTACACACGGCTGGCCGACCTGGACTTCGACCGGGCCCGTCGCCAGGTCGAGGACCACATCTGGCTGCCCCTGCATCTCGCCCGTGCCGCCGTCGGCCGGATACGTCCCGCCGGCACGCTGCTGTTCATGGGCGGCGTCCAGCGGCGCCCCGGCCTCGGCATGATCGTCTCCGGGGCCCTCACCGCGGCGCTGCCGGCGCTGATCGCCAACCTCGCCCTGGAAGTCGCACCCGTCCGGGCCAACCTCATCGCCGCCGGTTTTGTCGACACCCCGCTGTCCGCCCGGCTGCTCGGCGACGACCTCGAACAGCGCCGGGAACAGCTGCGCGCCACCCTTCCCGTCGGGCGCGTCGTCGCACCGGGCGACGTCGCCGCGCTCGCCGTCCACCTGATGACCAACCCGGTTCTCACCGGGGGAACCTACGACATCGACGGCGGACAGCAGCTGTTGTGAGACCGGCGGCCCGGTGAGCGCCGTCGCGCGACCCGGCCGGCGCGTGGGCGCCGCCCGGCCCGCGTCCGGCGGCCCGCGGGCGCACACCCTGCCGGTGTGAGCCCTGTACGCGCCCCGGCCGCCGCGGCCAGAATGCGCCGTGCCGACGGGCCGGTGGCCGATGTGCCCCGCGTCCGCGGGCCCAACTCCCCGCGAAGGAAGGTCGGTTGCGGTGCTGCTGCGTCTGCCCAGGTCCCTGTCGGAAGCCCAGGAATGCCTGAACCAGGGTGCGGTGCCCATTGGCGGGGCCACGCTGGTCTGGGCGCACTGGCAGCGCGACGGCTTCCCCGAACAGGCCATGTCCCTGCGTGAGTTGCCGGAGGCCAACGTCATCGGGCGCGGCGCGCTGGGCGCCGCGGTGGTGCTGCACCGTATCGACGACCGGGTGCCGGAGGCCCTGCGCCGGGCCGCCGCCGCGGTGGGCACGGGGGCCGTGCGGCGGACGGCGACGGTCGGCGGCAACCTGGTCGGCAGCACCCTGCGCTGCCTGCTGCCCGCCGCTCTCGTCCTGGACGCCCGGGCCACCGTGCTGGAGAGCGACGGCGTCCGTGAGACCGACCTCGCCGAGGTGCTGGCCAAACGGCCGCTGCTGCTGAGCCTGCACTGGAGCGAACCCGTCGCGAGCCGGTACCGCAAGCAGCCCGGCGAGGCCGGCGGGCCGGTGCCCCTGGCCGTCGCCGCGGCCCTCCACGACGAGGGCGGCGGGCGGACCCGGCTGCGCGTCGCCGTCCGCGACGGCCACGACGTGCTCAGCGAGAGCGCCCTGTGCCCCGCCCCGGCCGCCGCTCCCGCCGACGGCGCGGAGGACACCCTGCGCGCACTGCGCCGGACGGCGCTGCGCGACCTGCCCGCCCCCGCCTGGGAGGAGCTCGCCCACCTGGTCACCGGCCTTCTGCGCACGGGGTGAGCCGCGCGGCGTCCCGCCGTCCGAGGGCGCCGTGGCGCCGGCTGCCCTCGGTGATCCGAGGAGCCCGTACGACCTGCGGGAGCCGGCCACCGGCACGGGGGGCACGGAGCGGGCCGCGTGCTCCGCGGAACGCGGCCGTTCCGTCGCAGCGGCCGATCCCCGATCCCCGTCACGGCGGGCGGTCCCCGTCACAGTGGTCCCCAGGTGCGGGCCTGCTCCAGCAGGTGCCGGTGGACGAGCGCGGCGGCGGGCTGCGGGGGGCCCGACGGCGTGACCAGGTAGATGGTGTTCAGCGGCTGGATCCGGGTGTGGTGCAGCACCTCCAGGGAGCCGGCCGCCAAGGCGGGATCGGCCAGGTAGCGGGGCAGTACGGAGATGCCGGCGCCGGCGGTGACGGCGGCCAGCACCGCCCGCAGGTCGGGTACGACGACCGAGACCGCGTTGGGCGGGCGGCGGCCGAACTCGCTGCGCCAGTACCGCCGGACGATGGGCAGTTCCTCGCCGTAGGCGACGAGCGGCAGATGGGCCAGGGCGGCCACGGGGTCCTCGGCCAGCCACTCGGGGTCGATCGACCGGGCCGTGGTGGGGGTTCCCACCAGGACGAACTCCTCGTCGACGAACGGCACGGCGGCGAGCCCGCGCAGCCCGGCCGGGGGTCTGATGGCGGACACCACCAGGTCCAGTTCCCCCTCGGCGAGGGCGGTGAGCAGCGGTTCGGCGAGGCCGAGGGTGATGTGCAGCCGCAGGCCGCCGTGGGTGAGCGGGGCCAGGGCCGGGATGAGCCGGGCGGCCGTGAACTCGCCCGCCGAGCCGAGCCGTACCAGGCCCTGGCGGACCTCGGCGTCGGCGTCCTCGGCCAGTGCGTTGCGCAGCTGGTCCAGCGCGGGGGCGACGCGCCGGGCGAGTTCGTGCGCGCGCGCAGTCGGCACGGCTCCGCGCCGCGACCGCTCGAACAGCACCTGTCCCAGCCGGCCCTCGAGACGGGCCAGCTGCCCGCTGACGGCCGGCTGGGACACGCCGAGCGCGGCAGCGGCGGCGGTCAGCGAACCCCGGCGGTAGATCTCGAGAAAACTCGTCAGCAGATCGAGGTCGTACACGCAACCAGCCTGCCATAACGAAACTTATGGCAGGCGCGGGACGTCACCGTGATTCCGATGGAAAGTGGAGGCGTCACCACTGAAGACCCGAAAGGGAAGAGAGACCTTCCATGGCGAAGATCCTGATGATCATCTCGGCCGCCGACAGCCTCACCCTCGCCGACGGCACGGCGCACCCCACCGGCTACTGGGCCGAGGAGGTCGTCGCCTCGCACGAGGTACTGGCCGGCGCCGGCCACCAGGTGGACATCGCCACCCCGGGCGGCGTCCGCCCCACCGTCGACCCCATCTCGCTCGACGAGCGCGGCGGTGTGCAGCCCGCCGACGGCGCCCGGTTCCGCGCTTACCTGGACTCCCTCGCGGCCGCCCTCGACGCGCCGCTCGACCTGGGTACGGTCAGGGCCGCCGACTACGACGCGCTGTACCTGCCCGGCGGCCACGGCCCCATGGCCGACCTGGCCGACAACCCGGTCCTGGGCGCCCTCCTCGCGGACGCCGACCGGAGCGGGCTGACCGTCGCCGCGCTGTGCCACGGCGTGGCGGGCCTGCTCAGCGCCACGAAGGCCGACGGCGGCTTCCTCTTCGCGGGCCGCAGCCTGACCGGCTTCACCAACGACGAGGAGTACCAGGGCGGCCTCGGCGACGCCTCTCCGTGGCTGCTGGAGACCCGCCTCGCCGAGCGCGGCGCCCTGGTGAAGACGGGCGCGCCGTGGTCGGACACGGTCGTCACCGACGGCAACCTGATCACCGGCCAGAACCCCCAGTCCAGCACCACCACGGCCAGGGAAGTCCTCGCGTCCCTCTCGCGAGCCTGACCTGCCGGGCCTGCCTGACCTGCCGGGCCTGCCTGACCTGCCGGGCCTGCCGGGCCTGCCGGGCCTGCCGGGCCTGCCGGGCCGGCCCCACTGGCCCGGGCTGAGGCGGGCGGTTCACGGGCCGGGCGGGGCCTGAGCGCGGCGGGCACCGAGCGCCGCGGGTCCCGAGCGACACGGGTCCTGAGCGACACGGGTCCTGAGCGGGTCCCGAACCCGGCGGGTCCCGAACCCGGCGGGTCCCGAACCCGGCGGGCCCGGGGCCCGCCGCACGTCACTCGTTCGTGCCCGCTCACCGCCGCGGCCGTCCGGACCGGCCATGGCCGGATCCGAGGGTGTTCCGTCCTTGCCCCCTGCCGGGCGGCGGCCCGAGCCTTGCAGCATGAGCACGTCGAACGGCCCGGCCGGCCAGGGCCCGCGCCCGCACCCTCACCTGGTGGTGATGGTCCTCCACGAGGGCGTACAGGCCCTGGACGTCACCGGACCGCTGGACGTCCTCGCGGCGGCCAACGAACACGGCGGCCGGTACCGGGTCCTGACCGCCTCCCCGGGCGGGAAGGACGTACGGACCACGTCCGGGCTGCGGCTCGCCGCCGACACGGCCCTTGAGGAGTGCACCGGGCGGATCGGCACCCTGCTGGTCCCCGGCCGCCCCGACTGGCGGGTGGCCGTGTCGGACCGCGAGCTCGTCGGACAGCTCACGCGGCTCGCCGACGCGGCCTCCCGCGTGGCCTCCGTGTGCGCGGGAGCCTTCCCGCTTGCGGCCACCGGTCGGCTCGACGGCCGGCGCGTGGCCACCCACTGGCAGTTGACCGGCGACCTGGCCGCCCACTACCCGGCGGTGCGCGTCGACCAGGACGCGATCTTCGTCCGGGACGGCCGCGTCGTCACCTCCGCGGGCGTCACGGCGGGCATCGACCTGACGCTGTCGCTGGTGGAGGAGGACCTGGGGGCGGAGGCGGCGCGGGCCGTGGCGAAGTACCTGGTGGTCTTCATGGCCCGGCCCGGCGGGCAGTCCCAGTTCAGCGTGCGGCTGCGGGCACGTTACCGGGGGAGCGCCACGGTGCGTGCGGTGCTGGACGCGGTGACGGCCGACCCCGAGGCGGACCACAGCCTGGGGGCGCTCGCGGAACGGGCCGGTGTGAGCGTGCGCCACCTGACCCGGCTGATCCGCCGGGAGACGGGCACCACGGCCGGGCGCTTCGTCGAGCAGATCCGCGTCGAGGCGGCGCGGAGCCTGCTGGAGTCGGGCACCGATCCCCTGGACACGGTGGCCCGCAGAAGCGGATTCGGCTCGCCCGAGACGCTGCGCCGAGCCTTCCAGCGCGACCTGGGCATCACACCGGGCGCGTACCGGGCGCGCTTCCGCAGCACCCGGCCGGAATGCCCCCAGCGGCCCCCGGGGCCCGTCGCGACGGGGCACCGCCCGGCGGATGACGCGGGGCGCCGTCCGGCGGATGACGCGGGGCGCCGTCCGGCGGATGACGCGGGGCGCCGTCCGGCGGACGAGGGCCCCCGTCCGCCCGGCGCCGAACCGCCCGGGGAACGGAGCGGCGCCGTGCCGCCCCGCGGCGACGGCCCGGCGGAAGAGCAGTGACCGCCTTGCCGCGGACGAGGGGCGGGAGCAGGATTTCCCCATGGACAGGCCCGGCGAGGGGTGCCGCACCCACCTGGTGGTCATGGCGCTCTTCGACTGCGTGCAACTGCTGGACGTCACCGGCCCGCTGGAGGTCTTCGCCGCGGCCAACGACCGGGGCGCCTGCTACCGGCTGCTGACCGCCTCACCCGGAGGCGGGCTGATCCGCACCACGGCCGGCGCCCGGCTGGCGCCGGACGCGGCCCTGGAGGACATCACGGGCAGGGTCGACACCCTGATCGTCCCCGGCCGCGCCGACTGGCGGGCCGCGGTCTCGGACGCCGCCCTGATCGACGGCATCGGTCGCCTGGCCGGACTGTCCCGCAGGGTGGCCGCGGTGTGCGCCGGAGCGTTCCCGCTCGCGGCCACGGGACTCCTCGACGGGCACCGGGCGGCCACCCACTGGATGCTGGCCCCGGAACTGGCCCGCACTTTCCCCCGCGTGCAGGTCGACTCCGACTCCATCTTCGTGCGCGACGGCAGGATCATCAGCTCGGCCGGGGTCACCTCCGGCATCGATCTGGCGCTGTCGCTGGTCGAGGAGGACTACGGCCCGAAGGTGGCCCGGGCCGCCGCCAAGTACCTGGTGGTCTTCCTCGCCCGGCCCGGCGGCCAGTCCCAGTTCAGCGTCCGCCAGGCCGCCCGGCAGCCCCGGCACCAGCTGGTCAGGCAGGTACTGGACGACGTGACCGCGAACCCCGCCGCCGACCACAGCCTGGAGGCCGTGGCCCGGCGGGCCGGAGTGAGCGTGCGTCAGCTGACCCGGCTGTTCCGCGCGGAGGCCGGGGTGACCGTGACCCGGTTCGTCGAGCAGATACGCGTCGAGGCCGCCCAGGGCCTGCTCGAGTCGGGCACCGACGCGCTGGACGTGATCGCCCGCCGCTCGGGCTTCGGCTCGGAGGAGACCCTCCGCCGCGCCTTCCAGCGGGAACTCGGCATCACCCCCGGGAGCTACCGGGCGAGGTTCCGCACGACCGGCACCAACGGCCTCACCAGGGCAGCGGCCACCGCCGTGCCCACGCTCGCCGCCGACGCCCCCCTCTGAGCCTCCGCGCACGCCGCGCCCCTTTCCGCGCCCCAGCGCGCCCTCTTCCCTCGCCCTTCGCGCGCATTTCCGCGCCCTCCCCGGGCCCACCCCAAGCCCACCCCAAGCCCACCCCGGGCCCTGCCTGGGCCCACCCCGCGCCCTTCGCGGACGCATCCTCGCCACCGCCCGGTGTCCCGTCCCTCCGGCGCGCCCGGCGGCGGGGCAGGGGTGATGCGGCCGACACCCCCTCCGCCGTCAGGCAGGAGGCGCCGTCGCCGGGTCCTCCGCACGGACGACCCGGCCGGTCGCCGCCGCGGCCGATGCGCGTGCAGGCCGGCGCGGCGGAAGCTGAAGCACGTCGACGCAGCACGCCGACACCCGGCACCATTCACCGACCCCTCCAGGAATCACCCGATGACCACCCCCGTGCTCAGCTGCCCCACCCCCCTCGTCCTCCAGCCGCAACCGCCCGTCCCGCACTCCTGGCCCTGCGCACCGCACCTGAGCATCACGCTCACGCCCGGCCCCCGGCCCCACCACGGCCTGGTCTGCCGTCTGCGTGGAGAACTCGACCTCGCCACGGGCCCGGCGGTGCAGGCCGCCCTGGACTTCTGCCTCGAGGCGGGTTCCGGCGTCACGGTCGACGCCTCGGGGCTGTCCTTCGTCGACGCGGCCGGGCTGCGCGCCCTCGTGCACGCCCAGGAACGTGCCGAACGGCGCGGACGGCGACTGAGCATCACGCCGGTGAGTGACGCACTGCGCACGGTCGTGTCCCTGACGAGCCACACCCACCGGCTGTCCCAGTGCACGCAGGGCGGCCCCGCGCGCCGCCCGGTCGTCATCCCCGGTGGCCGTCACCGCGCACACTGACACCCGCCCCCGGCCTGCCGGCACCCCGTCGACCGGACCGGACCCGCCGCCCCCCTCTTTGACGCCCGGCCATCCGACCGCCCGGCCATCCCACCGCCCAACCACCCGACCGCCCCAGCACCCCAGCATCCGGAAGGTCCCCCATGCGCCTGCCCAGGCTCGCCGCCGTCACCTTGGTGACCGGTGCGCTCACCCTCCCCGCGGTGGCCCCCGCCCTCGCCGTACCGGGCCCCGCCACCTCCATACCGGCTTCCGCGAAGGCTCCGCCCGGGGCCTTCGCCACCCTGGCCACGCGTGCGGCAGTGGCGGACCCCGCGCACCGGCCCGGTGCCGGCCACCCCGCATGGCAGAGGGCCCTCGACGCCGTCGTCGCCACGGGCGTGCCCGGTGTCGTCGCCGAAGTGCGGGACGCCCACGGCACATGGACCGGCACTGCCGGACGGGCCGACCTGCGGCACCGTGGACTCCCGCCCGCCGACGCCCGGTTCCGTGCCGGAAGCGTCACCAAGACCTTCGTGGCGACCACGGTGCTGCAACTCGTCGCGGAGCACAGGGTGCGCCTGGACGCACCCGTCGAACGCTACCTCCCGCACGTGGTGCCGGACGGACGGCACATCACCGTCAGGGACCTGCTCGGCCACCGCAGCGGACTGCACGACTACACCGACGCGCTGTGGCACGGCGGCCTCGCACAGCTCTACCGCACCCGCTTCCGGCACTGGACGCCCGGGGAACTGCTGGCCGCGGCCTTCCGGCACGCCCCCGAGTTCGCCCCGGGCAGCGCCGGCCAGTACTCCAACACCAACTACGTCGTGCTCGGCAGGCTGTTGGAGAAGGTCACCGGCCAGAGCGCGGAGAAGGAGATCACCGACCGGGTCATCGCGCCCCTCGGACTGCGCCACACATACTTCCCCGGTGGCTCGGTCCGCATCGCCGGCCCGCACGCCCACGGCTACCTGCCCATCGGCCCGGCCGGTTCCCCGCTCGCCGACGCCACCGAGCAGAACATGTCCTACGCGTCGACGGCCGGTTCGCTCGTCTCGACCGCCCACGACCTCAACCTGTTCTTCCGGGCGCTGATCGGTGGCCGGCTGCTGCCACCGTCCCAGCTGGACGCCATGCGGGCCGTCCGGCCCCTGCGCGGCGGACCCGCCTACGGCCTCGGACTCAGCCGTCTGACCGGTCCCTCCTTCGGCACGGCCTACGGCCACACCGGCGGCACCCCCGGCTACACCACGTTCGCCTACACCACGGCGGACAACACCCGACAGGTCACCCTGTCCCTGAACGTCCTGACCGACTCCGCGAGGACGAGGGCGGCGGCGGACGCCGCGCTCAGGACGCTGCTGCACCGTCCACCGGGGTTCAGGACGCCCTGACCGACCGAGCCGCGGCCGGGCGCCGACCGACCGGCCCCGGTGAGCGGGTGCCCGGGGCGGCTCGCCGCTCCTCCGCCCTGCCCCGCCCCGCGGGTCCGGCCCCCGCCCGCCGTCCCGCTGGCGCGCGGCGCACCGGGCGGGGGATCATCGTCGGCGGACGGGGCGGACACCGGCCGCCGAAGGCATGGGGAGAACGCGGGCGAGCAGGCTGTCCCGTGAGGAACCGGAGCGGCGGGCACCCTGTCCGCCCGTGGAGGAGGCGAGGACATGACGGGGCCCGAGGGCACGGACGGCGACGGCACGAGGCGGCGGTCCCCGGCATCCTCCGCCGAGTCGCCGGCCGGGGTGCTCGAGCACATCGGCGCGGGCGCCTACGTCGTCGACGACGAGGGCCGTATCCTCGCCGTCAACAGCCGGGCCGAACGACTGCTGGACCGGGCCGCCGCCGACTTCGTCGGCCAGGACGCGCACGACCTGCTGCACCGCTCGCCCCAGGGGGAGCCGCTGTCCCGGACCCAGTGCGGCCTGCGGCAGGCGTTCCACGCCGGCCGGCCGGCGCAGGGCGCTCAGGAGTACTTCGCCCGCGCGGACGGCTCCGTCGTGCCGGTGTCCTGGCTGATCACCCCGTACGTCACCGGCGACAGCACCGCCTGCACGCTGGTCGTGTTCCACACCGGACAGCCCGCCGCCCACACGGACGCGCGGCCGGACCCGGAACGGCCCGCCGGGTCGCTGACCGAACTCGAACGGCTGGCCCTGCTGGCCGAGACCACCACGCGGCTGACCTCCACGCTCGACGTCGACGAGGCGCTGAGCCGGCTGGTGGAGCTGGTCGTGCCCCGGCTGGCGGACTGGGCCGTCGTCGACCTGATCACCGAGCGCGACGAGGTCTGGCGCACGTCCGTGGTCCACGCCGAGGGCGACACCCTGGTGCACCGCGAGGATCTGCAGGGCCCGATGCCGCCGATCCCGCAGGAGTCCCCGATGCCGCTCTCGCGCGCCCTGCGCGGGGTCGCCTCCACCCTGGCCGGCCCCCAGACCTACCGGCAGCCACCGGACTCGGGCATCGCGGTGGAACAGCGCCGCCTGTTCGACGTCACCGGCATCCACTCCGCGGTCATCGCGCCCCTCCGCAGCACCCGGGAGGTCCTGGGCGCCCTGACCCTGGGACGCGCCGAGCAGCCGGGAGACTTCACGCCCTCCGACCTGCCCCTGCTGGAGGACATCGCCCGCCGCGCCGGCCTGGCCCTCGACAACGCCCGCCTCTACCAGCGCCAGCGCAAGGTCGCCGAGACCATGCAGAACCACCTGCTGCCGCAGATGCCGCAGGTCCCCGGGCTCCAGATGACCGTCCGCTACCTGCCCGCCCCCGACGCCTCACAGGTGGGCGGGGACTGGTACGACGCCTTCACCCTGCCCGACGGCGCCACGGCCCTCGCCATCGGGGACGTCGTCGGCCACGACCTGGAGGCGGCCGCCGGCATGGCCCAGCTGCGCAACATGCTCCGCGCCTACGCCTGGTCGCAGGAGGAACCCCCCAGCCGGATCGTCGACCGCCTCGACCAGGCCATCATGCCGATCACCGACGTCTCCATGGCCACCCTGATCTTCGCCCGGCTGACCCGGGCGGACGACGGCAAGTGGCAGCTGTCCTGGACCAACGCCGGCCACCCCCCGCCCCTGCTGGTCACCCGGGACGGCCTGGCCTCCTACCTCACCGAGGGCCACGGCATGCTCCTGGGCACCGGGACCCGCCTGCCGCGCCCGGACGCCACCGTCGTGCTGCCGCCCGGGTCCACCCTGCTGCTCTACACCGACGGCCTGATCGAGGCGCCCGGCCACAACCTCGACGAGGGCCTGAACCGTCTGCGCCAGCACGCCGCCGCCCTCGCCCACCGCTTCCTGCCGTCCTTCACCGACCAGTTGCTGCGCCGGGTCAGACCGGCCGACTACGACGACATCGCCCTGCTGGCCGTGCGGCTGCCCGGATGACCGGCACGCCCCCCGTTTCAGCCGCCGGGAGGGAGATACCCGGACCCCGATCGTTCCCGAGCACCGAGCACCCCTGGAGGATCCATGGCCACCGGTGAGACCGGATTCAGCGACGTGGCGTTCGACCTCATCTCGGTCCAGTACCACTCGTTGAAGGCGGGGCACGACTACGGGCAGTACGTACGCGACGCGGAGAACGCCGACAAGCCGGAGATCGCCGAATTCTTCCGCGGAGTCATGGAGCAGGACTCGGAACGCGCGGCCCGCTGCCACCGCTTCCTGGTCGAACTGTCCGGGACGAAGGAAGCGGGCCCGGCCGCGAGCTGACCGCGGCCGGCGCGACGAAGGACGCGGGCCCGGCCGAGAGTACGACCGCGGCGCGACAATGGCCGTAGGCCGGGCCGCCTTCACGACCGCCTTCACGACCGCCTTCACGACCGCCTTCACGACCGCGGCGACATGCCGGCCGCCGGCCCGTGGGCGGGCGCGAGCGCGGCGGGCTCCGCGAGGGCACGTGTCCCCGGCCGTGGGTTCGCCCCGCGGCCGGGGACACGCGCGACGCCGCCCGAACCGGTGGGTGTCACACCTCGCCGGCGGGGACACTCTTAGTCGCATGAACGACCACCACGACGGCCCCGACCGGGCCCATCAGCGGCCCGAGGGCCTCTCCGACACCATGGTGGAGGCCCTGGGCGCCCTGTCGAAGGCGCTGGAGACGACGGAGCGGGCCCGCGGCCACCTGTACGCGTTCCACCAGCTCACCGGCGGGGCCGACTTCGAACTGGACCGGGCGGTGGAGCTGCTGCGCGAAGCCGGCCAGCCCCGGTGGGCCGAGCGTGTGCGGGACGAGATCCTGGGGCGCAACGTGATTCCGGGGCACTGGACCTTCCAGATCGTCGAGGCCTACAACGCCACCTACTACGAACCGTTCAAGGCGGTGGAGGCCGCGGCCCGCCAGGAACTGGCCGACGGCAAGGACCACTTGTTCGAGGCGGAACTGAAGGAGAAGCGGCGCACCCACGGGCACCCGCACCACACCGCCCGGCCGAACACGACACCCGCCGGCTGAACCCGACGGCCGCTGGGACGGCCACCGGGACGGCCACCGGACGGGCGCCCGTGGCCGGCCACCTGAACCGGACCGCGGCCCGGGGCGCACCGGCAGGCCGCCGGGCCGGTCCCGGGCGGCTTGCACCCGCGGGGGTGGATGGGGGACGGTTGCCCAGGACATCCGTTCTCCCCAGCAGGAAGGTGGTGGGAGGCGCACTCCGCGTGCCTCCGGTTGTGACAGCTACTCGCGGAACCTCCGCCCAGCCGTCGGACGCCGACGCCGGCGTCGGCGCGACCTGGACCGAGGCTCCCTGCCCGGTGCTCGTCGCGGACCGGCACGGCCGCCTCGTCCGCGTCAACGAGGCGGCCCGGCTGCTGCTGCCCGGCGCACGCAGCGGCGACCGGCTGCACGAGCGGGTGCCCTCCTGGCTCGCGGACGCGCACCGGCACGCGGTCGACCGACCCGGCTCCGCCGCCGGCCCGGTGACCGGGCGGATCGCGGAGCGCCACTTCGAGGCGCACCCGACCCCGCGCGCCGACGGTGACGTGGTGTGGTGGCTGGTCGACGACACCGGCCGGCGTACGGCGGAGGCCGCGCTGACCCATGTGCGCAAGAGGTCGGAGATCCTCGCGGAGGTCTCCGGCACCCTGCTGTCCACGCTCAACGTGCCCCGGTGCATGGAGGTGGCCGCCTCGATGGCCGCGGAACACCTCGCCGAGGCCGCCGTGCTCGTCGCGCCCGCCCAGGGCCGCCGCCACCCGCTGACCTACGCCCTCCGGGGCGGGCCCGTCACCCGGCTCACCCGCACGGTGGACGCGGCCGGCGTGCCGGGTCTGACCGAGGCGCTGCAGGGCTTCCCGCCCGTGCCGGCCCGCTGGATCAACCCCGACGACATACCCGACTGGGTGATCCCGGAGGGCCTGAGCGGCCCGGTCGGCTCCGTGATCGTCACCCCGCTGCCCGGTCACGGACTGCCCACCGGCGCGCTGATCCTGCTGCGCTCCAGTACCGACCAGGCCTTTACCGAGGGCGAGGAGGTCTTCGCCCGCCTGTTCGCCGCCCGCGCCGGCGCCGCCCTCTCCGCCGCCCATCTGTACAGCGAGCAGGCCGCCATCACCGCCACGCTGATGCGGGACCTGCTGCCGCCGGCCCTGAGCAGCGTGCACGGCGTGGAGTACGCCGGCGGCTACCGCGCCGCGAAGGACCGGGAGCGGGTGGGCGGGGACTTCTACGACGTCCACCCCGGCGCCGACCCCGCCGCGGAAACCCTCGTCGTCCTCGGGGACGTCGCGGGCAAGGGCCTGGACGCGGCGGTGCTGACCGGCAAGATCCGCAACACGCTGCACGCCCTGCTGCCGCTGGCCACGGACCACGAACGGGTGCTGAACCTGCTCAACGGCGCCCTGCTCGCCTCCCACCACGGCCGCTTCGCCACCCTGGTGCTCGCCTCCGTGCGCCGTCGCGGCAGCCGGGTGCGGCTGCGGCTGACCAGCGCGGGACACCTGCCCCCGCTGATCGTCCGGAGCGACGGCACGGTGGAGGAGGTGCCCACGACCGGCACCCTGGTCGGCGCGCTCCCGCGGGTCAGGGCCCACTCGGTGACGACCGAACTGGCGCCCGGGGAGACCTGCCTGCTCTACACCGACGGCATCACCGAGGCACGCGGCGGCCCACTGGGCGAGGAACTCTTCGGCGAGCACCGACTGCGGCGCGCCCTGGGCGAGTGCGCGGGCATGCCGGCGGAGGCGGTCGTGGAACGGGTCCACATGCTGGCGTCCGAGTGGATCGGCTCCGGCCGGCACGACGACATGGCCGCCGTGGCCATCGGGGCACCCAGGACCACCGCGCTGACGGTGATCGACGGGCAGGGCGGCAGGACGAGCACCAGGAGGAACGTGTGAACGCCCGGACCGCGACGACCGGTCCGCGGGACCGGCTCTGGCAGGCGGTGGCCGCCGGCGACGAGTACGCCGCCGTCGACGTCGTGCACGAGGCGCTGGCCGCCGGACTGGACGAGGAGGCCCTGCTGCTCGACGTGATCGCCCCCGTCCAGGAGAAGGTCGGCGCCGAGTGGGCGGCCAACCGCATCACCGTGGCCCAGGAGCACGCCGCCACCGCCATCAACGAGCGGGTCGTCGCCTTCCTCGCCCACCGCCGGCCGCCCGGCGAACGCCCCGCCGGGCAGCGGGGGAGGGTGACGGTGAGCTGCATCGACGGCGAGTGGCACGCCTTCCCCGCCCGGCTCGTCGCCGAGGTGCTGAGGCTGCGCGGCTGGCAGGTGGACTACCTCGGCGCGCAGACGCCCACCCCGCACCTGGTCGCACACCTGCACCACACCAGTCCGGACGCGGTACTGCTGTCCGGGTCGCTCCCCACCCATCTGCCGGCCGCCCACACCGCCATCACCGCCTGCCAGGCCGTCGGCGTGCCCGTCCTGGCAGGCGGCCGCGCCTTCGGCCCCGACGGCCGCCTCGCCCTGGCGCTGGGCGCCGACCGGTGGGCGGCCGACGCACGCGGCGCGGCGGCCACGCTGGCACAGGGGCTTCCCCGGCCGCGTCCGGCGGCGATCCGCCAGGCGTCCGAGGACCTGCCGCACCTGGCCGACCAGGAGTACACGATGGTCGTCCAGTCCCGCGCCCGGCTCGTCAAGGAGACCCTGGCCGAGCTGGAGGACCGCTTCCCCGCGATGCGCGGCTACGACGACGCCCAGCGGGAGCGCACCGCGGAGGACGTCGCCCACATCGTCGACTTCCTGGCCACCGCCCTCTACGCCGACGACGCCGACGTCTTCACCGCCTTCCTCACCTGGACCGCCGACATCCTCGAGGTCCGGCACGTCCCGGCCCACTCCATGGTGACCGGCCTGGAGATCCTGGCGGGCCTGCTGCACGACTTCCCCCGCGCGGTGAAGCTGCTCCGCGAGGGCGCCGCCGTGCTGCGCGACCGCCCCGCCCGGGGCGCTCCCGCCCCCGGCGCGCCCGCATGAGCGACCCGGCGCGAGGCGGACGCCGCACGAGCCGTCCGCCCGCCGGAGCGCCGGCGGGCACCGGCGCTCCGGCCACGGGCCCGGCCTGACCGACGGGTCCCGGCCGGCCCGCCCGGCCCGGCCTGACCGGCACCGCCCTTCGCTCAGGACGCCCCGCCGGTCGCCCCGGGGTGCACCATGCGCCGGTGCAGCGGGTGGAAGGCGACCTCCGGCGTTCCGGTCAGGCCCGCCTTCGTCACGCCCGCCTCCAGCCGCTCGCGCGAGAAGCGCTCGAAGTCCTCCTGGCTCTCCCACACGTCGACCACGCGCAGCGCGCCCTCCTCGAACCACGCCACGTGGAGCACCCCGCCGTCCGCCCAGTTCTCCTCCCAGCCCACCAGGTCACGCACCGCGTCGTACTGCTCCGGAGTCACCCCGGCCCACCGCATCGACAGCACCACAGCCATCGCGTCGTCCCCTCCCTCGTCCCGCGGCCCCTCACGCTCGGGGCCCCGACAGCATCCGCGGCACCGCGCACCGGTCACCTGCCCCGGCGGCGGCCGCCCTCCATGCTGGCGCCGCCCCGGACGGTCCGGCGAGGGCACACGGACGTGCGAGAGACCCGCACGCCCGCGCACGCGCACCGCGCGGCACGGTCGCGGGCGGCCGGGCCGGCGCGGGGACTGCGCAGGGGCCCGCCGGCGCGGGCGAGGGGCCGGTATCGGTTCTCAGGAGCCGGAGGGCTCGGGTGCGCCGCGCCGCGCGTCGGCCCGGACCAGGAGCGACAGCAGCGAGGCCACGGTGAGGCCGGCCTCGGCCGGGTGCCGCAGCACCTTTCCCGGCTCGATCCGGTAGGAATTCGTACGCCCCTCGCGCCTGCGGGACAGATAGCCGTCCCGTTCGAGGTCGGCGAGGATCCGCTGGACGGCCCGCTCGGTGAGCCGGCAACGGGCGGCGATGTCGCGGACGCGGACGTGGGGGTCGTCGGCGACGACCGCCAGCACACGGGCGTGGTTGGTGACGAACGTCCATCCTTTGTGCGGGTCAGGTACTCCAACCATGAGGGGATCCTAAGGTCAGGGCTTGGCCGACGCCTAATACATGACATATATTTCGTGTACGGGGTCGCGTGTATGGACGTTCCGGTGAGGGATCCGCGAGAAAGGACGGACGGGTGCCCTGGGATGAGGCCGTCGTGGCCGAGCGTGCCTGGACGAGAAGGCCGGTGACGCGAGCGGAGGAGCCCGTCCGGGCCGTCGCGGACACCGCGGGCGCCGCGGGCCGCCTGACGGTCGGGGCCGCCGCCGAGGCCGGACGCGTGCGCGTACGGCTGCGGGGCGAGTTCGACTACGACTGCCGGGACACCGTCGACCGGACGCTGACCCACGCCCTGGACACCTGCGACCGGGGGATCGACCTCGACATGGAGGAGGTCACCTTCTGGGAGTGCTCGTCCCTGAACGTGCTGCTGGACGTGCGCCGCAGGGCGCTGCGCGACGGCAAGACCGTGACCGTACGGACCGCGAGCCCCGTGGTGCACCGTGTACTCCGGCTCACCGGCACCCTGCCGCTGTTCGCTCCGGGCAGCGGGTGCGACGGGCCAGGATGAGCCCGATGGCCCGTCGACCGGGCGGGCCGGTGGGCCGGCCCCGGCGCGGTGACCCCGCGTCGTCCCGGACCGCTTGTCACCGGGGCCCCTTCCCGGGCCCGCCCGCCTTCCCGCGGCCGTGCGCAGTGGCGCGGGCGGCCGCGTGGGGGTTCGGGCGCGCTCCCTTCCCGCCGTGGGCGCGCGGCTGCCGGCGGTCGCCGTCGCCCCTTTCCGCCGCGCTCCGCGTCACGTCGCCGGCCGCCTCCCTGACGCGGGCGGTCCTTCCGGCCCGCCCGCCGGCCCGCCCGCCGGCCGGTCCGGCGGGGTGCGCGGAGGACGTGGACGGCGTGCCGGTCGCGGTGGTGGCGGAGGAAGCGGCGGGCGGGCGGCGCGCCGCGGGCGAGCCGCTCCTGGCCGGTGCCGGGGTGGTGGCGGGGGTGTGCGCGCCCGCGGCGGCCCGCGTTCCGCTGTCGCCGCCGGCGTGCGGAGCCACGGCGACGGCGGCCCCCAGCGCCGCCGACAGCGCCGCCAGCGCGGTGCCCACCGCCAGGCGGCGCGACACCCGCGTCCCGGCGGACCACCGGACCGCTCCCGACTCCGCCGCGTACTCCGCTCCCTGCCCCGCGCCGGCGGCCGGCGCCGTGAGCGGTGCAGTGAGCGGTGCCGTGGCCGGCGGCCCGGCCGGGTGCACCGCAGGATCGGACGCGATGTCCGCGAGGACGCGGGCGCATTCCGCCGCATCGGGTCGCGCCGCCTCCTGAAGCGCCGTCATGCCGCCGAGCAGGCGGGCCAGCGGGCCGGGGACCCAGCCGGGGATCTCCGGCTGCCGGTGGAGACGGGCCAGCGCCGCCTCGAGGGCCGTCCCCTCGTACTCCAGCCGCCCGGTCAGGCACTCCAGCAGGACGAGACCCAGGGCGTACACGTCGGCGGCGGCCCCGACCTCCTTGCCGAGGGCCTGCTCCGGGGCGACGTAGGCCGCGGTCCCCAGCAGCACGTCGGACGCCGTGTGATGGGTGGCGTCCACCGGGCGCGCTATCCCGAAGTCCGTCAGATACGGCGTGCCCGAGCCGCTCAGCAGGACGTTGGAGGGTTTGACGTCGCGGTGCACGATGCCGGACGCGTGCACATGGGCCAGCGCCCGGGCCAGGCCGGCCCCGATGCGGGCCACGCGCCGCGCGGGCAGCGGGCCGGCCGACAGCAGTCGGCGCAGTGTCGGACCCTCGATCAGCCGCATGACCAGATAGGCGCGCCCCTCGTGGACGCCCACGTCGTACACGGTGACCAGGCCGGGGTGGTCCAGCCGCGCCAGGAGCAGCGCCTCCTGGGCGAACCGCTGTTCGGAGCCATGCCCGAGGTGCGGTACGAACAGCTTGACCGCCACCCGCCGGCCGAGGCGCGTGTCCATGGCCTCGCGGACCTCGGCCGCGCCTCCCCGGCCGAGCAGGGGCCCCAGCCGGTAGCGGCCCCCGACCACCCCGGAGGATCCGGTTGCTGACGAGGAGTCCGGCAGGTGGCCGCTCATCTGGGTCTCCCTCACTGTCACCGCGACGACGCTCCGGCACGGACGGACCGTGCCGGGCCGTCGGGTACCCGGCCGGGCGTCCGGCATCCGGCCCAATCGCCCGGCGGCCACCCGGGTGACCGCGTCCGAGGGCGTGCGGTGTCAGCGTGACGGCGTCAACGGGCTCTTGCGCAGGCTGAGTTCGGCGACGACCTGCTTGCCGTCGGGGAGGGGGACCGTGCGGAAGCGGTCGCAGAGCCGGCTGACGAGGTGCAGTCCGTGCCCCCCGACGCGGCGCGCGTCCTGCGGCAGTGGCCGGGGAGGGCGCGGGGAACTGTCCCGCACGGTGATCCGCAGGAACGCGCCGTCCGGGGACAGCTCCAGCACGAGCCCGCCCGGGCCGGGGGCGTGGCGCAGCGCGTTGGTGACGAGTTCGCTGGTGACGAGCTGGGCGTCCTGGCCGGCGGTGTCGGTGGGCCGGTGCCCGGCCCGGGCCAGCAGGGTACGTACCGCGTGCCGGGTGTCGGCGATGGACGTGCCCGCGGTGTCCCACACCGCGACGTAGCGCACGGGCACGGTCCGGTGGTGCTCATCCGCGGCCTGCTTCATAAGCGGGATGACCATGGAAGTCTCTTCTGACGAAGGGGAGTGCACTTTCCGGTTGGTGATCGTCGGTGCCGATCCGTCGTCGCCTACCCGCTGCCGTCGCCCTCATGGTGTGACGTTTCCCCGCCCGGGTCCGCGTCGGTGACCGTGAAGTGGTCGGCGGTGCCGCTCAGGGTCAGCAGCCTGCTGACCGGGGGCGGCAGGGGGCCGAGCAGGACGAGGTTGCGGCCGTCGGCGTCGTGCCGGCGCCGCGCCTCCAGGAGGGCGTTCAGCAGCATGCTGTCGGCGAAGCGGACCTGGGAGAGGTCCACGGCCGTCGTCGGCAGACCGGCGCGGTCGGCGGCCGCCAAGGCGTCCTGGAGGTCCTCGGAGTCCTCGTGGTCCACCTCGCCGCGCACGATGATCCGGGACATCCGGTCGTCGTGTGTGACGTGCACTTCGGCTGGAACGGCCGCATCCATTGGGCCATATTCACAGCCAGGCGCGCCAAAGGCCAACCGCCCGGGGACGGGCACGGCGTCGCGTGCGCGGCGGCGCGGAGCACGGGCCGGCCCTCTGGTCGCGGGCGCGCCGCGACGGCCACGGCTCAGCCGCCCTGGAGGGTGCGGTGCTCGTGCGGAGCCCGCCGTCCAGCTGCGGGAGGCGGCGCGCTGTCCGGTGCGGTGACCGGCCGACGGGCGGCTGCCGGAGGCCGTCCGCCGGGCGCTGCCGGGGCTTGGGCGAGCGGGATCCGGGCACGCGGGAGGCTGTACGCATACCCGTGCAGGACGGTGCAGTGACGATGGCCCGCAGGAAACAGTACGCCGTAGCCGCCTCCGGACAGTGGACCGACGAGGAGGACGGCCGCCGCAGGCTGCCCGCGGGGGAGGTGCACGCCTGGGAGCCCGGGACGAACCAGACCGTCTGCGGTCTGTCGCTGAGCCGCTCGCAGCTGGTCCGCTTCTCCCACGTCGCCTGGACCGACACGTTCCCCGAGAGCGGAGGCGCGGCGGACCGGGTGCGCCGGGTGTGTCCGCGCTGCGCCTCCGTCGCCGGGCGCCGCGGCAGTGACGCCCGGCCGCGCTGGCAGCGCACCGACCCCAGGCCCTGAGCCGGCCCCAGCCTTTGAGCCCCCGCCGGCAGCCGTCAGCCGTGGGCCGGTGCGGCGGGAGCCTCGGGCCGGTCCGCTGCCGCGCGCGCCGTCGGGAGACTGATGTGCAGGGCGCACACGTCGTCGGGACGCTCGGCGTGGGCGAGGGAGGCGTGCAGGGCCGCGAGGCTCTCGGACCGCCCGTGCTCCAGGACGTCCGCCGCCGCGCCGGCCAGGGTGTCCAGCCCTGTGCGCAGGTCCTGCCCGCGGCGTTCGATCAGGCCGTCCGTGAACAGCAGGAGCTGGTCCCCCTCCCGCAGCCGCAGGGTGGCCTCCCGGAAGACCGGGGCGTCGGTGGCGCCGAGGAGGATGCCCGTGGGCCGCTCGACGGTGCGGGCCCTGCCGTCGCGGACCAGCAGCGGCGGCAGGTGGCCGGCCTGCGCCCAGGTCAGTGTGCGGTCGGCGGGACGGTAGCGGGCCACGATCATGGTCGCCGTGGTGTGTCCGCCGGCCGGCGCGTCCAGATGCATCAGCAGCGCGTTCAGCCTGGCGAGGGCATCCGTCAGACCCGACCCGGTGATGACCATGCCCTTGGCGGTGAAGCGCAGCTGGGCCATGGTCGCGACCGCGTTGATGCCGTGCCCCATCACGTCGCCGATCACGAACAGCGCGTCCCCGTCCGGCAGTTCTATGGCGCTGTACCAGTCGCCGCCGACGCTGATGCCGCGTTCGGCCGGATGGTAGAGGGCGTTGGTCCACAGCCCGGCGACCATGACGGGGCCGCTCGGCAGCGGAAGCAGGGCCTGCTGCAGACGGGCGGCGATCCTGCGCTCGGCCTGGAGCATGCCGCGCTGGGCCGAGACGGCCCGTTCGCTGCTGAGCAGGGCGAGTTCCGCGTCGCGCTGACCGGAGAGGTCCTGGAAGAACCCGTGCACCTCCAGCGGGGTGCCGTCCGCGTCCGTGACGGCCTCGGCGACGACCCGCAGATGGCGCACTCCGTCCCGGACCGTGATCCGGAAGGGCTGGTCGATGGGGGCGCCGTCGCTCAGCAGCCGCTGTGCCGCCCGGGTCAGGGCGGGCAGGTCCTCGGGCAGTACGTGCTCGGGCAGTTCCTCCAGGCGCATGGGGCCCGAGCCGAGGTCGCGCTCGAAGATGGCGTACGCGTAGGGGGACCAGGCGATGGAGTCCGTCACCAGGTTCCAGTCGGCCCAGCCCAGGTTGCCCAGGCGCTGCAGCGCGGTGAGGCGCTGTTCCTGCCGGGCCGCCACGTCGTGCCGTATCCAGGAGACCACAAGGTGCTCCCCGAGCCGGGCCACCCGCAGCGAGAAGGTGGAGTGGCGGGGGATGCCGGCCACCACTTCCTCGTACGTGAACGGCTCGCTCGCGAACGGCCGGCCGGTGGCCAGGACCTCCTGGTAGGCCCTCCACAGCTCCGTGCCGGCGATCGTCGGATAGCACTCCAGCACCCGCTGGCCGACGAGCCGGCGCCCCTTGCGGTGGGCGATGTCCTCGGAGTCGGGCGCCGCGGCCTGGATGGTGAGGTCCTCGAGGGTTCCGTCGGGCGCGCGCACGGGGGACAGCAGGACCACCGAGCCCGGCAGCGCGTCGAAGATCTGCTGCACGGAGTCCACCGAGGGCCGCTCGCGCGGCGTGGGGACGGCGTCGAGGGTCGTCATGCGCCCCGCGCACAACTGCACCGCCGCGCCGAGCAGGAGCCGCTCGGCGGGTGCGAACGCCCGGTCCTCACCACGCAGCACGGTGACGACCTCCTCGACCTGCCCACCGGTGTCCACCGGCAGCCAGGCCCGTACGGGCCATCGGCGCCCGGCGCCGTCGGGCAGGACACGCGGCTCTTCCGCCGCGCGCCGTCGCACCCACAGCGGTGCGCGCAGCCGCAGCGGATCGCCGTCCGTGCCCCGGGCGCCGGCGGCCCCGCGGTGCCACCGCTCGGCCTCCACCTCGTCGATGCCCGCGTATCCGGTCAGCCGCGGGCCGTCGCCGGTCGCGCCGTAGATCAGCACGGCGTCGGCCCCGGCTCCGCCCGACAGCTCGTCCAGCAGGCAGTGGGCCAGGTCCCGCGTGCCGCCGACGGTCGCCAGGCTCAGGCCCAGCCGCCCCAGCAGCGGGGCGGCGTCGTCCGCGGACGCGGAGGAGCCGGACCCCGTGCCCGGTCCGGCGGGGGCCAGATAACGGGCGGAGTCGAACACCGAGCCCTCGTCGACGACTTCGAGGTCCTCGGGGACGGCGGCAGCGCCCACGGGGCCGCGCCGGGCGGGGCCGGCGGTGCCGCGCACGGCGCCGCGGCGACCGCGCAGCGGGCGGATGGCGCCCAACGTCAGCCAGCACTCCTCGACGAGCGTGCGCTCGGCGGCGGCGCAGCGGGCCCGGAGCAGTTCGTACGCCTCCTGCGCCGAACACCCCTCCTGGACCATGACCGCACCCTTGGCCCGCTCCAGCACGGGCAGCAGGGCCGCGACCCGCTGGAGGTCCACGATCTCCGCCCGCTGGCGCGCGACCACCTTGGCCAGCGGAGACAGGGCGGGCGCCGTCCCCCGCGGGAACGGCTGCTCCTGTGGCGTCACCTGTCGAGCATCCCACACGGCGACGCGGGTCAGCACGGTCCGGCGAGGGACCACCTCGCTCCCGGTGCGCCCCGCCGCCGGCGAACCGTCCCCCGGTGACGTTCGGTGACGAGGCGTCGCACGAGGGACTGAAGTAGCCCTTTCTGGTTACGCACCCCCTCGACACGAGGACCGTTCGGCCGGATGCGCGCGCGTCGGCCGCTCCGGCCACACAGGCTGAACACCATCTGACGTATTCGATCATTTCCCGGGATTCGAGGACTGTGATGACGGTGGAGACGGAGCCGGCCCCACTGGTGCCGGTGGAGGGGCGCCGGAGCAAGGGCCGGGTGATCGTGGCGTGGCTGACGACCACGGACCACAAGAAGATCGGGCACCTGTACCTGATCACGTCCTTCGTGTACTTCCTGCTCGGCGGGCTGCTGGCCATGGCGATCCGGGCGGAGCTGGCCCGGCCGGGACTGCAGTTCATGTCCACGGAGCAGTACAACCAGGCGTTCACGATGCACGGCACGATCATGCTGCTGCTGTTCGCCACCCCGACGTTCGCCGGTTTCGCCAACGCGATCATGCCGTTGCAGATCGGCTCCCCGGACGTGGCCTTCCCCCGGCTCAACATGCTGTCCTACTGGCTGTTCCTGCTGGGCGGGCTGATCGTCCTCGCCAGCTTCCTCACCCCCCAGGGCGCCGCGGACTTCGGCTGGACCGCCTACACGCCGCTCAGCGGCGAGGCCCGCAGCGGCTATGTGGGCGCCGACTACTGGATCATGGGCCTGGCGCTGTCCGGGTTCGGCACCATCCTCGGCGCGGTCAACTTCATCACCACGATCATCTGCATGCGCGCGCCCGGCATGACCATGTTCCGCATGCCGATCTTCACCTGGAACGTGCTGCTGACCTCGGTGCTCGTCCTGCTGGCCTTCCCCGTGCTGGCGGCCGCGCTGCTCGCGCTGGAGGTCGACCGCAAGTTCGGCGCCCACATCTTCGACGCGGCCAACGGCGGGCCGATCCTGTGGCAGCACCTCTTCTGGTTCTTCGGCCACCCCGAGGTCTACATCCTCGCCCTGCCGTTCTTCGGCGTGGTCACCGAGATCATCCCGGTGTTCTCCCGCAAGCCGATCTTCGGCTACATGGGCCTGGTGGGCGCCACCATCGCCATCGCGGGCCTGTCGGCGACGGTGTGGGCGCACCACATGTTCGCCACAGGTGCCGTCCTGCTGCCGTTCTTCGCCTTCATGACCTATCTGATCGCCGTGCCCACGGGCGTGAAGTTCTTCAACTGGATCGGCACCATGTGGAGGGGCTCACTCAGTTTCGAGCCGCCGATGCTGTGGGCGGTCGGCTTCCTGGTGACCTTCCTCTTCGGCGGCCTGACCGGCGTCATCCTCGCCTCGCCGCCGCTGGACTGGCACGTCACCGACAGCTACTTCGTCGTCGCGCACTTCCACTACGTGCTGTTCGGCACCATCGTCTTCGCGATGTTCGGCGGGTTCAGCTTCTGGTGGCCGAAGATGACCGGCACCATGCTGGACCCGCGCCTGGAGAAGATCCACTTCTGGACGCTGTTCGTCGGCTTCCACACCACCTTCCTCATCCAGCACTGGCTCGGCGCCGAGGGCATGCCCCGCCGCTACGCGGACTACCTGGCCGCCGACGGCTTCACCGCCCTGAACACCGTCTCCACCATCGGCGCCTTCCTGCTGGGCCTGTCCACCCTGCCGTTCCTGTACAACGTGTGGAAGACCGCGCAGCAGGGCAAGAAGGTCGAGGTCGACGACCCGTGGGGCTGGGGCCGCTCCCTGGAGTGGGCGACGTCCTGTCCGCCGCCGCGGCACAACTTCGAGACGATGCCCGTGATCCGCAGCGAGTCCCCCGCCTTCGACCTGCACCACCCCGCACTGTCCAAGGCGGAACTGGAGGAGAACGTCGGCAGGCGGGACGCCGTCGACATCCCGGGACACAAGGGCCGGACCTCCTGACCGCCGGCCGGCGGCGGTGACGGCGGGTCGGCGGCGGTGACGGCGAGCCGGAGGTGGTCACGGCGCGGCGGCGCCGGTCCCTGGGTGTTTCCCCAGGCTGTTGCTGTTTCCGCCGCCTGCCCGGGGAACCCGGGCGGCGTCACACACCTGCGAGGGAAGGCACGGGCATGACCGATCACGACGAGCGCGCGGCGAAGGGCTGTGAGCGGGCGCGCAGCGAGGAGGAGCCCGGAGCGCACTCCGGGGGCGAGAGCCTGCCGCGGGACCGCACGGTGCCGGGCACGGCGAGCGCCAAGGAGGGCTACCAGCCCGAGCGAGGCACTTCGGCCGGTGATCCGCTGGAGGGTCTGGAGAGCGAGGACGCCACCCGGTCCCGCTCCGCCCCTGAGGCCGCCGAGGCGGACCCCCGGGAGGGGGATCCCGCGAACGGAACCTGACGTCAGAAGGGAGCCAATGCGCCGGTGGAAGCCACCGCGCGGAGGACGTCCCGGGCCACCCCCGGCCCCGTCGCTGGGGTCGCCGCGGCGGCGACGGTGCCGCGCGTGCCCGTAATCTCCTCGCGTAGGTGCGTCTGGAGGCCACCCGCCGGCCCGAACTCCACACCGAGCTCAGCCGCTTCCTCGCCGCCCAGCTCGACGCCGACGCCGGCTTCCACCTCGGCCACGGACTGTCCGGCGACCGCACCCGGGTCGTGCTGCTCCACCTGGCCATGCTCGGACTGATCGGCGACGAGCTGACCGTTCCGGAACTCCTCGCGCCGCACCGGCCGCCCACGGCCGCCCACGGGCCGGTGAGGGCCGCGCCGTATGCTATGGCTGGTGAAGGGGCGCACGGACGGCCCTGTGCCGGTGCGTGTCCCGTGCCAGCGAGCCCTGGCTGGCCAAGAGGGTGGTCGAGGAAGGGGTGGGAGAGGCCGACTGATGAACCCGGAGCCGCTTGGTGAGTCTGGAACCGGTCGCGTGGCCGACCAGTCCGGCATGGCCGTGACGCTGGACGGCGAGGGCGGCTGCATAGCCGAGGCCCGTCGCCTCGCCGCGAACTTCCTCACCCGGATCCGGACCGAGGAGGGGCTCCCGGCCCCCGAACGTGTCGTCGGCCTCACCCAGCTCGTCGTGAGCGAACTGGTCACCAACGCCCGCAAGTACGCTCCCGGCCCCATCCTGATGGAACTGGGCATCGTGGGCGGCGCGGTGAGGATCGGGGTGTGGGACAGCAGCCCCGTCCTGCCGGCCCCGAGAGCCGCCGACCCGCAGCGCGTCGGCCAGCACGGCCTCGAGATCGTGCGGGCCGTGGCGGACGAACTCGTGGTGCGCCGGGAGGGTGCCGGCAAGCGGGTGACCGCCCGCATCCCGATGGACGGACGGTGAGCCCGCCGCCTCCCCCTCTCCGCCTGCGGCGGGGAAACGGCGGGCCGGCCCGGCCACTCCTGCGCCTTACGACTTCGGCGGCTTGACCGCGATGTCCAGGTAGAACGAGTCGATGCTGCGCACCGCCGCCTCGAACTCCTCCAGGTTCACCGGCTTGGTGACATAGGCGTTGGCGTGGTGGCGGTAGGCGCCCGAGACGTCGTCGGGGGCGGCGGACGTGGTCAGCACGACGACCGGGATGGTGCGCAGGTCGGCGTCCTCCTTGACCACGGCGAGGAACTCCCGCCCGTTCATCCGCGGCATGTTGAGGTCGAGCACGATCAGGTCGGGGCGCTCGTTGGCCGGGTCGCGCAGATAGTCCAGGGCCGCTATGCCGTCGGGGACCTGGGTCAGGTTGCGCGCTCCTCGCTCGGCGAGGGCGTCCTGGATGAGCATCGCGTCGGCCATGTCGTCTTCGACCAGCAGCACGTCGTAGGGGCGGGTTGCGGCGGCAGCCATGATTCACGAGCTCCGGGGTGTGGGTCGGTAAGGGGGGCGTGGTGTGCTGTTGGTGATGAGCCCGGGCCAGCGGCGCCGGGCTCCCTGGCGGCTCATGCTCGCGGCCCGGCCGATCTCGGGATAACCCGCGCCGTCGGCGGCCGCCGCGCGGGCCGCCTGGTCCTCCAGGTGCCGCACGGCCTGCTTGATCCCGACGAGGACCTGCAGCCGTGCCAGGGCCCGGCGGCGGGCGTCGCCGGGCGGGTCGGGCACTTCCGCGGCCGCCCGGACGGCCTCCGGGGCCAGCCGCCGGGCGAGCTCGTCCACCATCAGGGTCACGAGCTCGGTCGTCTCGCCGGACGGACGAGGAGTGGGGGGCGGACCAGGCATGCCACCACCCTACGGCGTTGATCGGAACGGGGACAACATGCGTTGTCGGCCGCTGGGTACAGTGTGGTGGCCGCACCGCCACCGTGGCCGCGACCGCCGAGGGAAAGATGCAGACCGAGATGAAGACCAAGCCGTCCGGCACCGGGGGCGTGTTCGCCGGGTGGACCACCCGGCGCTGGCTGCGCGCGGGCGTCGCCTCCACCCTGGTGGTCCTGGCCGTGCTGGGCTCACTCGGAGGCTGGGCGATGTGGCGTACGTCTCAGATCACGGACGAACTGGTCCACCGGCGCTCGCCCGCCCTCATCGACGCCATCCGCGTGGAGGAGGCCCTCGTCAACGAGGAGACCGGCATCCGTGGTTACGGGCTGTCCGGCAACGCGGAGTTCCTCCAGCCCTACGCCCAGGGCGCGGCCGACGAGCGGGCCGCCGTCCGGCGCCTGCGCCCCCTGGTCGCGGGCGACGAACGGGCCCGCGCCGACCTCGCCGACGTGGAGGAACTGGCCGGCGCCTGGCGGCAGCGCATAGCCGGGCCCATCTCGGGCGCCTCCGTCGAGGAGGCCAGACGGCTCGCCACACAGCGCGCGGCCGAGGGGAAGGCCACGTTCGACGCGCTGCGGCGCGCCCTGACCCGCCAGCAGTCCCATCTGCAGGACCGGCGGGCGGCGGCCACGCGGGACCTGCGGCAGGCCACCACCCTGCGCAACTGGATGTTCGCCGTCATCGCCCTGGTGATCCTCCTGGTGGCGGCACTCGTCTTCGAGGGCCTGCGCCGCGGCATCACCGGCCCGCTCAGCACCCTCGGCTCCGCCGCCCGCGACGTCGCCCAGGGCCGCTTCGACCGCTCCCTCGTCGGCGCCGGACCCGCGGACCTGCGCCGGCTGTCCTCGGACGTGGACTCCATGCGCCAACGGCTGGTCCGGGAGCTGGAGTTCAGCGAGACCTCGCGCCGGCTGCTCGACGAGCAGGCGGAGGACCTGCGGCGGTCCAACACCGAACTGGAGCAGTTCGCCTACGTCGCCTCGCACGACCTGCAGGAACCCCTGCGCAAGGTCTCCAGCTTCACCCAGCTCCTGCAACGGCGCTACGGGGGCCGGCTGGACGACAGGGCGGACCAGTACATCGCCTTCGCCGTCGACGGCGCCAACCGCATGCAGGTCCTCATCAACGACCTGCTCGCCTTCTCCCGGGTCGGCCGCGTGCACAACGACCACCGCACCGTCGACCTGGAGACGGTGCTGGAGAGCACCCTCGACAACCTCAGCGTGGCCGTCGAGGAGAGCGGCGCCGAGATCACCCACGACACCCTGCCCACCGTGGTCGGCGACACCACCCAACTGGGCATGCTCTGGCAGAACCTGCTGTCGAACGCCATCAAGTTCCGCAGTCCCGACCGCCCGCCGCGCATCCGCGTCGACGTCACCGACCAGGGCGACGCCTGGGAGTTCGCGGTCAGCGACAACGGCATCGGCATCGCACCCGAGTTCCAGGAGAAGGTCTTCATCCTCTTCCAGCGGCTGCACACCAAGGACGCCTATCCCGGCACGGGCATCGGCCTCGCGATGTGCAAGAAGGTCGTGGAGTTCCACGGCGGCACGATCGGCATCGACCCCGGACACGAGCCGGGCACCCGCGTCGTCTTCACCCTCCCGCGGGCGAGCGCCACACCCGACGCGGCGGCGGAGGGAAGGACGCAGCCGTGACCGACCAGGCCGTGGCCCGCTCGGAGCGGTTCACCCTCCTTCTGGTGGAGGACGACGACGGGGACGCCCTCCTCGTCGAGGAACTCCTCTACGACACCGGCCTGCCGCACACCCTGGAGCGCTGCCGCACGGCCGCCGAGGCACGCCGGGCACTGGCGGCCGACCCCGTCGACTGCGTACTGCTGGACCTGCATCTGCCGGACGCGTCCGGCGTGGACACCGTCCACGCGATCCAGACCGGCACCGAGGCCGCCATCATCGTCCTGACCGGACTCGACGAACCCCGCGCGGGCGTGGACGCCCTGGCGGCCGGCGCCCAGGACTACCTCATCAAGGGCAAGGTCGAACCCGACCTGATGCAGCGCGCCGTACGCTACGCCGTCCAGCGCAAGCAGGCCGAGCGGGCCAACGCCGCGCTGCAGATCGGCCGTCTGCGCGCCCAGGAGAACGCCCGCCTGGAACGCGGGCTGCTGCCCGAGCCCCTGCTGTCCTCCGCCGCCGTCAGCGCCTCCAGCCGCTACTACCCCGGCCGGGCCCAGGCGCTGCTGGGCGGCGACTTCCTCGACGTGGTGCAGACCGACGACGGTCAGGTCCACGCCGTCATCGGCGACGTCAGCGGCCACGGCCCGGACGCCGCCGCGCTCGGCGTCTGCCTGCGCATCGCCTGGCGCGCCCTGACCCTGGGCGGCCACCGCGACCAGCGCCTGCTGCACCTGCTGGAGCGGATACACATCGCCGAACGCACCGGCAGCGACCTGTTCACCACCTGCACGCTCATCACCCTGGACCCTCGGGCCGGCACCGTGACCCTGCACCTGGCGGGCCACCACCCGCCCCTCCTCGTCACCCCCGACGGCGCCCGGGAGGTCGCCGCGGCCCACGGCATCGCCCTGGGCATCGTCCCCGGGCTGGGCAAATGGCCCGCCACCACCCTCGCCCTGCCCGCCCGCGGCGCGCTCGTCGCCTACACCGACGGGCTGATCGAGGGCTTCGCCGGCAGCAGCGCCTCCCGGCTGGGCGTGGACGGACTGCTGCGCATCATCGAGGACATCGGCGAACGCGACCCCGGCGGCCATCTCGACCAGCTGATCGCCCGCACCCGCACCCTCAACGCCGACCGGCACACCGACGACCTCGCCGTGCTGCGCCTGGACTGGGACACCGGAACCCTCACGCCACCGGCCTGAGGGCCGGCGGCACGCGCCTCAGCGAGCCGTCACCCGCAAGGTCTCCAGGGTCGGGTCGGCGGCGTCGGGGACGAGCATCCAGGCCGCCACGCACGGCGACCCGCGGATCGGCCCCCAGCCCCTGTCTGTGGCGGGGCGGCCCGTAGACGGCGTCCCCGCGCCGCCGGAATTCCTGCAACGCCTCCAGCACCGGGACCCGGGAGTGATCCATCACGGCCTCCTCGACGACGTCTGCGACGACGACGTCTGCGACCGGCTACGAGTACCTCCGCGGGAGCCGGGGCAACCCCGGCGCTTCCCCGCCCGTCAGGGGGCGAGGCCGTCAGGCCGGTCACGCGCGGACGACGAGGAGGCGCTGCGGCACGTCGACGCCTACCGGCTCCGACCGCGCCGCGAACCCGGCCTGTCCCCCTCCACCGGCTACCGGCGCCTGCTCGCGCCCTGCATGGGCAGACCCGCGGAGGGCAGACCCCGCTGACGACCCGTCCGGTCCCCTCGCGTCCGCCCCGTGCCGCGCACAGCGGGTGGGCCGGCGCGGCCCGGCGTGCTCGCCGGCGTACCGGCCGTGCCGCGCGGAGCGGCGCGTGCGGACCGGGGCGCGCGGAGCCGCTCGGGTCCGCACGCGCGCGCCGGATGCCTCGCCCACCGGACGCGCCGCCTATTTGTACTGGGCGATCTGGATCAGGTTGCCGCAGGTGTCGTCCAGCACCGCGGTGACGACGGGGCCGAGGTCCACCGGCTCCTGCGTGAACCGCACCCCCAGCTCGCGCAGCCGCCCGTACTCGGCGCGCACGTCGTCCACGGCGAAGGAGGTGGCCGGAATGCCGTCCGCGGCCAGTGCGGACCTGAACGGCTTGACGGCGGGATGGTCGTCGGGCTCCAGCACCAGCTCGGTGCCGTCCGGGTCCTCGGGGGAGACCACGGTCAGCCAGCGGTGCTCACCGAGCGGGACCTCGGTCTTCTTCGCGAAACCCAGGACCTCGGTGTAGAAGCGCAGGGCTTTGTCCTGATCGTCGACGAAGACGGCGGCCAGATTGATCCTCATGAGTCTCCCTCCGGCGCGTCGGACCTGAGCCAGCGGGTCATGACGCGCTCGAGCGGTTCGGTGTGGAGGTCGTGGAACTTGTAGCGGCCCTCGCGCCGGGTGCGGACCAGGCCCGCGGCCTCCAGCACGGCGAGGTGCTGGCTGACGGCCTGCCGTGACAGTCCCAGACCGTGCTTGGCCGCGAGCCGGGCGCAGATCTCGAACAGGGACTGGCCGTCCCGTTCCACCAGCTCGTCGAGGATGCGCCGCCGGGTGGGGTCGGCCAGCGCCTTGAAGACATCTTCCGCCACCGGACCACCATAGGCAAGTAGCGACTTGCATGACGAGTCCTGGGACCCACACGGAGCCGGCCCCCTCGCTCCCCGCGGCCGGCGTGTCAGGCGGCGGCGAAGTAGTGGCCCTCCTCCAGGTCGGCGAGCAGGCCGGGCTGGACGGGCTCCCAGCCCAGCAGCCGCCGGGCGTCGTCCGCGGTGGGCATCGCCAGATCCAGCGTGATGAACGGGAAGGCCGAGAAGTGCGTGGCGGCCTGCTCGGCCGTGATGCTCCGGGCGGGCACGTCCAGGCGCCGGCCGATGGTCCGCGCCAGCTCGCGCACCGTGATGCCCTCCTCCGCCGCGCCGTGCACCAGCGAGCCGGCCGGGGCCTTCTCCAGCGCCAGCCGGTAGAGGCGGCCGAGGTCGAGGGTGTGGACGGCGGGCCAGCGGTTGGCGCCGTCGCCGACGTACGCCGACACGCCCGTCTCACGGGCGATCCTGATCAGGGTCGGGACGAACCCGATCCTGTCCCGGCCGCTGTGGGTCACCGGCGGGACCGCGACGAGCACGGTGCGCACGCCGCGTTCGGCCAGTCCGGCGATCTCGCGGGCCACGGCCGAGCGGGGGTTGGCGTCGATCGCCGCGTCCCGCGCCGGATCGCCGGTGCGTGTCAGGCCGATGCCCATGAGGGTCTTGCCGGTACCGGCCAGTGTGTCGCCGAGGGCCCGCACCACGGTGAGGTCCGCCGCGACCGCGTCGGCGAACCTCCCGGCGGCCATGGCGTCGTGGTCGAAGGCGAGGTGGACGACCGCGTCCGCGCCGGACGCGGCGCGGCACAGGCCGTCCAGGTCGTGCAGGCCGCCGCGGCGCACCTCGGCGCCCATGGCCTCGACGGCGGCGGCCGAGGCGTCGGACCGTGCCAGGCCGACGACCTCGTGGCCCGCCTCGATCAGTTCGGGCACCACGGCCGACCCGATGTGGCCGCTCGCGCCGGTGACGAACACACGCATGGTGTCTCTCCTCGAAAACGGGGGCGCTCCGCAGGGCGGCCCCCCAGTGATGTGACTTGGTACCGTCACCGTAGCCGATGTGACGGTACCAAGTCACATCACCTATGCTGTGGGCCATGGCCCGATGGGAACCGAACGCGCGGGAACGCCTGGTGAGCGCCGCACTCGACCTGTTCACCGAACAGGGCTACGACGCCACCACCGTCCACGAGATCGCCGACCGGGCCGGTCTGACCAAGACCACGTACTTCCGGCACTTCCCCGACAAGCGGGAGGTGCTCTTCGCGGGCCAGGAGACGCACACCCGGCTCCTCGCCGAGGCCGTCGCCGCCGCGTCCCCGACGGCCACGCCGCTGGAGGCGGTCCGCGCGGCCCTGGACGCGGTGACGGACACCTTCACCGACGACCGGCGCGCCTTCGCCGCCAGGCTCCTCCCGGTCATCGCCGGCAACAGCGAACTGCGGGAGCGCTCGGCCCTGAAGCGCCTCAAACTCGCCGAAGCCCTCACGGACGCGCTGCGCGAGCGCGGCGTGGCGGAACCGGCGGCGGGCCTCGCCGCCGAACTCGGCGTCCGCGCCTTCGACCGGGCCTTCGGCCAGTGGGCCGATCCGGCCGGGCGGCACCACTCGCTCACCGCACTGACCCGCCACGCGTTCGACGAGCTGCGCGCCGCGCTCGCCGCCCTGGACTGAAACGCGCCGCGCCCCCGGGGCCGGGCCATCGCCTCGCCGCCCCGGCCGGCGGCAGGCCGGGGCGGCAGGCCGATGGGGGCCGGGCACACGGCGTACCGCGTGTCGCACAGCAGCGGCTGGAACGGCTGGAACGGCTGGAGCGGCTCGAAGGGTGCGGGACCCGGTGGTGCGCGGCCGGCTCCGTTCCGCCGGTGGCGCTTCGGCCGCGCTCGGCCACATGGCGCTCGCGGACGGCTCGGCGGAGTGATCCACGGGACCGCCGGGCGCCGGACCGCGGGCACCTCCGCGCGTGCTGACTACCGTGCTGCGTGACGTGAGGCCGGCGTCAGCCGCCCGCTCCCTTCCGAGCCGGAAACGAGCGTCCGTATGACGATGTCCGCCCTGCTGACGGCCGCCGACCCGCCGCAGCTCCTTCCGGCGCGGGAGCAGATGGCCTTCACCCTGGGCTTCCACATCATCCTGGTGCCGTTCGGCGTCGCCTTCACCTTCATGATGCTGATCTGCCACTACCGCGCCCTGCGGCGCGGCGACGGCGAGGCCCTGCTGCTGGCGCGCCGGTGGTCGCAGGTGGCCGCCGTGCTGTTCGCGGTCGGGGCCGTCTCCGGCACCGTGCTCACCTTCGAGCTGGGCCTGCTCTGGCCCGGCCTCATGGGCCCGTACGGGGCCGCCTTCGGCTTCCCCTTCGCCGTGGAGGGGCTGTTCTTCTTCCTCGAGGCCATCTTCATGGCCATCTACATCTACGGCTGGCGGGGGCTCCCCCCGTGGCCGCACTTCTTCGCCGGGGTCGTGGTCACCCTGGCGGGCGTCGGCGGGACGGCGGCCGTCATCGCCGCGAACAGCTGGATGAACCAGCCCGCCGGCTTCACGGTACGCGACGGACGGGTGGCCGAGGTGATCCCCTCGCGGGTCTTCTTCAACGGCGCCTTCTGGTGGGAGATGGTCCACATGCTCCTCGCGGCGTACATCGTCGCCGGCTTCATGGTCGCCGGCGTGTACGCCTGGGGACTGCTCAAGGGCCGGCGGGACCGCTACCACCGGCTGGGCTTCCTCGTCCCCTTCACGGTCGCGGCGATCGCCATGCCGCTGCAGTTCCTGGTCGGCGACACGATCGCCCGCCAGGTCTTCGACCGGGAACCGGCGAAGTTCGCCGCCATCGAACTCGTACCGGACACCGGAAGCCATGTCCCCGAGACGCTCGGCGGCATCCTCGTCGACGGCCAGGTGCGCTACGGGATCGGCATCCCCGACGTCGCCTCCGTCCTCGCCGGTTTCACCCCCTCCACCACCATCAAGGGCCTGAACGAGATTCCCGCCGGCGTACGGCCCGACGACACGGTGGTGAGCATCGTGCACCTCGCGTTCGACGTGATGGTGGGGACCGCCACGCTGCTGCTCCTGCTGGCCCTGTGGTTCGCCTGGCTGTGGTGGCGCCGGCGCGAGGTGCCCACCAACCCCTGGTTCCTGCGCGGCGCCTCGGTGGCCGGACTGGTCGCGCTGGCCTCACTGGAGAGCGGCTGGGTGGTGACGGAGGTCGGCCGCCAGCCCTGGACCGTCGTGGGCGTCCTGCTCACCAGGGACGCCGTCGCGACCCAGGGCAACCTGTGGCCGCTGTTCGCCGTCGTCCTCCTCATCTACGGCTGCGTCGGCGCCGGCGCGCTCCTCGTGCTGCGCGCCATGCGCCGCCGCTGGTCCAAGGCCCCGGCCGACGTCGTCGGAGTGCCCTACGGTCCGCGCACGGCGCCGGCGGGACACCAGGGCGCCGGGGAGGCCGGTGACGCATGAGCACGCTGGTCGCCGCGATCCTCTTCATCGGCGTCATCGCCTACGCCCTCTTCGGCGGCGCGGACTACGGCGCCGGCTTCTGGGACCTGACCGCCGGCGGTCGTGAACGCGGGGAACGCCTCCGTGAGCTGATCAGCGTCTCGCTCAGCCCGGTGTGGGAGGCCAACCACACCTGGCTGATCTTCTGTCTGGTCACCCTGTGGAGCGGTTTCCCCCAGGCGTTCGCGGCCCTCACCACGACGCTCTACATCCCGCTGGGCCTGGCGGCCCTGGGCATCGTCACCAGGGGAGCCGGATTCGCCTTCCGCCACGGGCTGACGCGGGGCCGCCAGGAACAGCTCAGCGGTGTGGTCTTCGCCGGCTCCTCCGTGCTCACCCCCTTCTTCTTCGGCACCGTCGCGGGCGGCATCGCCTCCGGCCGCGTCCCCGCGGACGGGCACGGCGACCCCCTGTCGAGCTGGCTGAACCCGACCTCCGTCCTCGGCGGCGTCCTCGCCGTCACGGTCTGCTCCTACCTCGCCGCCGTGTTCCTCGCCGGCCAGGCCCGGCTGCGCGGCGAGCAATCGCTGGAGAAGGCCTTCCGCGACCGGGCCGTCGGCGCCGCCGTCGTCGCCGGAGTGGTGGCGCTGGCGGGCGTGTTCGTCCTGCGCGCGGACTCGCCACGGCTGTTCGAACGGCTGAGCACCGTGGGCGCGCCCCTGCTGGCCGTGTCCGGCGTGTGCGGCCTGCTCGCGCTCGCGCTGCTGCGCCGGGGCGGCACCACCGTCGTGCGCACCCTGGCCGCCGCCGCCATCGCCGCCGTCCTCGCCGGGTGGGGCGTCGCGCAGTACCCGTACATCCTCGGAACCCATGTGACCATCCAGCAGGCGGCGGCCCCCACGGCCACCCTCTGGGTGCTGGTCGTGGTCTCCTGTGTCGCGGCGGCGCTCATCGCGCCCTCGCTGTTCCTGCTGTACACGCTGCAACTGCGGCGCCGGCTCGGCTGAGGAGTACGCCCGCCCGCCGCTCCCCGAGGAGCACCACCGGGGTGCCCCGGCCGCGGGCCGCGTGGCATCGTGGCAGCCATGGCGACCGGACCGGATCTGGCCGTGCTCGTCGGCCTGCAGGCCTCCGGCAAGACGGCCTTCTACGAACGGTGCCTGTCGGACCGGTACGCACTGGTGAGCAAGGACCTGTTCCCGAGAGGCGCCAGGAACAAGCAGCGACGGCAGATGCGGCTGGTGGCGCAGCACCTGGCGGCCGGGCGGCCGGTGGCGGTGGACAACACCAACCCGTCCCCGCGGGAGTGGGCGCCGCTGCTGGAGACGGCCCGCGCCCACGGCGCTGCGGTGACGGCCTACTGGTTCCCGCCGGACGTGCCGGCCTCGCTGCGGCGCAACGCCGCCCGCCCGGGCCGGGACCGGGTCCCCGACGTCGGTGTCCTGGCGACGCTCGGGCGGCTGCGCCGGCCAACGCCGGCGGACGGGTTCGACCGGGTGCTCGAGGTGCGGTTCGACGGCCGGGGCGGCTTCGAGGTACGCGAGTGACCTTTGACGTCCGGGGAGCCCGCGCCCCGGCACGGTCCCCGGGGGACCGTGCCCACCGGGGACGGTCCCCGTTCGGAGGGCCGCCGGCGGCCTCGGTCACCGCGCGGTCACGGGTACTGCGCGGTCACGGGTACTGCGAGGGGTACGCCCCGGCCGCCGGCACCGGGGAGGCGGCGCCCGTCGCCGGTGCGGGCCGCCGCGGGTGCGCGAGCGCCGCGGAGCGCGACTGGACCCACCGCTGCCGCTGCCGCGGGGTGAGGCAGCCGACCCGGATGTCCCAGCAGCCGTTGTGCCGGGTGAGGGACACCGTGGACAGGGGCGGCACGGCGAGGTGCCAGAAGGCCCGCGCCGGTACGGCCAGGGCGTGGATCAGCGCGGCCCGTACGACGGCCGCCTCGGTGACGGCCACGGTGTGGTCCGGCCCGGGCGCCAGGCCGCGCAGCCAGTCCGCCGTACGGCGGCACAGCCCGCGTACGGACTCGCCTCCGTGCGGCGCGGCGTCGGGGTCCGTGAGCCACGCCGTGAACCCGTCGGGGTCGAAGGCGGCGACCTCGTCGATGGTGCGGCAGCTCCACGCGCCGAGGTCGAGATCACGCAGCGCGGGATCGGACGTCGTCACCAGACCGAACGCGGAAGCGGTCTGCGCGCAGCGGATCGAGGGCGCCCGGACCGCCGGCCCGTGGGAGGGCAGCGCGGCCCGGGTCATGCTCGCCAGCGGGAGGCCGTGCTCCCTGCCCGGAGCCTCGCAGACGAGGGGGGCCGACGCGGCGGCACCCCCGGGCGCACACAGGAACGTCAGGCGGATCGTCATGAGACCGTCCTCCTTCTCGGCCCGCCCGGGGCCGACCGCGGATGGCGTGCGACCGCGCCGGACGCCCGGCCGGCCGGGCGGAACGGGCAGCGGAGCGGCCCCGGGGCCGTCTCCGGCACACGCCACCTTGTGACTCATCCGTCCAGGTTCGGCCAAAGCCGCAGGCCGTGACATCCGTCGACCGTCCGGCACCACCCCGCCGACCGGCCGGTGCGCCCCGGCCACCCGGCCGATTCCGCGTACGCCATACGCCATACGCCAACGCCATACGCGGTCCGTCGCCCGTCCACCGGTCCCGCCGCGCCGCACCCCGCCCGCCCGCGGGCGCGGACGTTTCCGCGCGCCGCGCGGCCGGCCCGGCCCCGGCTCCGACGAGGCGTCCCTGCCCACCGCCGCGACGGAGACGTCCCAGGACGTACGTCGGACGTCCCCGGCCGTACATCCCGAGTCCGATGCGGCGGCCGGCGGGCCCGTGCCACCATCGGACCCATGTCTCACTCCTGGCCCAGCCATCTCGACGTGGGGGCGGTCCGCTTCGCCCGGCCGACCGCGCGCTACGACGACGTGCTGGAGTTCTACCGGGACGTCCTCGGCCTGCCGGTCCTCGCCCGGTGGCGCGGCCACCAGGGCTACGACGGCATCGTCCTGGGCCTGCCGGGGACCGGGGTGCACATGGAACTGCTCCAGCACGGCGACCCGCCCCGCATCCCCGAGCCGCACCCGGAGAACCAACTGGTGCTCTACCTCCGCGGCCCCGAAGCCGTCGCCGTGGCCGCCCAGCGGCTCGCCGCTCACGGGCACAGCCCCGTCCCCGCCGCGAACCCCTACTGGCCGGACCGCGGGGCCGTCTGCTTCGCGGACCCGGACGGCTGGCTGGTCGTACTGGCCCCCTGGGTCTTCGGCGAGGAGCCCCCACCGGCCGGTTGAGGGGGGCGCGGCGGGGGCGCCGGCGGGGGCGCAGGCGGTGAGCGGCCGCCCGGGCTCGTCGACGAGGTCGCTTTCACCCCGCCGGCCGGGCCCGGGCAACCGCGTTCAGCCCTTGCTCAGGTGTTCGGGTTGTCGATGTACGAGCCCTTGTAGCAGGTGTCTTTGCCCGCGTCGTCCACGCAGGCGATCACCCGGACGCCGTTGATGTTGCTGGAGGCTTCCCAGTACCGCCCGCTGCGCGTCACGGTACTGCCGTGTCCCTGGTCGTCCCGCAGAGTGGCGACATCGTCCCCGTTGGGGTTCAGACCCGTATAGACGCGGACGAAGGTGTAGACGGCGTGGCTGTCCCCCTTGGTGTCGCTGACGCTCTGGCTGATGTTGTTGATGGTGCAGCAGCCGCTCCAGGACCATGAGGCGCCGGCGGACACGCCCGTGCCCGATGCCGAGCCCGACGCCGCGAAGGCGCTGGTGCCCGCTGCCACGACGAGCACGGCGGCGCTGCCGACGACGCCCGCGGCGCAGGAAAGCCGTCTCGAACAGATCTTCGTCAAGATTCCCCCAAGCGAGTGGAAAGGTGTGCGAAGTCTGGCCTTGATCAGCGGCGTGGCACCATCCTCAATCAAGCCAGGGGACGGCGGAGAGGTGCGGGGTCGAACGCCCACCTCGGCGCGTGGCGGCGCACTGCCTCCCGGGCCGTGCGCCAGGTGGGGTTCTCGGGCCGGCTGTCCGGAACTGGTCGATACCACCGCCCGGCCCGTCGCCGGGGCGTCCGCGTGCGGCCCCTGGCGGGCGTGCCTAGGCTGGACGGGCACAGCTCGTTCCCACCGGCGTCACCACCGCCGCCGCCCCGGGCGCGCGACGACACGGACCCCGACGCGCGCCGGACCGGCGCCCGGGGTGCCGCCCCTCCGGGCCGGGCCCGCCGCCGATGCGTGCGCCGCCATCCCCCCCGAGACGGGAGGCGCAAAGCCATGGACATGAAACTCGAGGTCGTCGTGGTGCCGGTGGCCGACGTCGACCGGGCCAAGGACTTCTACACGGGGCTGGGCTGGAGGCTCGACGGGGACTTCGCCTCCGACGGGGACCTGCGGGTGGTGCAGGTGACCCCGCCCGGCTCGCCGGCCTCGGTCATCTTCGGCAGTTCGATCACCGACGAGGCGCCGGGCGCGGCGCAGGGCCTGCATCTCGTCGTCGACGACATCGAGGCGGCCCACGAGGACCTGAAGCAGCACGGCGCCGACCCGAGCGAGGTGTTCCACGACGTCAACGGTGTCTTCCACCACGCCGGCGCCGAGGGGCGGGTGCCCGGCCCGGACGAGGGGCGCGGCAGCTACGGCTCCTACCTGTCGTTCCGCGACCCGGACGGGAACGGCTGGTACCTCCAGGAGGTCACCAGGCGGCTGCCGGGGCGGGTCGATCCGTCGGCGACCACGTTCGCCTCGGCGGAGGACCTGGCGAGCGCCATGCGGCGGGCCTCGGCGGCGCACGGCGAGCACGAGGCGCGCATCGGCGCGGAGGACCCCGACTGGCCGGACTGGTACGCGCGGTACATGGTGAGCGAGCAGGCCGGAACCGAGCCGCCGTCGTGACCGCGTCGCGTCACCGCCCGGCGCGACGGTGATCCTTCCGGCCCTTCCGGCCCTTCCGGCCCTTCCGGTCCTTGCGCGCCCACGCCGGGCGGCCCGTGACGCGGGACGGCCGGCGGGCGCGCAAGAACCGGGAAGGACCGGGAAGGACGGGGGCGGGGTCAGCGGACGACGTCGAAGACCTGCTTCTGCAATCCGTTGGCGTACACCTCGTGCTCGACGAGCCGCAGCTTCTGGGCGTCCTTGTCCGTGGTGCTGAACAGCCGCTTGCCCGCCCCGAGGAGGAGCGGGAAGACGAGCAGGTGGTAGCGATCGATCAGGCCGGCGTCCGACAGGGACCGGTTCAGCGAGGCGCTGCCGTGGACGATGACCGGTCCGCCCTCGGTCTCCTTCAGCGCGGCGACCTCCTCCAGTGAACGCAGGATGGTCGTCTCGCCCCAGTCCGGCACCAGGTCGTCCTCGGTGAGCGTGGTGGACACGACGTACTTGGGCATCACCTTGTAGTCGGCGAACTCCTCCATGCCGGGCCACACCGGGCTGAACGCCTCGTAGCTGACCCGGCCCAGCAGCATCGCCGTGGCTTCCTTCTGCTCCCGGCCCTTGATCTCGTACGCCTCGGGGAGGAATTCGACCTCCTTGAAGGTCCACCCGGAGTTCCGGTAACCGGGCTCGCCGCCCGGCGCCTCCACCACGCCGTCGAGGGAGACGAAAGCGGTGCTGATCAGAGTGCGCATGTGAAGTCCTTCGGTTCCTCGTGCCGTTCGGCTGCCTGCCTACCTACTTGCCGGCCGGTGCACGGTCACGGACCGCCGTACCGGCGGCCGCCGCACCGACCACCATGTCCGACTGCGCGGCGCGGGAAAACTCATCGGTCGCCAGCGCACCGACGCACGCCGCCCGGCGAGGGTGGCGCCCCCGTTGCATCAGGTCGGCGCCGTCCAGTTGGAGACCTCCTACGGCGCCATCGAGATCGGCGTCCGCGAGGGCACCGCCGCCTGGCTCGACGTCAGCTCCGGCCACGGCCAGGTCCGCAACACGCTCACCGCCGAGGACGCCCCCGAGCAGAGCGAGGACACCGTCGAGGTCCGCGCCCGCACCCGCTACGGCAACATCGACATCCGCCGCGCCAGGGCCTGAACCGCGGCCTTGGGTTCTAGGAGTCGTTGCAACACCCCAGTTCAGGGGATGCGATGGACTTCGAGATCCGTAAGGACCGGACGAAGCCTCAGGGCAGGAAGA
>NZ_JBJDQT010000023.1:126617-140848 GCF_044903565.1 Streptomyces sp. NPDC004065 | reverse complement strand
CAGCGGTTCCAACTTCGGACCACGACGCGGCACCGGCACCCCGGCAGAAGAACTCATACGAGATCTAACGACGGACTACCGGCGCAGGACACTAGTGCGGGGGTGGGTGTTGCTGTCCTGGGTGTGTGCTGTTCATCGAGCTCCGGTTGGACTCGACGCGTTTCAGTGGTCCATCCGTCTGTGGTGACGGATCTTGTTGCCGTTCCTCTGTGGCCAACCAGCCCGCTCCATGGCTTGAGCAGCGCACAGAGCCGGCGAGCACGAGATATACGGAGGTACCGGTGAAGGCAATCGTCGCAACGGATCCGACCACGGAAAGCAGCCGGGATCACACTCGCGGAGCGGCCTGAGCCGACGCCGGCGATCAACGACGTCGTCGTTGAAGTCCATGCCTCGGGCTTCGTCCCTGCGGTGGCTCGCCCGGGAGTTCGGGGCCTACGTCATCGGTAGCGGGCGGGCGGCGGACCGCCAGGCGGCGCTCGACTTCGGCGCGAACGAGTTCCTCGACCTCGCACGCCCTCGGCGTGGAGTTCACCGCCACGAACACCGCCCTGGACCTGGTCGACACCGACCACAAGCACCAGGACATCTACCCGGTCCTCACCCAGCTAGTATTCGATCTCCCGCCGGGCAGCGGCAAGGTGAAGTGCGCGCCCCGACTGCCTGCCGTCGCCAAGCACATGAAGGCGAAGCGAGCACCCCACACGGCCGCGCCCACCTGCACGCCCACCCGCCCCGCCACACCGAAGCCATCCACGCACGCCGCACCTGCACCAGCCGTCGACGACTACGGCGGCGTCACAGCCCGCTGCAACGACTGCACCCTCTCCTTCAGCCGGCACCACCAGGGCACCTGCTCGCACCACCACGGCGAACGCCGTCTGGTACCAGTGACACCCCCGCCTGCGTAACCGCACGACTTCTTCGCGAGTCATGAACCCGCAAGCCACACACCACGCCTCAGGGAAATCTTGAAGACGCGAATCGCCACGTACACCGTCCTCGCGCTCGCCGCGGCCGCCGCCCGCACCGCCTGTGACGACGGCACCAGCAAGGACAGCAGCAAGCCGGCTGCCACGAAGTCCTGGAGCGGGCAGGAGCTGAGCCAGAAGCAGAAGGAAGAGATCTCCAAAGCCGCTGGCCTGCCACCCAAGCCGACCCACCGCCTCATAATTGCGTCACCTCGGGACGTCAGTGCCGCGGCCTGCTTCTCGGCGGCCCCTGTTGTTGCCGCACCGATGCTGTCGCTGCACGGGACCGTGCTGGTCGGGCTGGCCGCATTGCCGCTGACCTCGCATCGCTCGCGCACTTCGGCCTGCTCACTGATCGGGGAGCGCTGAGCGACTGGGTCTTGGTGGCCACGATTACGGCCCTCGCCGACCTCCTGAACCGTCGCCTGCCCCACCGGGACATGCGGCTGCGGTCGGTGACGGGCATCTCCGCTGACCACTGGAAGTACTGGTTCAGTGCCGCGGCCGGGTGCGGCAGGCGGCAGCGGTGCGGGTGCTGGTCGGCTCGCTCAACCGGCTTCCTTGGCGGAGTTGGCAGTGAAGGGGCGGGTGCCGGTCAGTTCGTCGTAGACCGGCAGTGGACGGCGGCCGACCTCGACGTTCGCGGTGGCGGCCCGGTTCAGCAGAGCCGGCAGCGGTCCGCGGCCGGCGCTGGTGGAAGGCCGTCCCAGTGCGTCCTATCCACGATGCGGGCAGCACACACCCTGCTCAGGCCGGTCGCAACCGCATACCCAGGTCTCAGGCAGCCCTGACGGCCCTACCCCAGCGACCTGTCCGACGCTCGCTGGGAACTCATCCGCCCCGCGAGGCGATCGGTTGGTGACGCCTCGTAGCCGCGCGCCGGCGGAACACGATGTCTCAGCCGGATCTGTTCCGGCTGAGACATCGTGTCGCTCGATCAGGGAAGCATGGGGAATATTTGCTCCCACGCTTTCAACTCCGGTTCCATTTTCTCTGCCGACACTAGCTTGGCAATAGCCAATCCGGGCGAGAGAAGGTTTTTGGCGCGTCGCAGTGTGCGGATTTCCGCAATATCGCGCGTACGCCAATCACTCGAGAGGATGCGAGCCTCCTCGATCGATAGAGGAACTTCACGAAGGAGGAGACTGAGCAGGCGCTCCGAATCAAGCATCTCCAACTGGTCACTCGGTGGAACTCTCCTCAGCAAGATCAACGAAAGGTTGAGGCGACGAACCACGCTTTCATGGTGATCAATCGCGCCAACAGCCACCGCATTGTTGAGGGTACGAGTGAAAGCCGCTGAACACGTGCGCTGATATTCCGTCGGCAGATCGACGAAGCCCTGATCAAGGCGCATAGTGAGCAGCTCGACCACAGATAGCCACTGAGCAGGCTCCAGGTCAGCTTCCGCGGGGACGCAGGATTCAAGAGCCTCGGCGAGGCGCCGCAGGGGGAGCGAAATCAGGTGCTCGAGGCTGTGCATCAGAAGTCAATCCCGGCGGCGGCGAACGCAGCCTTGCCGATTTCAAGGCTCTCACTGGACGGCAGGAAATGACCGCTGTGATTGTTGATTTCCAATCCGAAATACCCGACTTTCGAATCTCCGGCAATATCAGCCTCGCCAGCAGCTCGGACGGGGGCTCCTCGCGTCAAGACGGAATGCGAGATCTCCTGCCCGTTGACGACCTTGGGCATGATCACAAGACTCCCGTCTTCGCGCACTACCCACTTTACCGTTCCCGAACTGATTGCAGCATCAAAACCGGCGGTTCCAGGTCCGGCCGGTGTGACGCCCAGACTGTCTGCCAGAGCCAGTTCTCGGTCAAGGGTTTGCGGCATGGTGTTTTCGAAAAGCTTGCATGCACTGTTGTGCACAAGGACCGGGGTCCTGCCGGCTAGCACATAGTAGGTGTGGAGGTCGTCGATGGTGAGGTTGTAGGTGCGGGTGTGCTGGTCGAAGGGGTGGTTGGCCTGGACGCGGACGGTGGTGCCGTGGGTGCTGAGGAGGGTGGTGCCGGGGGTGAGGTCGCGGGCCTTGACCCAGTGGTGGGCCGAGGGGCTCCAGAAGGGGTGTTCGTAGGTGGCGGTGAGTGTGCGGGGGCCGTCGGGGGTGGTGATGGTGAGTTCGTCGAAGTGTTTGTCGCCGTCGGTGATGATGAGGCGGCTGACCTTGCGGGGTGCGGTGCGTCCCGTGTGCGGGTCGGTGGCCAGGACGGTGTCACCGGGGCGGACGGCTTCGATGTTCTTGGTACCGCCGTTGGCCGTGAGGACTTTGGTGCCGGCCGGGAAGCACTGGGTGCAGCCCTTCGCGTAGCGGGTGCGGCGCAGGTCCTGCAGTGCCTCCATACCGCGTTCGAGGAATTTGAACTTGGATTTGAGGGTGACGTCCTCGGCGAGTTCGAGGCAGGAGATGGCGTCGCCGCCCTTGCAGTCCTCGAGTTGTCCGAGGCCGAGGAGGTCCTTTTCGAAGTTCCACAGCTGTTCGGCCGCGGCTCCTACGGCGGGGCCCTGGGCGATGATCTCGCAGAGGGTCTCGTTGTGCTGGCACCAGCGCGCGGGGCGTTCGACGGCGTCGCAGCCGAGGATGCCGCAGCGGTAGCGTGCCCGGGCCTGGGCGCCGGTGTCGTTCTCGGCGGCCTTGCGTTCGGCTGTCTTCTTCTCTACGGCTGCTTGGAAGGCGTCCTTGAAGGCCTGTTCGGCGGCTTTGTAGTCCTTGCCGGCCGCGAGTTCGAAAGCGCGGGCCTGGTTGCCGGCGGTGTAGGCGGCGGCTGCGGAGGCATGGGCCCACTGGGCGGAGCCGGCGGCCTCGAGCGCGGAGGTGGCCGCGTCGCTCGCGGACTGGTCGGCGGAGGCGGCTGCCTTGGCGGCGGTGCGCGCGGAGCCGGCTGCCTGGTCGGCTGAGGCCTGGGCGTCCTTGGCGGACTGAGCCGCCTGCTCGGCGTAGCCCCTGGCCTGTTTGGCGGAGGCGTCGGCCTTCTTGGCCCAGCCGGCGGCTTCCTGTGCGGCCTTGGCCGCGGTGGCGGCGGCCTTGTGGGCGTCGGCGGCGTTCTTCTGGGCGGTCGCCGCGATGCCGGCGGCGTCCGCGATCAGCTGCGCGATCTGCGCGGTGTGGGTGGCGCCGAGGTAGTCCTGGCGCTGGGCCTTGTACTGGCCGACCTGGATGAACTCATCCAGCAGGTCGTCGGGGCCCTCCAGGGCGATCCGGGCGGTGGCCTTCACCTGCGGGCCGCCGCTGTCGATCAGCTGGGCGGCGCGGACGCGTTCGTCCTGGGTGCGGGCCTGGTACTGGCCGGTGGTCAGGAACTGCCGGTACTTCTGCGGGTCGTCGGAGTCCAGCGCGGCCCGGCCATTCTGCCGCACCGCCGGTCCGCCGGCGTCGATGACCTGGGCGATGGCGACGCGGAAGTCCTGCGCCCCGGCCTCGTACTGGCCGGTGGCCCAGAACGCGGAGACCTGCTCGTCGCTGCCCTTGAGGGCTTCGGCGGCAGCGGCGCGCACGGAGGCCAGGGAGCTCTCCTCGGCCAGGGTCTGCACGCGGTAGCGGTCGTCCTGGTGGGCGGCCTGGGCGCGGCGGGTGGTGAGGTAGTCGACGACGTCGCTGTCGGTGCCGGTCAGGGCCGTCTCGGCGGCGCCCCTGCTCCACGGGCCGCCGGTCTGCAGGGTCGCCAGCGCGACCTTGCGGCCGGCCCGGGCCAGGGCCTTGGCATCGGCTCCGGGCTGTGCGGCCTGCGCGGCCAGCGACGTGGCCTGGTCGTCGGTGTCCTTGACCTGCTGCGCGGCAGCGGCATCCGCCGCCGCCTGTTCCTCCTGCTGGGCCTTGAGGTCCTTGGCCTGGGCGATGCCGGCGTTGGTCCGCTCGGTCAGTTCCTCCGCCTCGACCTTGACGGCGGTCTCGTGGGTCTTCTTCGCCTGGGTGACGGCCGCGGTCGCGGCGTCGGCCGCGTCCTGGGCGGCCTTGGCGTGCGCGGCGGACTGTTTGGCGGCGGTGGCTGCTTCGCCGGCGTGCTTGGCCGCCTCGTCGGCGTCCTTGGCGGCGTTCTCGGCGTGGGTGGCCGCCGCACTGGCCGCCTTGCGGGCGTCGGCGGCGGCGCCGGCCGACTCCGCGGCCAGCGCTGCCGCAGCGTTCGCGGCACGGTTGGCCTCCCGCGCGTGACGGTGCGCGGCCGCCGCCTGGACACGGGCCGTGGAGGAGTGCACACCGGCCTGGGTGGCGTACTCGCCCGCCTGGTCGGCCGCGTCCGCGGCGGCGTCGGCGTTGGTCCCGGCATCGGCGGCGGCCTTGGCCGCCTTGCCCGCCTCGGCCGCGGCGTTGCCGGCCTGCGTGGCCGCATCCGCCGCCAGACGGGCGCCCTTGGCCGCACCGCGGGCCTCCTCGGCCGCCTTGCGCGCCGCGGACGCCTTGCCCGCATCGGTGGCCGCGTCCGCGGCCGCGCTCTGCGCCCGGGAGGCGGCCTGCGCCGCACCCACCGCCGCCGAGGCGGCCTGCTGCGCGGCACTGGCCGCCAGCCGGGCGGCACGGTTCGCGGCGGCCGCGGCGTCGATCGCCGCCTGCGCCGCCTGCGCGGCCTGCTTGGCAGCCGAGGCCGCACGGGCCGCCGCCGACGCGGCATGCAGGGAGTCGTTCTTCGCGGCCTTCGTCTCGGCCGCCGCCTTCTGCGCCGCCTCCTTGGCCAGCTTCGCCGCCGTCACCGCACGCGCGGAGGCGTCCTTGGCCGCCTTGGTCTGCGCCGCCGCCTTGCTGCCGGCCGCCTTGGCCTGCGCCGCCAACTGCGCCACCGTCGCGTGCTCCTGATCACGCGCACGCGCCACATACTGGCCGACCTCGAGGAACTCGTGGATGTCGTCGGCCGTACCGTTCAACGCGATCCGGCCGGCCGCCGCCACATTCGAGCCGCCCGCGCTGATGATCTGCGCGACCTCGACCCGCTCGTCCTGCGCCCGCCGGTCGTACTGACCGGTGGACAAGAACGCCTTGATGTCATCGGGCGTCCCATCCAGCGCGGCCTGCCCGGCCTTCTTCACCTCCGGGCCGCCCGCATCGACGATCTGCGCGACCCGCACCCGCTGATCCTGGAAATACGGATCCTGCCAGCCCTTGGCGAGGAAGATTTTGAGGTCTCTGGCTGTGCCTTCCAGCGCCTTGCGGGCCGCCTCCTGCAGACTCAGCCCTCCCACACTGGCCAGCTGCGCCACCGACACGCGCTCATCTTGGAAGGCGGCATCGCTCGCAGTCTGGTCGAGGAAGTGCCGCACGTCATCGTCACTGCCCATCAGGGCGACTTCCGCAGCGGCCCGCACCTCCGGTCCGCCGGTCGACCACAGCTCAAGCGTCCGAGTACGGTCGGAAACCTCACTGGTGCCGGAACCGTCACCACCTGCCGGCGAGTCGTCGGCCAAGGCCTGGGAACCACCCCCCAGAAGACCGGCCGCAAGCGCCATGGGTAGCAGGAGCAAGCACAGCATGCGTACCGCACACCGGAGCGTTCTCACCGCGACGTTCGCGGGATTCAGTGTTTTCAACTGTCTCTCATATCGTTCGTGGTCCGCTGGGAACGCGCCGAAGACGCCCGAGCAGACGACTTCCAGGGGGCTCGCCGGGTCGTTCGAGTGCCGCCCCCCGCGGAACGCCGTGTCTGCGCTTGTCAGTTGGCGGGCGCGAGCTGGATCTCGGTGTGCAGGCCCTTGGCGTCGACTCCGGTGAAGTAGCTGACGTGGCCGTCCTTCCAGCGGACGAGGATGTCGTCGGCGGTGGTGTCGCCGGTGAGGGCGCCGACGGTGAGGGCGCCGGCGTTGGCCCAGTACGACTTCGCCGGCCGGATCTTGATCTCGGCGGGCAGCCTGCCGGTCATGCCCGGGTAGACCGTGGTCTCGCCGTCGATCCAGCGCACCAGCAGATCGTCGGCGTCCTTGCCGGTGAAGGAGCCGGTCGCCAGCTGGGTGGCATAGGTCCAGGTGGTGTTCTTCGCCAGGACCCGGGTCTGCTTCTTCAGGCCATTGACGGCCAGGTCGCTGAAGAGAGAGACGTGCCCGTCCTTCCAGTCCACCAGCAGGTCGTCCCGGTGAGCGCCCGTGGTGAAACGGCCGCCGGTCAGCAGCCGGGCCTCGTCCCGCCAGGTCGCGTTCTTCGGCGCGGCGAGCTGCTTCTCGCCGTGGAATCCCTTGGCGTCGACGGTGTTGTAGAGGGTCATCTCGCCGTCGTCCCACCGCACCACCAGCCCGTCGGTGGCGCCGCCGGTGTTGACGCTCGTCACGTTGACCGCGTGGGTCCACACGCTCTTCGGCGGCTGCAGGCGGTGCTCGGCGGAGAACGGGCACGCGGGATCGGCGCCGTCGCCGCCCTGGTAGAGGGTGACCTCGCCGTCGTCCCAGACGACGATCACATCCATACGGCGGCTGCCGCCGGCCGGCCCGGTGTAGTGACCGGCCGTCAGCTGCACCGCGTGCTTCCACGGCGCGGCCGCGAAGACGGGGGCGTAGACGACCTGCCCGATCCAGGCGGCCAGGTCGTCGACCCGGGCGGCCACGGCCCCGGTGCGGGTCTCGGACGCATCCGTGCCCAGGCAGCCGCCCTGCCAGGACAGGCTGCTCACCCCCACCACCGCTCCGGCGGTGTTCAGCACCGGGCCGCCGGTGTCGCCCTTGCAGACCGCCGCGCCGTCGGACTTGCCTGCGATGTCGAGGCTGGTGGTGGCGGTGTTCTGGACGGTGAAAGCGGCAGCGTGGACCTCGCCGGGCACCCACTCGGTGCGCGTACGCCCGAACCCGGCCGCCTGCACCTCCTCCCCGGCCGCGGGCGCACTGCCGGTCACGGGCAACGGGGTAACACCGTTGACCGGCTTGGTCAGTTGGGCCAGCACCACGTCACGGTCGGAGCGGGGCACCAGGTTCACCACCTGCTGGGCGCTGCCGCCCACCGTGGCCGTGGTCTTGAGCTTCGGCGCGCCGGCGGTGAGCGTGCCACCGGGGGCGTCGGTGAAACAGCTCGCCGCCGTGAGCAGCCACTGCGGGGCCACCAGGGTGGCCGAACAGCCCCGCTGTCCGCCGATGTCGAGCCGTGCGGTGGCGGCCGAGACCGTGTCGGGGGCCTGCGGGCCGGACACGGCGGTGGCGGGGGTGACGGCCAGGGAGACGGCCAGGGAAGATGCGGCGATCAGACCGCCGGTCCACGCCATGCGCGGACGAGAGCCAGACATGGAAGATTCCTTGCTTGTCATGCGAGAAGAACAGGGTGAGGCGGTGGCGGGCGGGCCGGTCAGCCGGTGACCCGCAGCTCCAGCAGCACGCTCGGTGCCCCGCCGGCCGCGCCCTCGCCCACGCTCTGGTAGCCGTTCCTGGCCACCGTCACCGTCTTCACCGGCGCCGAGGGATCGGCCTGCGGCCGCAGCTCGGCGCTGATGGGATGGTCGGCGGTCTCCAGAGCGAACACCCGCGGCAGTTCAAGGGAGAGGTAGCCGCTCTTGGCGGTCGCCGTGAAGCAGTACGCCCCCTGCGGATTGCCGCTGGGACCCTGCACGGTGAGCACCTTGATCTGCTGCGCGGAGTCGTCGCACGCGGCGAGCGTGATGTGCCCGTCGCCCCTGATCAGTTTGATGCCCATGTCGTGGTGGATCTGATCCGCGTTCGGGTAGGCGAAGTCCTCCACCGCCGACGGCGGCCTGTCCCCCGTGGGACCGCCGGTCGGCTGAGGGTCGGCGGACGCGAGCATCGGTGTGCCCGCCAGGACCGCAATGGCAGCGACCCCCGCGACGGGGAGCATCCTGCGCCAACGAGGAGTCACCCGAATTCCTTTCCAGGCACGGGTGACGGCATGACGGAATAACATCTGCAGCCCCCCGCGCACACAGACGTAAAACAAAAATAAGTGGTCGAACGCGACCCTAAAACGGCGTCAGACCCGAAACAACGTGATCATCATCACGGAAAGTTCATGGAACCTGCATAACTGGTTCGCAATCAGGCCCGCCAGACGGGCGCCAGCAATCACCGCGCCCGCCCCACGACTGCGGCGTCATGGTTTCAACATGAACAAGAATAGTGAAACCTTACTCATCGCTAACCTCGCTCTTGCGTTCACGGATCGTCGGCAGACAACTCCGCTCTCAACGAGTGAGCCTGCAAATCGAACCACTTCTGGGCTTGTTGCAGGATCAGCGGGAGGGGACCATCCCCGCGGGTGCGGGGAGCAGTCCCTTCCGTCACCCCGCGAGGCCGGACATCTGGCACCATCCCCGCGAGCGCGGGGAGCAGCTGCTCGCAGTGACACCCGAGCAATGCTCAAGACCTGTGAATCGGAGTCGGGAGAGGTGCCTCGCGGAACGCGGAGGGCGTACCGAGGTGTTTCCGCAGGCAGGCCAGACATCGAAGGTGCTGGGTTCACAAAACTCGGAACGTGGTCAACGCCCTGCCGGGATCGCCCCAGCCCGGCGCGAAGAAGGCGCTGCAGGAGATCTACAACGCCGAGGACCGCGATCACGCCGAGAAGACGGTGAAGGACTTCGGGCGCGCCTATGGCGCGAAGTGGCCCAAGGCCGTCAAGGAGATCACCGACGACGTCGATGAACTCCTGGTGTTCTGCGACTTCCCGGCCGAGCCCTGGGTCCACCTGCGCACGACAAATCCGATCGGGTCGACCTTCAGCACGGTAAAGCTGTGGACCAAGGTCACCCGCGGCGCCAGCCGCCCGGCCGCGGCCCTGGCGACGGTGTTCAAGCTCGCCGAGTCCGCCCAGGCCCGCTGGCGCGCGATCACCGCACCCCACCTCGTCGCCCTTGTCCGCAACGGCGCCCGCTTCGAACGCGGCGTCCTGACCGAGGACGTCGACGGACCTCTCCTGCCGTTCGGCGACGGCCCGCAACGCGAGCCGTCAGGCACCGAGACAGATTCGCACCTGACGCTGCTCGACCCTCGCGCCGGGCCCCGCCTCGCAGCACTGCCGTGCCGGCTGGTCTGGGCCACCATCTGGGAGGCGGCGGCGAACACCGACATAGCACCGCGGCTCGGCCTGCCGCCCCTGCCGGTCGTGCACTGGCCGGACCCCTCCGAGGCTCATGAACGCGAGGACCACTGGTACGGGCTCCACGAGTAGACCCCAACACGACGGCATGGGCGGACGGACGCCCGTTCGTCTGGGTCGGCGACGAGATTACGGACGCCGATCGGGACTGGGTGTCCACCCACCACCCCACCCCGGCCCTCCTCCACGGCATCGCGCCGTCTCGCGGCCTCACCAACGAGGACTTCGCAGTCCTCGATCAATGGCTGCGCCTGCGGGCGGGTGGGCGGCCCCTGCTCCCCAATGCGCGTGAACGGCGGCAGGCTGGGCGGCGCCCGTTGCGGTGCCGGCGCAGGATCTGCCGCAGCGCGCGGCCGCGGGCAGGGCAGGGGCGCTAGGAGTTGTCGTCAAATGTCACGCCCACATCAGCAGCGATGCGAGGGTGACGGCTGCCTGGTAGGACTCGCGGTCTTGTCATAGCGGGTGGCGATGCCGCGCCACTGCTTGAGGCGGTTGAAGCACCGTTCTACGACGTTGCGCCGCTTGTAGACCTGCTTGTCGAAAGCCGGCGGACGTCCGCCACGGCTGCCGCGCCGGAGCCGGTTGCGAACCTGGTCGGACCGTTCCGGGATGGTGTGCCGGATGTTCCGTCGCCGCAGCCAGGTGCGTATGGCCTTGGAGCTGTAGCCCTTGTCGCCGATGACGTGGTCGGGGCGGACCCGGGGCCGTCCCGGACCAGGCCGGGGCACCCGGATCGCCTCCATCACGGCGGTGAACTGCGTGCAGTCGTTGGTGTTCCCACCGGTGACGGTGAAGGCGAGCGGGCGGCCGGCGCCGTCGCAGGCCAGGTGGATCTTGCTGGTCAGGCCGCCTCTGGACCGGCCGAGTCCCGGGGAGTAGAGCCCCTTTTTCGTGCTCCGGCCGCGTGCTGGTGGGCCCGGACGATCGTGGAGTCGACCGACACCAGCCATTCGATGTCCCCGGCCGCGTCGGCCCTGGCCTGGGCGGCCCGGAGCATGCGCTCGAAGGTGCCGTCCTTGGCCCACCGGCGGAAGCGGGTGTGCAGCGTGGCCCAGGAGCCGTACCGCTCGGGCACGTCCCGCCAGGCCGTTCCGGTCCGGAACTTCCACACGATCCCGTTGAGGACCGCCCGGTCGTCCAGCCGCCTGCGGCCCCGCTCGGACCGAGGCAGCAGCGGCTGCACGAAGGCCCACTCGGCATCGGACAGTTCATGTCGACGTATCACCCGACCATGATCCCCGATCGAAGATCATTTGACGACAGACCCTAGGGCGCGAGGATGTCCAGCTCCTGCAGGGCGCCCACGGTGATCTCGCGGGTGAGCCGCTCGGCGCTTTCCGCGTCGCCCGCGCGCACGGCTTCGGCGACCCGCACATGGAGGGTGACGGCGCCCGGCTCCGGGTCCTCGAACATGACCTCGTGGTGGGTGCGCCCGGCGAGGACCTCGGCGACCACGTCGCCGAGGCGGGCGAACATCTCGTTGCCGGAGGCGCTGAGGATCACGCGGTGGAAGGCGATGTCGTGGACGAGGTACTGCTCGAGCCGGTGTCCGCGCGAGTTGGCCACCATGCCCAGCGCGCACTCGGTGAGCCGGGCGCACTGCTCGGGCGTGGCGTGCTGTGCGGCCAGTCCGGCGGCGACGGGCTCGACCGCCGAGCGCAGCACGGTGAGCGAGCGCAGCTGGCGCGAACGGTCGGCGCCGGCCAGACGCCAGCGGATGACCTGCGGGTCGTAGACGTTCCACTCCGACTGCGGCAGCACGGTCACGCCCACGCGGCGGCGGGAGGCGACCAGGTGCATGGACTCCAGGACGCGCACCGCCTCGCGCATGACGGAGCGTGAGACGTCGAAACGCTGCGCGAGTTCGTCGGTGCGCAGAACACTTCCCGGCGGGTACTCACCCGCGGTGATGGCGGGGCCGAGGGTGTCCAGTACGCGGCCGTGCAGCCCCCGGCCCGGTGTGCTCATGCACTCAGCGTACGGGGTGGATCACCCGCCTAAAAAGTCAGACTTATATGTCACACACTCTTGAATTCGTCGGACCTTATGGGTTTCATATGCCGGACGCCGGATGTCGGCGTCGCATGTCGAGGAAGACAGCGAGGCAGTGATGCGCACCCCCCACGTCGTCGTGGTGATGGGCGTCGCCGGCACGGGCAAGACCACGATCGGTCCCCTGCTCGCGGCCCGGCTCGGCGTCCCGTACGCCGAGGGCGACGACTTCCACCCGCAGGCCAACATCGACAAGATGACGGCCGGCGTCCCGCTCGACGACGAGGACCGGTGGCCGTGGCTCGACGCCATCGGCGCCTGGGCCCACGGGCGGGCGGGACTGGGCGGGGTGGTGAGCAGCTCGGCGCTGAAGCGGTCGTACCGCGACCGGCTCAGGGCCGCCGCTCCGGGCATCGTCTTCGTCCATCTGAGCGGTGACCGCGAGCTGATCGCCGAACGGATGGCGCACCGCCAGGGGCACTTCATGCCCACGGCGCTGCTGGACTCCCAGTTCGCCACGCTTCAGCCGCTCCAGGCGGACGAGCGGGGTGTCGTGGTGGAGGTCTCGGGCTCCCCCGAGGAGATCACCGCACGCGCCGTGGCCGCCCTGGACGACCTCGACAGCGGCACGGGCCCCACCGGGGCCGGTCCGTCCCCGCGGTAGGCCCCTCCCCCACGGCCGCCGACCGCCGTACCACCCCTCCCCACCATCCCTCCTTCATCGACAAGGGAAAACCGTGACCAGACTCAGCGTCGAGATGCTGGCAGCGGACGCGCCCCCGCCGATCACCTCGGCCGGACACGCTCAGCTGGGCATCGCCGTCCTGGCGGGCATAGCCGTCATCGTCCTGCTCATCACCAAGTTCAAGCTGCACGCCTTCCTGTCGCTGACCATCGGCTCGCTGGTGCTCGGCGCGGTCGCCGGGGCGCCGCTGGACAAGGCGATCACGAGCTTCACCACCGGACTCGGCGCGACGGTCGCCGGCGTGGGCGTGCTGATCGCCCTCGGCGCGATCCTGGGCAAGCTGCTGGCCGACTCGGGCGGCGCCGACGAGATCGTCGACACGATCCTGGCGAAGGCCGGGGGCCGGGCGATGCCGTGGGCGATGGTGCTGATCGCCTCCGTGATCGGCCTGCCGCTGTTCTTCGAGGTCGGCATCGTGCTGCTGATCCCGGTCGTGCTGATGGTCGCCCGGCGCGGCAACTACTCCCTGATGCGCATCGGCATCCCGGCGCTGGCCGGGCTGTCCGTGATGCACGGCCTGATCCCGCCGCACCCCGGTCCGCTCGTCGCCATCGACGCGGTCAAGGCCAACCTGGGCGTCACGCTGGCGCTCGGCATCCTCGTCGCGATCCCCACGGTGATCATCGCCGGTCCGCTGTTCTCCAAGGTGGCGGCCCGCTGGGTGGACGTCCCCGTCCCGGAGCGGATGCTGCCTCAGCGGCCCTCCGAGGAGCTGCGGCGGCGCCCCGGCTTCGGCGCCACGCTGTTCACCGTGCTGCTGCCGGTGGTGCTGATGCTGGCCAAGGCCCTGGTCGACATCGTGGTGGACGACAGCGCGAACATGACGCAGCGCGTCTTCGACGTCATCGGCTCCCCGCTGATCGCGCTGCTCGCGGCCGTGCTGGTGGGCATCTTCACGCTGGGCCGCCCCGCCGGCTTCAGCAAGGAGCGCATCTCCGCCACCGTCGAGAAGGGCCTCATGCCCATCGCCGGCATCCTGCTCATCGTGGGCGCGGGCGGCGGCTTCAAGCAGACGCTGATCGACTGCGGTGTGGGGCAGATGATCCTGGAGATCTCCAAGGACTGGTCGATCCCCGCGCTGCTGCTGGCCTGGCTGATCGCGGTGGCGATCCGGCTCGCGACCGGTTCGGCGACCGTGGCGACGGTCTCGGCGGCCGGACTGGTGGCCCCGCTGGCGGCCGACATGTCCACCACGCACACCGCCCTGCTGGTCCTGGCCATCGGCGCCGGCTCGCTGTTCTTCAGCCATGTCAACGACGCCGGTTTCTGGCTGGTGAAGGAGTACTTCGGGCTGAGCGTCGGGCAGACCGTGAAGAGCTGGTCGGTGATGGAGACCATCATCTCGGTGGTCGCCGGGGCCCTGGTGCTCCTGTTGTCCCTCGTCATCTAGGAGTCCGGCGTCAGGCGCCGCGGGGCGGGCGGGGGGGCCCCCCCCCCCCCCCCGCCCGCCCCCCCCCGGGCCCCCCCCCCCGCCCCCCCCCGGCGGAACCCCCCCCGCCCGCCCCCGAAG
>NZ_JBJDQT010000023.1:81210-126607 GCF_044903565.1 Streptomyces sp. NPDC004065 | reverse complement strand
GGGGGCGGGGGCGGGGGGGGTGGGGTGCGCGCGGGGGGGGGGGGGGGGGGGGACGGGGGGGGGGGGGGGGGGGGGGCCCCCCCGGCCCCCCCCGCGGCGCTCGCCGCCGTGAACCGGCCGCCGTACCACCCGCCGCCGTACCGCCCGCGGCGCTCCCCTTACGGCCGCCACAGCGGGTGTTCGTCCTCCGCCCAGGTGCGGCTGACCACGCCGGTGCGCAGGCCGCGCCGGGCCTCCGGGTCGCCGACGGCCATGCCGATGTGGCCGGCCAGGACGATGCCGACGGTCAGGGCGAGCCAGTCGTGGACGAAGGTCGCGCCGGTGCGCCACACCAGCGGGGTGAGGTGGGTGAACCACATCAGCACTCCGGTGCCGAGCATCACCAGGCCGGCGCCCGCGATCCAGGCGGCGTACACCTTCTGCCCGGCGTTGAACTTGCCGGCCGGGCGGGAGCCGGGCCGGCGGTCGCGGCGCAGGGCGGCGCGCAGCCAGCGGCGGTCGTGCGGTCCGAACCGGTCGAGCAGGCGCAGATCGGCGCGGAAGGCGCGGGAGGCCAGCCCCAGCAGGACGGGCAGGGGCAGGGCGAGGCCGGCCCACTCGTGGACACGGACCACCAGCTCGCGACGGCCGACGAGCACGGCGAGCTGGGGGATGTACAGACAGGCCGCCGTGACCACGCACACGCCCATCAGCGCGGCCGTGGTGCGGTGGATCCACCGCTCGGCGGGGGTGAAGCGGCGGACCCCGGTGCCGGGCGCGGCGGCCGCGGGCTCAGCTCGTAGGGTCATCGCCGCGTCCGTTCGAGCGGCCCACCCACGCGTCGACGTCGTAGCCGCGCTCCTCCCAGTAGCCGGGCCGCACCTCGTCGGTGACCGTGATGCCGGAGAGCCACTTGGCGGACTTGTAGAAGTACATGGGGGCGACGTAGAGGCGGACCGGGCCGCCGTGGTCGTGGCCGAGGTCCTTGTCCTGCATGCGCAGCGCGACCAGGACGTCGGGACGGCGGGCCTGGTCCAGGGTGAGGCTCTCGGTGTAGGTGCCGTCGAAGCAGGTGAAGCGGACGGCCCTGGCCGTCGGGCGGACTCCGGCCGCGTCCAGCAGCCGGGACAGGCGGACCCCCTCGAAGGGCGTGCCGGGCACCCGCCAGCCGGTGACGCACTGGACGTCGCGGACCAGGCGGGTCCGGGGCAGCGCCCGCAGTTCGGCCAGTGTGTACGCCGCCGGGCGGTCGACCAGGCCGTCCACGGTCAGGCGGTAGTCGGCGGCGTCCTTGTGGGGGACGGAGACGGCGACCGAGTAGTAGCGGAAGCCGCCGCCGTTGGGGAGCAGGCCGGTCAGGCCGGTGGGGTCCTTGCCGGAGGCGGCGCCGAGGAAGGACTCCAGACCCCGTTGCAGGGTGGGTGCGGCGAGCACGCCGAGGGCGCCCAGGCCCAGGGTGCCCAGGAGGACGCGGCGGCCGACCGGACGGCCCTGCTCCTCCGCGGGGCCGGGCGGTGCCGCGGCGCCCGGCGCCGGGGACGCGTCCTCCGGCGGGCCGGCGGGACCGGGACCGGGACCGGGGCCGGCTGGACCGGGGGTGGCGGGCCGTTCGGGTGGTTCGGGGTTCACCCTTTCATTCGAGCACCCGCGGCCCCCGGCGGGCCAGGGATCGCGGACACCCGTCAGACTTCCGTCATCATTGCGGGGCCGGCACGGCCCTGCGAACGCACGACGCCGGGCGCTGTCGCGCGGGTCAGGAGGCGGCCTCCGCGGCCTTCTCCAGCTGGAACGCCTCGTTGCCCAGCCCGATCCGGGCGTGCGCCGCGGGCCTGCGGCTGCGCAGTACGGCGCCCTGGACCAGGCCGGCGACGGCGGCGAGGCCGATGATGCCGGGCAGCGCCCAGCTGAGCGCCGAGCCGGGTCCGGCGCCGACCAGCACGTCGAAGTCCTTGACCGTGTAGACGGCGATCACGAGCAGGGCCGCGCCCGCCAGGCCCGAGGTGACCAGCCGCCAGAGTTGCGCCCCCGCCGCTCCGCGCCGCACGAAGAAGACGATCACCGACAGCGAGGCCGCCGCCATGAGCACGATCACGCCGAGCGCCCCGATGTTGCCGCCCCAGGTGAACAGGTGGAGCACGGGCGCGGTCGGATCGCCGGCCGGTTTGCCGTCGGTGACGGCGAAGGCGACCACGATCACCAGGGAGAAGACGGTCTGCGAGAGCGAGCCGGTCGCGGGGGCGCCGCTGCTGCTGGAGGTGCGTCCGAACGCGGCGGGCAGCAGCCCCTCGCGTCCCATGGCGAAGGCGTACCGGGCGACGACGTTGTGGAAGCTGAGCATGGCCGCGAACATGCCGGTCACGAACAGGACGTGCAGCACGTCGGTGAAGGTGCCGCCGAGCCGGGACCGCGTCAGCGAGAACAGCAGCCCGGCGCTCTGCTCGCGGGACGCGGCGACGACCGCCGAGGGCCCGGTGGCGACGGTGAGGGCCCAGCAGCTGAGCGCGAAGAACACGGCGACCCCGCCGACGGCGAGGAACATCACCCGGGGCACCAGGATGTGCGGGCGGCTGGTCTCCTCCGCGTAGACCGGGGCCTGCTCGAAGCCGAGGAAGGCGGCGATGCAGAAGCACAGCGCGGTGCCGACGCCGGCGCCGGAGAGGGTGCCGGGGTTGAAGGCGTGCAGGGACAGGCCCTCCCGGGCGGGGTCGGCGACCGCGGCCACGTCGAAGATCACCACCAGGGCGACCTCGATGACCAGCAGCACGCCCAGCACGCGCGCGTTGACGTCGATCTTCAGCCAGCCGAGCACGCCCACGGCGGCGACGGCCGCGAGCGCCGGTGCCCACCAGGCGACGGTGACGTCGGCGTAGGTGGCCAGCAGGTTGGAGACCTCGAACCCGAAGATGCCGTAGATGCCGGCCTGCAGGGCGTTGTAGGCGACCAGGGCGACCAGGGCCGCGCCCGCCCCGGCCGTGCCGCCGAGGCCGCGGGAGATGTACGCGTAGAAGGCGCCCGCGTTGTGCACGTGCCGGCTCATCTCGGCGTAGCCGACGCTGAAGAGGATCAGCACCGCGCCGAGCCCCACGAACAGCAGCGGCTGGCCGACGATGCCCATCACCGCGAATGTAGTGGGCATGACACCGGCGACCACCATGAGCGGGGCGGTCGCCGCCAGCACGGAGAGCAGCAGCCCGCCCGTGCCCAGGCGGCCGGCGCGCAGGGCGCGCTCCTGCCCCTTGAAGGTGCTGATGCCGCTCTCGGCGGCGGATCTGCTCGTGCTGGAACTGCCCGTGGTCATCGGTACGGTCCTTTCGGCCTCGGTGAACGGTCGGTCGTCGTACGTCTCGGGGCGGGTCCGTCCGGGGACACGGAAGCGGTCACCAGGCCGTGCCGAGGGCGCTCGCACGGGCCGCGCGGAAGGCGGCGCGGGCGTCCCGGTCGGGGTAGGACCACGGAGCGGGGGTGAGGTGGTCGCCGATGCGGTGGAACAGGGCCGCCGCCTCGGCGGGACGGCCCTCGCAGTGCTTGGCGTGGGCGAGGAAGTTCAGGTCGACCATGCGGCGCGGGTGGCCCTCCTGCCCCCACTCCAGCCACCAGTCGAAGGCCGCCGTCATCACCTGCCGGGCCCGGCGGCCGGCCCAGTGGCCGGAGGCGGCCGGGTCGGCGGGCGCGGTGCCCGCGGCGGCCAGGACGCGGTAGCGCTCGGCGTGCGCGACCACCGGGAGGATGGCGAGCGGGGAGTCGGCGGGGGCCTGCTCGGCGGCCCAGCTCGCGAAGTCGTACACCTCGTGCAGCGGGTCCGGGCCGGTGTCCGGGCGGCGCTCGGCGAGCCGGGCCACCATCAGGTGGTGGGCGTGGTGGTGGTCGGGGTGGCGGTGGCGGATCTCGTCGAACAGCCGCACCACGTCCGCCTCGCCGCCCACGGCGCGCTCCAGCAGGAGCAGGCCCAGCCAGGGGGTCGGGTCGGCCGGCGCGAGCTCCGCCGCCTCCCGGCACGCCGCACGGGCCCGCTCGGGCTTCTCCTTGCCGCGCACGGCGAGCCCGGCCAGCGACACGCCGAGCAGCAGCCGGGCGTCGGCCGACTCCGGTTCGGCCAGCAGCCAGTCCTGGGCCCAGACGGCGGTGTGGGACTCCTGGGCGAGTACGGCGACGCGGTGCCCGCGCAGGTCCCAGTCGTCGCCGGTGCGCGCCATCAGGGCGCGGACCGCCTGCCAGCGGCCCTGGGCCAGGGCGGTGCGCGCCGCGACGAGCTCGCCGTCGTCGAGAGCGGCGTCGAAGGCCTGGGCCGCACGCTTGCGGCCGCGGCCGAGGGCAGGCGGGGGTGGGGGCACCGCGGTCTTCCTCACGCGCTCTTCGCTTGTGGCTCGGTCGCCTCGGGGGCCACGCTGCCCCGTCGGCGCGTTCGCCGTGGCTCGCTCGCCGTGGCCGGGTCACCGCCGTGTCGCCGGGTCACCGCCGTGTCGCCGGATCGCCGCCGTGTCGCCGGATCCCGGGTCCGCCAGCGGCCTGCCATCGGCTGATCACGGACAGCAAACCCTCAGCCAGTGCTTCACGTCAAGGGCCGGCGAGGCGTTACACGCGTCAACTCGCCTTGTGCCCAAGGCAATTGTCACGGTGCGGACGTCCGCGGCCCGGCGGCCGGGGCCCCGGCCGTCGCCCGTGTGGCGTACGCCATGGCGCGGCGGCCCCCGCGCGTCCCACCATGGCGCGACGGCCGTGCCCTCGCCCGCGACCGCAGGCGTCGTCACCGGACCGGCTGCCCGCAACCGGCTGCTCGCGACAGCGGAGCGCCCCGGGACGCTACAGTCGGCCCCCTACGCACCCCGTGGCCCGGCCGGATGATCGAGGTACGCAGCGTGTCGGTTCTGGTTCTGATTCTCGCCGTGAGTGCCGCCTGCTGCCTGGGCTTCGGGTTCGTACTGCAGCAGAACGCGGCCCAGCGGGCACCGCTCAGTGACTTCCTCTCCCCCCGGCTGCTGCTGGACCTGATGAAGGTGCCCCGCTGGCTGGGCGGGCTGGGCCTGATGATCGTCGGCATGATGCTGGGCGCGGTGGCGCTCGGCCGGGGCGAGATCTCCCTGGTGGAGCCGCTGCTCGCGACGAACCTGCTGTTCGCCCTCGCCCTGGTCCGCAAACAGACCCGGCAGCCGGTCGGCCGGCAGGGCTGGGCGGGCCTCGCGCTGCTGGCGGGCGGGGTGACCGCCTTCATCCTGGCGGGCCGGCCGCGGGCCGGCAGCGCGGTGACCGATCCGCTGCGGCACTGGCTGATCATCGGGGTGATGGCGGGCCTGGCGCTGCTGCTGACCGCCTACGCCAAGCGCTCCCGGCTGAGCTGGGGCCCGGTGCTGCTGGCGGTGGCCGCCGGCCTGCTGTACGGGCTCCAGGACGCGCTGACCCGGGTGAGCGGGCAGCGCCTGTCCGCGGGCGGCTGGGCGGAGCTGTTCTCCGGCTGGCAGCCGTACGCGCTGCTGGTGATCGGGGCCACCGGGCTGGTCCTGGTGCAGAGCGCGTTCGAGACCGCCCCGCTGCGCATGTCGCTGCCCGCGCTGACCGCGGCGGAGCCGCTGGCCGGGATCGTCTGCGGCGTGGGCTTCCTCGGCGACCGACTGCGCACCGACACCGGGGCGCTCGCCTGGGAGGCGGGCGGGCTCGCGGCGATCGTCACCGGGATCGTGCTGCTCGGCCTGCACCCGGCGATGCCGTGCGGCGTGCGGGCGCCCGAGCGGCAGCGCGACCTGCAACCGCGCTGAACCGCGGACGCGGAAGCGCCACCGCAGCCGTACCGCGGACGCGGAAGCGCCACCGCAGCCGTACCGCGGGCCCGGAAGCGCCGCCGGCGCGGGAGCCACCGCAGCCGTACCGCGGGCCCGGGAGCGCCGCCGGCGCGGGAGCCACCGCAGCCGTGCGGCGTGCGGGCGCCCGAGCGGCAGCGCGACCTGCAACCGCGCTGAACCGAGGACGCGGGAGCGCCACCGCAGCCGTACCGCGGGCCCGGAAGCGCCGCCGGCGCGGGAGCCACCGCAGCCGTACGGCGGACGCGGAAGCGCCGCCGGCGCGGGAGCCACCGCAGCCGTACGGCGCCGCGCGGGCGCGGGAGCGCGACGGTCGCGGGCGGTCGTCCGGCCGTCCCGGGGCGCCCGCACGCGCGTGCGTGCCTTCCGCGCGGGTGCCGTGCCTGCGCGGCGCGGCCGCCTGCTTGGATGGGCGGCATGAGCGCTGCTGACGAGATCCTCGACATCGTCGACGAGAACGACCGCGTCGTCGGGCAGTCCCCGCGCGGCGAGGCGTACGCCGCCGGGCTGCGCCACCGTTGCGCCTTCATCGAGGTGCGCGACGCCCAGGGACGGATCTTCGTCCACCGCCGCACGCCCACCAAACTGGTCCACCCCTCGCTGTACGACATGTTCGTCGGCGGGGTCGTCGGCGCGGGCGAGTCCTACGACGACGCGGCCCTGCGCGAGGCCGAGGAGGAGCTCGGGGTGAGCGGCCTGGCCCGCCCCGAGTTCGTGTTCAAGTTCCTGTACGACGGCGGCGCCGGCCGCAGCTGGTGGTCGGCGGTCTACCAGGTCCGCTGCGACCTGCCGGTGCGCCCGCAGGCCGAGGAGATCGCCTGGTACGGGTTCCTGACGCCGCAGGAGGTCGAGCGCCGGCTGCACGAGTGGGAGTGGGCGCCGGACGGCGTCGCCGCGTACGAGCGGCTGAAGGCGTACCGGGCGGCGGGGTCCCCCGCGTGAGCGCCCTGCGCGACGTCCGGCTGTGGTTCGCCCCCGAGGAGATCCGCCGGGAGGGCAGCACACCGGACTACCGCTTCTCGCTGGCCAACGAGCGCACCTTCCTGGCCTGGCTGCGCACCGCCCTCGCGCTGATCGGCGGCGGCTTCGCGGTGGACCAGTTCCTGCCGGACCTGCGCTGGGGCTGGCGCATCGGGCTCGCCCTCGCGCTGCTCGCGGCGGGCGTGCTGTGCTCGCTGCGCGCGGTCGGCCACTGGGTGCGCTGCGAGCGGGCGATGCGCCGCGGCGAAGACCTCCCGGCGTCCCGCTTCCCGGCGCTGCTGGGCGTGATCGTCGCGTTCGTCGCCATCGCCATGGTGGTGGTCGTCCTCGCCGGATGGGCGGGATGAGCGGGATGAGCGGGATGAGCGGACACGGCAACGGGACCGAGAGCCGCGGCGAAGGGGCCACGCAGCGCGCCGCGGGAGCGCCGAGCACCGGTACCGGCACCGGCACCGGCAGCCCCACGGGTGCGGGACACGGCGCCCCGGCGGGTGCGGGACGCGGTCGTGGCGGGCCCCTGGGAGGCGACGCGGGCGCGGGCGCAGGCACAGGCGGCGCGGGCGCGGACGACGGCACAGGGACGGACGGCGACGCGGGCGCGGACGACGCCACGGGCGCGGGCGCGGGCGGCGACGCGGGCGCGGGCGCAGGCACAGGCGGCGCGGGCGCGGACGACGGCACAGGGACGGACGGCGACGCGGGCGCGGACGACGCCACGGGCGCGGGCGCGGGCGGCGACGCAGGCACAGGCGGCGCGGGCACAGGCGGCGCGGACGGCGGCACGGGAACAGGCGGCGCGGCCGGGGGCCGGGATCCCGGGCTGCAGCCGGAGCGGACGCGGCTCGCCTGGCGGCGCACCACGCTGTCCTGCACGGTCGCCGCCGTCCTCGCCGCGAGGACCGCGCTGCACGGCGGAGCGTCGCCCGCCGGTGTGGCCGTGGGCGCCCTGTGCTGCCTGCTCTGGCTGGGCTTCCTCCGGCTCGCCCAGCGGCGGATCCGCGCCCTGGCCGGGGCGGTGGCGCCGGCGGCCCTCGCCCCGCGGCACGCCACGGCGGCCACCCTGTGCACGGTGGCGCTGGCGGTCTGCGCGGCGGTGCTCGTCGTATGACCGGCACCGTGCGGCGGCCGGCGTGGCACCGATCACGTTGGGTCCCCCTACTGGACGACATACCGACCGGTCGGCATCATGGGTGAGTCCCGTTCACGCGCCCGCCCGTAGGAGCCATGATGAGCCCCGATCACCCGCCCGGACTCGACCTCGACCGGCTGCGCGGCCTGCTCGACCGCGAGCGGCCCGGCCTGGTGCGGGGGCCCCTGACCGGCCGGCTGATCGAGGGCGGGCGGTCGAACCTGACGTACGCCGTCTCCGACGGTGCCTCCCGGTGGGTCGTACGGCGCCCTCCCCTCGGCCACGTCCTCGCCACCGCGCACGACATGAAGCGCGAGTACCGGGTGATCAGCGCGCTGCACCCGACGGCCGTGCCGGTGCCGGACCCGCTGCTGCTGTGCCAGGACGAGGAGGTGCTCGGAGCACCGTTCTACGTCATGGAGTTCGTCGAGGGAACGCCGTACCGCACCGCCGGCCAGCTCGCCGCGCTGGGCGAGGAGCGCACCCGTGACGCCGTGCTGTCGCTGGTCGACACCCTGGTGGAGCTGCACGCGGTGGACCCCGCGCGGGTCGGCCTGGAGGACTTCGGCCGTCCCGAGGGCTTCCTGGACCGCCAGCTGCGGCGCTGGGGCAAGCAGCTGGACGCCTCCCGCAACCGCGACCTGCCCGGCATCGACGAGCTGCACGCGGCCCTCGGCCGGCAGCTGCCCGGCTCCCCCGCCCCCGCCGTCGTCCACGGCGACTACCGCCTGGACAACGTGCTCATCGGCGACGACGACCGGATCCGGGCGATCCTCGACTGGGAGATGTCCACGCTCGGCGACCCGCTGACCGACCTGGGCCTGCTGGTGATGTACAGCACGCCGCTCGAGCTGCCCCACTCGCCCGTCTCCACCACGGCCGCCGCGCCCGGCCACCCCTCGCCCGCCGAGCTGATCGAGCGGTACGCCGCGCGCTCGGGGCGCGACGTGAGCGCCGTCTCCTGGTACACGGCGTTCGCCTGGTTCAAGCTCGCCGTGATCCTCGAGGGCATCCACTACCGCTACACGCTCGGCCAGACGGTCGGCCGCGGCTTCGACCGCATCGGCGATCTGGTCCCCGTCTTCATCCGGCACGGACTGACCACATTGCACGACGGTCTTCAGGAGGGCTGATCAGTCATGGACTTCACGTTCGACGAGCGCACCGAGGAGCTGCGCGCCCGGCTCCTCGCCTTCATGGACGAGCACGTGTACCCGGCCGAGCAGGTCGCCCACGAGCAGCGCGCGCGGCTGGCCTCCCCCTGGCAGAACCCGCCGGTGGTGGAGGAGCTGAAGGCCGAGGCGCGCCGGCAGGGGCTGTGGAACCTGTTCCTGCCGGACGCCGAGTACGGCGCCGGGCTGACCAACCTCCAGTACGCCCCGCTGGCCGAGATCACCGGCCGCTCCCCGCAGCTGGCGCCCACCGCCACCAACTGCGCGGCCCCCGACACCGGCAACATGGAGGTGCTCGCCCAGTTCGGCGACGAGGCGCAGAAGAAGCAGTGGCTCGAGCCGCTGCTCGCCGGTGAGATCCGCTCGGCCTTCGCCATGACCGAGCCGGAGGTGGCCTCCTCGGACGCCACCAACATCGGCACGCTGATCGAGCGGGACGGCGACGAGTACGTCATCACCGGCCGCAAGTGGTACGCCTCGGGCGCGATGCACCCGGACTGCAACATCTTCATCGTGATGGGCAAGACGGACCCGGACGGCGCCGACATCCGCCGCCAGCAGTCGATGGTGCTGGTGCCGCGCGACACCCCCGGGGTGACCGTCGTGCGGGCGATGCAGGTGTTCGGGTACGAGGACCACTACCACGGCGGTCACGCCGAGGTGGTGTTCGACCACGCGCGTGTGCCGGTGTCCCACCTCGTCGGCGAGGAGGGCGGCGGCTTCGCCGTCGCCCAGGCGCGCCTGGGCCCGGGCCGCATCCACCACTGCATGCGGCTGATCGGCATGGCCGAGCGGGCGATCGAGCTGATGTGCCGGCGCGCGGTGTCCCGTACCGCCTTCGGCAAGCCGCTGGCCCAGCAGGGCGTGGTGCAGAACTGGATCGCGGACGCCAGGGTCACGGTCGAGCAGCTGCGGCTGCTGGTGCTCAAGACGGCCTGGCTGATGGACACGGTCGGCAACCGGGGCGCGCACACCGAGATCCAGGCCATCAAGATCGCCACCCCGCGCGCGGTGGTGGACATCCTCGACCGGGCTATCCAGCTGCACGGCGCGGGCGGGGTCAGCCAGGACTTCCCGCTGGCCGAGCTGTACGCCGGGGCGCGCACCCTGATGATCGCGGACGGCCCGGACGAGGTGCACCAGCGTTCGCTGGCGCGGCGGGAGCTGAAGAAGTACCTGTGAGGCGGCGAGTGTGAGGGGCGGCCGCCGGCGGGCGGCCGCCCCTCACGCGTGCGCCGGCGGCGATCCCCCGGCCCGCCCGCCCCGCGGACCGCGGCCCCCGTCACAGCAGGTGGGCCGTCACGGCCGTGGAACCCTCCCCGCCGTGGGCCCGGTCAGGGCAGAGGCCCGTCACGGCACGGGTGCCGTCAGCGCCGCGGAACTCTCCCTGCCGCGGGACCGGTCACGGCCGCAGCGCCCGCAGCAGCAGGTCCGCGAGGTGGTCGGCCACCTCCTGCGGGCCGAGCGGGCCGTCCGGGCGGTACCAGGTGGACAGGTGGTGCACGGACCCGAAGTGGTAGTCGACGACGAGGTCGGCCGGGGTCGCCGTGGAGAAGACGCCCTCCCGCTGGCCCTCCTCGATCAGCGCGCGGAAGCGCTCGTGGTAGCGCCGGCGCTCGGCGCGCACCTGCTTGTTCTTCTCCGGGCTGAGGTGGTGCATGGAGCGGAAGAAGATCATCGCGTCGTCGAGGTTCTCGATCGTGGTGACCACGACGTCCGCCGCGGCGGCGCGCAGCCGCTTCTCGATGGGCTCGTCGGCGTTCGCGAAGGCGTCGAGCCGTTCCTGCTGGACGCGCAGCACACGCGCGTACACCTCGTGCAGCAGGTCGTCCTTGGAGCCGAAGTAGTGGTACAGCGCGCCCTTGGTGACGCCGGCCGCCTCCACGATCTCCTGCACCGAGGTGCGGTCGTAGCCCTGCTCGGCGAAGAGCCGGGTGGCGGCGGCCAGGAGCCGCTGCGGCACGGGAGTGCCGGCTGAGTCCGTCGTCCTGGGCACTGCCGCCACCTGCCTTTCTTGTCGCTGACTGGGTGCGCCGACCGGTGCTGCCGACCGGTTCTACGGGGTGTCGCCCCGCGTACGGGAACGCAGTTCCCGACGGAGGATCTTCCCACTCGCCGTTTTCGGCAAGTCCGGCAGGATCTCGACCTGCCGGGGATATTTGTAGGCGGCCAGTCTCTCCTTGCAGTACGCGGCGAGCGCACCGGGGTCCGGGTCCGCGCCCGGACGCAGGCTGACGTAGGCCTTGACGGTCTCCCCGCGGTAGCCGTCGGGCACCCCGACGACGGCCGCCTCGCGCACCGCCGGGTGCGTGTGCAGGACGTCCTCGACCTCGCGCGGCCACACCTTGAAGCCGGACGCGTTGATCATGTCCTTCTTGCGGTCGACGACGTACAGCCAGCCCCGCTCGTCCATGAACCCGATGTCGCCGGTGCGCAGTTCGCCGTCCGGGAAGGTCCGTGCGGTGGCGTCGGGGCGCCGCCAGTAGCCGGGCACCACCTGGGGGCCGCGCACCACGATCTCGCCCTGCTCGCCGAAGGGCACCTCCGCGCCCGCGTCGTCGACGATCCGCACCACGGTGTCCGGGCCGGGCACGCCGACCGCGAGGGTCCCGGAGGCCGGGTCGACGGGGGCCTCCAGGCCGGGCGGCACGGAGGCGCAGGGGGCGGTGCACTCGGTGAGGCCGTAGCCGTTGCGGATGTACGGCCCGAAGCCCGCGCGGAACCTCTCCACCAGCGCGGGCGGCAGCGGGGCGCCGCCGGAGGAGATGACGGTGAAGGAGGAGAAGTGGTCCGGGGTGACGGACGGGTGGGCGGCCAGCGCCATGAACGCGGTCGACGGGCCCACGGTGTAGTGGGGGCGGTGCTCGGCGAACGCCTCCAGGACCACCCCGGGCTCGAAGCGGTACGCCAGCACCAGCGTGCCCGCGCTGTTCAGGCAGGCGCCGAACTGGCAGACCATGCCGGTGATGTGGAACAGCGGGGCGAGCGCGAAGTAGACCGGCGCGTCGGGCAGGCCGAGGCCGGTGCGCTGCCGCTCGGCGTTGTACATGATGTTGCCGTGCGTGTTGGTGGCGCCCTTGGGGGTGCCGCTGGTGCCCGAGGTGTAGCTGATCAGGGCGATGTCGCCGGGCCCGGCGTCGCGGCCGGCGGGCGCCCGGTGGCCGGCGCGGGCGACGGTGACCAGGTCGTCGGCGTCCGGGGCCTGCGGCAGCCGTTCGAAGGTGAGCACGCGTGCGTCGTCGCGCGTCTGGAAGTCCAGCTCGCAGGCGGTCAGCGCGATCCGCACCGGCGAGCCGGCGGCCGTGGCGCGCAGATACGACTCCCACGCCCGGTCGGCGCAGATCAGCGCGGCCACCTCGGCGTCCTTCAGGACGTGGGCGACCTCCGCCGACTTGTACATCGGGTTGACCGGCACGACGACGGCGCCCGCCTTCCAGGCGCCGAGGACGGCGATCACGAAGTGCGGGGAGTTCTGCAGCAGTACGGCCACCCGGTCGCCGCGCTCCAGGCCGCGGGCGGCGAGGTGGCCGGCGACCGAGTCGCTGAGCTCGTCGATCTCGCGGTAGCCGAGGCGGGCGTCGAAGTAGGCGAGGAAGGTGCGGTCCGGGGCCTCGGCGGCGGACCGGCGCAGGGCGTGCACCAGGGAGGGCGCGGGGTCGACGGGGGCGCGCTGGGCGTCGTCGAGGAGGTCCAGCCAGGGGCGGGCGGCGTAGCGGGAGGCGGTCACCGGGTCTCCTCCCAGCGCCGCTGGAGGTGGTTCATGCCGGTCAGCCAGCGGTCCGGGTCGGCGGCCCGGGCCTGGTAGAAGGCGGCGACCTCGGGGTGCGGCAGGATCAGGAAGCGGTCCTCGGCGATGCCCTTGAACAGGGCGTCGGCCACGTCCTCCGGCTCGATCGCGGTGGGCTTGAGCACGATGTCGCCCGCGCTGCCGGTGGCGGCCAGCATGTCGGTGCGCACGCCCTGCGGGCAGATCGCGTGGACCTTGATCCCGCGGTGCCGGTACGTCAGCGACAGCCACTCGGCGAAGGCGTAGGCGCCGTGCTTGGTGACGCTGTACGGGGCGGCGCCGATCATGGTGAGCAGGCCGGCGGCGGAGACGGTGGAGACGAAGCGCCCGCTGCCGCGCTCCAGCCAGGCCGGGAGCAGTTCGCGGGCGGCGCGGACGTGGGCCATCACGTTGACGTCCCAGGCCGCGGCCCACACGTCCTCGCCGGCCGCCTCCGAACCGCCCGAGCCGAGGCCCGCGTTGGCGCAGTAGACGTCGACGGCGCCGCCGAGCGCGTCGCGGGCGGCGCCGACGACCGCGGAGGCGTCGCCGGGCAGCGCGATGCCCCCGATCTCCGCGGCGACGGCCTCGGCCCGGCCGGCGTCGAGGTCGTTGACGACGACCCGGGCGCCCTCCGCGGCGAACCGGCGGGCCAGCGCGGCCCCGATGCCGCCCCCGGCCCCCGTGACGACCACTCCCGCACTCTGAACGGCTTCCACGGCTTCCACCATCGGTCTCCTTCGGCTCCCGGGCGACGCGGCTCGCCCTCGCCGCGCCAGACTAACCGGTCGGTATGTAACGGGGAAGAGCCGTCGCGGTGTCCGCCCCGGCTCGTTCCTCCGTGCGCCCGCCCGGCCCGGCTCGTTCCTCCGTGCGCCCGCCCGCCCCGGCTCGTTCCTCCCTGCGCCCGCCCGCCCCGGCTCGTTCCGTGCGCCTCCCCCGCACGCTAGCGTGCGAGCAGCATGTGCGTGGGCATGACACCCGCCGCGATCACGGAGGTCACCGCATGAAGCTGTCCAGACGGAGTCTGCTCACCGGCACGGCCGCGGTCGCGGCCACGGGAGTCCCCGCCGCGACCGCCGGGGCGGCGCCGCGGCGCGGGAGCACGCCGCGGCGGCACGGGAGCGTGCCGCGCACCGGCTTCGAGCGCCTGGCCGCGGACGGCTACGCCCTGCTGGAGGGGCAGCGGACCGGCATCGTCACCAACCCGACGGGGGTGACCCGGGACGTGCGTCACATCGTGGACGTGATGCACGCCGACCCCCGAGTGAACCTCACCGCCGTGTTCGGTCCCGAGCACGGCTTCCGCGGCACCGCGCAGGCCGGCGGCTCCGAGGGCCGCTACGACGACCCGGCGACCGGGCTGCCCGTGTACGACACCTACCTCAAGAGCGGGCGGCCGCTCGCCGACGTGTTCACCGCGTCCGGCGTGGACACGGTCGTCTTCGACATCCAGGACGTGGGCGCCCGCTTCTACACGTACATCTGGACGCTGTACGACTGCATGGAGGCCGCCGCGCTGGCCGGGAAGCGGTTCGTGGTGCTCGACCGGCCCAACCCGGTGACCGGGCGCCAGGCCCTGGGGCCGGTGCTGCACAAGGAGTTCGCGACCTTCGTCGGGCGGCAGCCCGTCGCCCAGGCGCACGGCATGACGGTCGCGGAGCTCGCCCGGCTGTTCAACGGCGAGTTCCTGGCCACGCCGGTGCGGCTGGAGACGGTGCCGGTGACCGGCTGGAAGCGGTCGCAGTTCTACGACGCCTCGGGGCTGCCCTGGGTGCCGCCGAGCCCGAACATGCCCACCCCCGACACCGCCCTGGTCTACTCCGGGACCTGTCTGTTCGAGGGCACCAACCTGTCCGAGGGGCGGGGCACCACCCGTCCCTTCGAACTGCTGGGCGCGGAGGGCGTCGACGGGCGCTGGGCGGACGCCGTGAACGCGCTCGGGCTGCCGGGCGTCCGCTTCCGGGAGGCGTACTTCGCGCCCACCTTCTCCAAGTTCCAGGGCAGGACGGTGGGCGGGGTGCAGCTCCACGTCCACGACCGGGCCGCCTACGACCCGGTGCGGACCGGGATCGCGCTGCTGGTGACCGCCAAGCGGGTGTGGAGCGGCTTCGCATGGCGCCCGGACGACTGGATCGACAAGCTCACCGGCTCCACCCGCGTGCGCACGATGATCGACGCCGGGGCGGGCACCGACGAGGTGGTGGCCGGCTGGCAGCGGGAGCTGGCCGCGTTCCGCGAGGTGCGCGAGGAGTACCTGCTGTACCGGTGAGGCCGTGACGTATGGCCAACTCCCCCCGTTGGCAGGACGATGCGCGGCACAGCGCACCGTTTCGGGCCACAAGGGGGTCGGTCATGGCGGAACCGGCGATGAGCGTGTCTCCGTACTGGGAGCTGACCTTCGACGCGGACGGGGACGTGGACGGCCCCGAGCGGGACCGGCTGCTGGCGCAGGTGCCCGCGCGGGGCGTGCGCGACCTGATCGTGTTCGCGCACGGCTGGAACAACGACCGCTCCGGCGCCACCCGGCTGTACAGCCGCTTCTTCGCCCCCGTACCGCGCCTCGCGCCCACCGCGCGGATCGGCTACGTGGGCGTGGTGTGGCCCTCGATGCGGTTCTGCGACGAGCCGATCCCCGACTTCCCGCGGTCCGTGGCCGCCGGGCCGGTGCCGGCGCACGCGCTGGACAAGGACACCCGGCGGGCGCTGCTGGAGACGTTCCCCGGGCGGGCCACGGTGGTGGACCGGCTCGCGGAGCTGCTGGACGAGCGCCCGGACGGCACGGCGGCCCTGGAGGAGTTCGGGCGGCTGGCGCGGCTGCTGGTGGAGGCCGAGCCGTCTGGCCCGCAGGCGCGGTGCGCGGCGGACACCGGGGCGGACGGCGAGCCGCAGGGCGAGCCGGAGATGTTCCTGCGGCCCCCGGCGCGGGTGTGCGAGGAGTTCGCGCGGGCCGTGGCGCGGGCGGCGGCGCCGGACGAGCCGCGGACGTTCGCCCTGCCCAACCCGTGGGACGGCGCCAAGGAGCTGCTGCGCCAGGCGGCGTACTACGCGATGAAGCGGCGCGCGGGCACGGTGGGCGAGCGGGGGCTGGGCCCGGCGGTCGGCCGGCTCGCGGGCGCGGCGCCCGGAGTGCGGGTGCACCTGGTGGGGCACAGCTTCGGCGGGCGGCTGGTGTCGTTCGCGCTGCGCGGTCTGCCCGAGGGGGTGCGGACGGTGAAGTCCGTGACGCTGCTCCAGGGCGCGTTCTCGCACTACGCCTTCGCGCCCCGGCTGCCGGACGACCCGCGGGCGCGGGGGGCGTTGCAGGGCCTGCAGCACCGCGTCGACGGTCCCGTGGTGTGCTGCTTCTCCCGTTTCGACGCGGCGCTGGGCACGCTGTACCCGCTGGCGTCGAGGATGGCCGGCGACGACCGGTCGGTGCTGGGCCTGGACGCCGGCGGGCTGCTGGCGCGGTGGGGCGCGATGGGGCACAACGGCGTGCAGGCCGTGCCCGGCACGCGCGCCCTCACGCTCTCCGAGGCGATGAGCGCGCCACTGCCCGCCTCGGGCTGCGTGAACGTCGACGCGGCCGAGGTGGTCCGGCGCGGCGGGCCGCCGAGCGGCGCGCACAGCGACATCGTGCACCCGGAGCTGGCCCGGGTGGTGCTGGCGGCGGGCCGCATCCGCTGACCCGCCGCCGCCCGGGGTCACCGGTGCGAGGTGTACTCCACGACCTGCTGGTAGGTGGGCCGGTTCTGCCAGCTGATCCGGCCGTGCTTGATGCCGCCCAGGGCGCGCTGGGCGATGGAGTCGGCGCACCACTGGTCGCCCGCCACGCACTGGTCGTCGCCGGGGTAGACCTGGGCGGCCGTCAGACCGGCCGCCTGCTTCAGGGTGGCGAGCAGGACGTCCCGGCAGGCCCCGAGGCTGCCGCCGCCGCAGTAGGTGCGGGCCAGCGGGCCGCGCACCTGCTCGCCGAGCACCGTCCGGATGTCCTTGTCGACATAGCTCCACCAGCCGTACTGGAAGGAGCTGCCGGCGTGCGAGCCGGTGGGGCCGTGCCCGGCCGACGGGGACTCGTCGACCGGCAGGTTGCCGGTCATGGCGGTGTACAGGTCGCTGCCGAGGCCCGGTTCGAACTCGGCCTTGACCAGCAGCGGCCACCAGGCGTCCAGGATGCGGATGGCGTCCGCGTCGGCGTACTTCCTGGATCCGGCCGAGGTCTCGGTGCGCCGGGCACCCGCCGTGACCCACGCCCGCAGCTTGCCCGCCGCCGCGGCGGCCGCCGGGTCGGTGACGGGTGAGCCGTCGATCACCTGCAGCAGCCGGGGCAGCACGTCCTCGGCCCTGAGGTCGGCGAGGGCCGCGTCCGCCATCGCCCGCACCAGCGAGGAGCGGGTCACCCCGCCGGCCGCGACCAGCTTGCTCACCCGGTCCTCGAGCAGGTCGCCGCGGTGCACCGAGCCCTCACCCCAGGGCGCGGCCGCGTAGTCGGGGGCCTGCTTGTTGTTCCAGGAGATGTAGTAGTCCTGGTCGACGGAGTTCGGGTGGGCGGCCGGCTCGGTGTAGCCGGCGGTGTTGGTCGCCGGGTCCCAGTCGCCCCACTCGTACGCCGGTCGCGCCCACACCGGGAACTCGGGGTCGACGCCGCTCGCCCGCCGCGGGTTGTCGCCGCTGTTGTAGTACGCGGTGTGGGCGGAGTCGGCGTAGAACCAGTTGAACGTGTAGTTGATGTGCTGCGCGGCCCGCTGGAAGTCCTCGGGCCCCTTGACGTAGTCGGGGTCGTTCAGCATCTGGAAGCCGATGATGGAGTCGGCCTCGTGCAGGTAGGACGAGCGCAGGGTGGTGTAGGCGACCTTCTTGCCGCCGACGGTGGCGCGGTGGGTGACGGGGCCGTACTTGGTGCGCCAGGCGCGCATGGTGTAGGAGCCGGCCGCGGTACCGTCGGCGACGGTGGGCTTCCAGGAGTTGGTGTGCTCCACCTTGTCCATGGCCGTGCAGGTGCCGTGGTACAGGTAGTGGTGGTCGTCCTGGCACAGCTCGACGGCATAGGTGTCGATGATGTCCTGGCCGGAGGTCGTGGCGCTCCACGAGTAGTCCTGGCCGCGGCCGAGTTCGACGTACATGCTCAGGCCGGCGAACGAGGCGCCGCGGGCGCTGATGCCGGGGCCCTGGATCTCCTGGAGCATCAGCAGCTGGGGTGCGAAGTAGCCGGTCTGCGGGCCGAAGACGGCGACCGGGTGGCCGCTCGCGGTGTGCCGGCCGCTGACGACGAGGGCGTTGGACATGCCGCGCCGGGCCGAGGACAGGGCCGTGCGCGCGGCCGTGGCGGAGGCCGACCTGGCGGCCGTGGTGGCCGCGCTGCCGGTGCGGTCGTACACCAGCGGCTCCTGGGTCACCGAGCCGGCGTCGGGCAGCGCCCGCCCCTGCGGGCTGTCCGGCCTGGTGGCGTACGGGAAGCGGCGTCCGTCGTGGACGGTGAGGACCGCCTCGGGGTCGTTGCGCTCGCGGAAGGACTCCCAGACCCGGGTGCCCTCCTCGACGCCGTACTTGGCCTGGGCGGCCAGCAGGGACAGCGCGTTGTTCACCTCGCCGCCCCCGCCGGAGCCGAACAGCGAGCCGACCACGGAGGCCAGCGCGACCAGGTCGGTGGTCTTGAAGTGCTCGATGGTGCCGGCGTTGGTGATGGAGTCCTTGTGGCCGGTGAGAACGTACTCGCCGGGGAAGTAGCGGCCGGAGTCGGAGGCGTCGATGTAGGCGTTGACGCCGGCGATGTAGGCGTTGACGTCGTCGAGCGCCTGCTTGCCGCGGGCCCCGGCCCGGGCGACGGCGCCGTCGATCTGCGCCTGGAGGTCGGCCTCGGTGTAGGGGGCGTTGCGCCAGAACTCCTGCTCCAGGCCCTGGTTGGCGGCGGCGCCGCCGGCGAAGGAGGTCAACTGCCCGCGTCCGACGTGCCGGAAGAGGTCCATGAGCCACAGCCGGTCCTCGGCGGCGGCGTACCCCGCGCCGAACTCGGTGCCGTAGCGGGTGGTGCCGGTGATGTGCGGAACACCGGTCTTCTTGTCCCGGACGATGGTGACGTCGCCGCGCCCGTCGGGCCTCTCGGTGGAGGCGACCTGGCCGGCGGGGACTCCGAACGAGGCGTCGTCGAAGAAGTCGTTGATCTTCGCGTCGGTGAGGGAGGGGTAGCCCTTGGCCAGGTCGGCGTACGGGCCGAGCTGGTCCTCGGCGTGGGCGGGCTGGGTGCCGAAGACCTGGTTGAGGAGGATCTGGGCGAGGGTGGCGTTGCCGTTCTCGCCGGGCGGCAGGATGTCGGAGCACTGGCCGCCGCAGTGGTCACCGGCCGCTGCCGCCGCGTTCACTTCGGCCGCCTGCGCGGAGACGGAAGTGGAAAAGGGCGACAAAAGACCGGCGACGAGGGCGCATACGGACGCGGCCTTCAGGAACCCGTGGGATCCGCGGGGAGTTCTCAGTCTGTGGAGCGCGTGATGTGGGGTGCGCCGTGGCATGGCGGCTCCTCCCGTGCGGGGGTGGGGCGGATCGTTACCGCCGGTATCCCCGAGTTGGAAGGTGAACATGCGTCACTTTTCGGAGTCACCTCGTGAAGGTCAAGCAGGGCGGCGTTATGGGGGGCATCGGGAATCGGATGGAGCCGAAAGCCGGGCCGGCACGTCCGACCGGCGACGCCGTCGTGACGGCCGCGCGGGACGACGACGCCGTACGACGACGCCGAAGTGACCGAAGTGCAGAGGCAGTTGCAGATGTGACGGAGGTGCAGGGCGATGGCCGGTTTCCGGAGTCTGGCGAGACAGGTGAGGGACCCGCGGTGCGATCTGGCGCTGCGGCGTTATTCGTTGCGCAAGTGCCTGGAGCGGTTCGCGCCCTACGGGCACCGGGCGACCTGGGACCATCTGTGCTCCCGGGCGGGGTTCGGCCCGGAGGACAGGTCTCCCGATCCGGTGCGGCTCGTGGCCGCGCTGGACGAGCTGGAGGAGGCGCGTTCGGTGTGGCTCGACTACGAGGCCGGGTTCGCCAGGCGCCGCAAGAAGGAGAAGCACGACGGGCTGCGCAGGCCGGGCAGCGTGGACGACTGGCACCGGCTGACCTGGGGCGGTTTCGGGGTCGCCTGGTGCGACGACCCGCGGGTCCACCCGCGTGAGCCGCTGGCGGAGGTGCTGCGCCGGCTGATCGCGGCGCTGGAGCGCGAGCCGGGGGACTGCTGCCCGGTGTGCGAGGGGGAACGCCTGGTCTGGCGGTACGACCTGGACCACGAACCCTCGTCCGGTCCGGTCTGCGTGGAGTGCGGGATCCTGGTCCCGCGGCCCGTCCTGACACCGCAGGCGCTGGCGCACGCCAGGCGGGCGCCGCTGCTGGTGCCGGCTTGAGCACGGCCTGAGCACGGCGGGGGTGCGCCGGGGGGACGCCGCACCCCTGCGGGAACGGGGGCCTTCGCGAACGGGGGATCGCGAGGGGTGGTGCGAACGGGGGGCGCACAACGGCCGACGGCCGGTCGCGCCCGCGAGCGGCGACGGGGGAATCACACAGGCAGCCGTCGGGCCGTCACCAACCGGGGCTCAGGACAGGCAGCCGTCGGGCCGTCACCAACCGGGGCTCAGAACAGGCAGCCGTCGGGCCGTCACCAACGGGGGAACCACACGGACGACCGCCCGGCGGGGCGTGCCTGGCGCGTCACACCGCCGGTCCGTTGACAGGCGCCGCCCACCCGGCCATGCTAAGCAGTCGCTTAGACATCTTCACTGGGACAAGACCGCGAAGCGGGAGGCCGGGCACATGGCAGAGCCGAGGATCTTCACGTCCGTCGAGGAACTGAAGGCGGCGGTGGGCGAGCAGCTGGGGTACACCGACTGGCTGGAGATCGACCAGAAGCGGATCGACCTGTTCGCGGAGGCCACCGGCGACCACCAGTGGATCCACGTGGACCCGGAGAAGGCCGCCGCCGGTCCGTTCGGCACGACCATCGCCCACGGCTATCTGACCCTGTCGCTGCTCCCGCTCTTCGGCCCTCAGCTGATGGGTGTGGAGGGCGTGCGGATGGGCGTCAACTACGGCACCAACAAGGTCCGCTTCCCCGCCCCCGTGCCGGTCGGCTCCCGGCTGCGCGCCACCGCCACGGTCAGCGGTGTGGAGGAGGTGGCGGGCGGGGTGCAGGTGACCACCGCCTTCACCGTGGAGCGCGAGGGCGACGACAAGCCGGTGTGCGTCGCGGAGTCGGTGGCCAGGTACTACCTGTGACGGCCGGGCCGGGCCCCGCCCACGACGGCCGGGCGCCCGGTCTCAGCCCTGCCGCTTGGCCCCGACCATCCGCAGGACGAGGTCGGCGTACAGCGCGCCGACCTCCTCCGGGGTGCGGGGGCCGTCGACGTTGAACCAGCGGGCGACGTCGATGCACAGCGACAGCACGGCCAGCGTGGTGCCGCGCACGTCGGGCACGTCGAACTCGCCGCTCGCCACGCCGTCCTCGATGATCCCGCGCACCTCGGCGTCGACCTGGCGGCGCAGCGCGAGGATCTCCGCGCGTGCCTCGGGACCCAGCGAGTCGAGCTCGTACTGCACGACCCGGGCGGTGGTGCGCCCCCCGGCGTGCCAGCGGACGAACGAACTCACTGCGTCGGCGAGCCGCTCGGTGGCGCTGCCCTCGCGCCGGGCCGCGGTGCGCAGGATGTCCAGCGCCTTCTCGTGACCGATCCGGCTGATCCGGTGGAGCAGCTCCTCCTTGGTCTTGTAGTGGATGTAGAGCGCGGCCGGGCTCATCCCGGCGCGGCCCGCGATGTCGCGGGTCGTCGTCGCGTGGTAGCCCCGCTCGGCGAAGGCCTCCACGGCGGCCACGAGCAGCCGCCGGGCCGCGTCGGGCGTGACCTCGCCCCATGGCTGCGCGTCGCCGCAGGCCGTCTCCTCCGCCGAAGTCATCGCTCGTTCGCCCCTCTCTGCGTCAGGGGCTCCACCATACCGCCGAAGGTGAGCGCTCGCTTAGCGTGGCCGGTCGAACGAGTGACGGCCGAGGCGGCCGTGGCCGGCGTGGCGGGCGTGGCGCGCGTGGCGGCCGGCGGCCGCCGGCGGTGCTCAGAGCTTTTCGAAGGGGTCGTGCTCGGCGAGCAGCTTCTCCAGCCGGGCCTGGTCGACCCGGCTGACGATCTGCCCGGCCTCCTGCCGGTCGCGGATGACCTTGGCGAGCGTGAACGCGGACGTCACGAGGTACAGGACGGCGATGGCCAGGAAGCCCCGGACCCAGGCGTCGGCGCTCAGCCGGAGGATGCCGATCGCGGTGGCCGCCATGGCCACGGCGAAGGAGGCGACGGCCTGGCCGTAGAAGGCGGCCGTGCTCTGCTGCTTGACGGGTGTGTCGCTCATGGGACAAGCCTCGGTGAACGTGGCCGCCCTCACATCCGCCGGAATACTCAGTCCGGGTACTCAGTCCGGGTACGCACTCCAGGTACTCGGTCCGGTCTCAGAAGGCCGACACACCCGTCAGGGCCCGGCCGATGACCAGCTTCTGGATCTGGCTGGTGCCCTCGTAGAGGGTCATCACGCGGGCGTCGCGCAGCAGCTTGCCCGCCGGGTACTCGTCGATGTAGCCGTAGCCGCCGAAGACCTGGAGGGCGTTGTTGGCGGCGCGCACGGCGGCCTCGGAGGCGAACAGCTTGGCCTTGGACGACTCGACGGCGAACGGCAGCCCGCGGTCGACGAGGTCGGCGACCCGCCAGGTCAGCAGGCGGGCGGCGTCCACGTCCACGGCGATGTCGCTGATCAGCTCCTGGACGAGCTGGTGGTGGGCGATGGTCCTGCCGAACTGCTCGCGCTCCCCGGCGTAGCGCACCGCCGCGTCCAGCGCGGCCTGGGCTATGCCCACACAGCCGGCCGCCACCGACATCCGGCCCTTGGCCAGCGCGGACATGGCCACCGAGAACCCCTTGCCCTCCGGCGCCAGCAGCGCGGACGCGGGCACGCGCACGTCCTCGAGCACCAGCTCCGCGGTGGCCTGGCCGCGCAGGCCGAGCTTGCCGTGGATGGTCCGGCGGGTCAGGCCGGGCGTGTCGGTGGGGACGAGGAAGGCGGAGACGCCCTTGTGACCCGGGGCGTCGGTGGAGCGGGCGAAGAGCAGGACGACGTCGGCCCAGGTGCCGTTGGTGATGAACATCTTGGTGCCGTTGATGACGTAGTCGTCGCCGTCGCGCACCGCGCGGGTGGCAAGGTTGCCGGCGTCGGAGCCGGTGCCGGGCTCGGTCAGGCCGAAGCAGCCCACCAGTTCGCCGGCGGTCAGGCCCGGCAGCCAGCGCCGCTTCTGCTCCTCGCTCCCCCAGGCGGCGACGGTCTTGGCGACCAGGCCGAGGGAGACGGAGACGATGCCGCGCACGGAGGAGTCCCCGCGGCCGAGTTCCTCGGTGACGAGGCAGTAGGCGAGGTGGTCGCCGCCCGAGCCGCCGTACTCCTCGTCGATCGTCAGCCCGAGGAAGCCGACCTCGCCGAGCTTCTTCACGACGGACCGGTCGACCTCCTCGGCGCGGTCCCAGGCGACGGCGTTCGGGGCGATCTCGCGCTCGACGAAGTCCCGGGCGAGCTGCCGGACGGCGGCCTGCTCCTCGCTGAGTCCGAGGTTCATGACGGTTCACCCCACCTGGAAAGCATGTGCTGCGGACACTCGGCACTGGATGCCGGACGCCGGATCGCCGGATCGCCGGATGCCGGAAATTTAAATTATCACTGCTAGTTTTATGGCGCAGCCCTACTATGTGCGCCATGGCCCGACCGCGCAAGCCCCTGCTCAGCACCGACCGCATCGTCGCGACCGCGCGGGACCTGGTGGACGCGGAGGGCCTTGCCGCCGTCTCCACCCGCCGGCTCGCCGCCGAGCTCGGGGTGAGCGGTCCCTCGCTGTACAACCACTTCCGCACCAAGGACGAGATCCTGGAGGCGGTCGCGGACTCGGTGAGCGCGCAGGTCGACCTGTCGATGTTCGAGGACGGCCGCGACTGGCGGACCGCGCTGCACGACTGGGCGGTCTCCTACCGGGCCGCCCTGCGCGACCACCCGAACATCGTGCCGGTCCTGGCCGGCGGTCCCGGCCGCCGTCCCGCCGCGCTGCGGCTGGCCGACGCGGTGTACGGCGCGATGGTCGACGCGGGCTGGCCGCCCGCCCAGGCCACCTCGATCGGCGCGCTGATGCGGTTCTTCATCATGGGCTCGGCGCTCGGCTCCTTCGCCCGCGGGTTCGTGGACGACGCCAGCGCCTACGACCCCGCCGACTACCCGCATCTGGGCCAGGCCCATCTGCTCGCCGAGCAGCAGGAGAAGATCGACGAGCGGGCCTTCGAGACGGGCCTGACGGCGCTGCTGGACGGACTGGCGCTGCAGTACGAGCAGGTGGCGCGGAGCGCCTGAGCGGACCCGCGCGCCCCACCGCCGTACGCCCGCCCGTACGACCCGTACGCCCCGTACGCCCGCCCGTACGGCCGGCCGTACGCGTGGCCGCCTCGCCGCACCGCCCGTACGCCGGGCCGTCGCCGCCGCCGCGCACACTTCGGTGACGGCCGAACGATGTGTGCGCGAAGCTGGAAGGCATGAGGAGCACCGGAACGGTACGCACACCGCCCAGGGACGCGCAGGCCCCGGGTCTCGCCGCGCTCGCCGGGCTGATCGCCGACGAGACCCGGGCCACGTGCCTGCTGGCCCTGCTGGACGGGCGGGCGTGGACGGCGGGCGAGCTGGCCCGGCACGCGGGCGTCGCCGCCTCCACGCTCAGCGAGCACCTGGGCAGACTGGTCGCCGGCGGCCTGCTCGCCGAGGAGCGGCAGGGGCGGCACCGGTACGTGCGGCTCGCCGACGAGCGGGTGGCCCAGCTGGTGGAGGACCTGGCCGCGCAGGCCGGGCCCGTGCCGGCCCGGGCTCCGCGCACCCTGCGGGAGGCGAGCGCCGGCTCGGCGATGGCCCGCGGGCGGACCTGCTACGACCACTTGGCGGGCCGCCTCGGCATCGCGGTCACCGACGCGCTGACCGCGCGCGGCCTGCTGCGCCAGGACACGGGGTTCGCGCTCACGGACGCGGGCCTGCGGTGGTTCGAGGACGCCGGCATCGGCCTGGACCGTCGCGGCCGCCGGCCCCTGGCCCGGGCCTGCCTCGACTGGACCGAGCGCCGTCCCCACCTCGCGGGCGCCGCGGGCGCGGCGCTGTGCCGGCACGCCCTGGACGCGGGCTGGTGCGTACGCGTCGGCACGACCCGGGCGGTACGGCTCACCCCGGCCGGGCGGCAGGCCCTGTCGGCGCTGCTCGGCGTCGGCACGGCGGCGCTGGGCTGACCGCCCGGCGGCTCGGCGCCGGCCCGGGGACGCCGGGCCGACCGCCCGGGACCGCCCGGCCGCCCGAGACGGGGCGGCCGCCCGGTCCCGGACGCCGACGGCAGCCGTGCGCCCCGTCCGAAAACCGCCGGACTCCTGTCCGGTCCCCTGCCTAGCCTCTGGAGCATGATGAAGATCTCCCCGTCCCGTCTGGCCGCCGGCGCGGCCTCGGTCACCGTGGTGCTGTGGGCCTCGGCCTTCGTCTCGATCCGCAGTGCCGGCGGCGCGTACTCGCCGGGCGCGCTGGCCCTCGGGCGGCTGCTGGCCGGCGCCCTGACGCTCGGCGCGCTGTGCCTGATACGGCGGGAGGGGCTGCCGCCGCGCTCGGCGTGGCGCGGCATCACGCTGTCCGGGGTGCTGTGGTTCGGCTTCTACATGGTCGCCCTGAACTGGGGCGAGCGGCAGGTGGACGCGGGGACCGCCGCCCTGGTGGTCAACGTGGGCCCGCTGCTCATCGCGCTGCTCGGGGCCCGGCTGCTCGGCGACCCGATGCCGCCGCGGCTGCTGGCGGGCATGGCGGTGTCGTTCGCGGGGGCGGTGACCGTGGGGCTGTCCATGTCGGGCGGGGGCGGCTCGTCGCTGCTCGGCGTGGTGCTGTGCCTGCTCGCGGCCTTCGCGTACGCCGCCGGGGTGGTCGCGCAGAAGCCGGTGCTGGGCCGGGCGAGCCCGCTGCAGGCCACCACGTTCGGCTGCCTGGTGGGGGCGGTGGCCTGTCTGCCGTTCACCGGTCAGCTGGTCCACGAGGCCGCCCGCGCCCCGCTGCCGGCCACGCTGAACATGGTGTACCTGGGGGTCTTCCCGACCGCGCTGGCGTTCACCACATGGGCGTACGCGCTGGCCCGCACGACCGCCAGCCGCATGGGCGCGACGACGTACGCCGTACCCGCCCTGGTCGTGCTGATGTCGTGGCTGGCGCTGGGCGAGGTCCCCGGGCCGCTGACGCTCGTGGGCGGGGTGCTGTGCCTGGCCGGTGTGGCCGTGTCCCGCTCGCGGCCGCGGCGGCCGGGGCCGTCGCGGACCGGGACACGGACGGCCGGGAAGGCGCCGCACGAGCGGGTGGGCTGAGGGCCGCGGTCCGGCGCGGGCGCCCTCCGGCCGCGCAGCCGGGCGGGCCGACGGGCCGATGGGCCGACGGGCCGACGGACGTCCGGGAAGCAAGGGGCCGGGACCAGTGGGGCCCCCGGGGCCCGGGTCCTGGCCGGGGCCGTGGCGTCGGGCCCCACCGGTCCCGGGAGGCTGCGGCCCGCCCCGGTGGCCGGGGAGCCGCGGCCCGAGCGGGTGGCCCGCAGAATCGCAGCCCGGGCTCTCCCGGGCCACCCGGGCGGCGGGACGGCTCGGGAGGGTCAGAAGACGACCAGGGCGCGGCCTCCCTTGCCGGCGGTCATGTTGTCGAAGGCCGCCGGGATGCCGTCCAGGGCGATCCGGTCGGTGACGAGCGCGCCCAGGTCCAGGCGTCCGGCGCGCACATGGCCGGCGAGCACCGGCAGGTCCTCGGCCGGGTCGCAGTTGCCGTAGACGCAGCCGGACAGGGTGCGGCCCCAGTGGAAGAGTTCCAGCGCGTTGAAGGTGACCTGCTGGTCCTTGCCGCCGATGCCGACGACCGTGGTGCGGCCGCCGCGGCGGGTGGACTCCCAGGCGGCGCGGATGGTGGCCGCGCGGCCCACGCACTCCACGGCGACGTCGGCGCCCTGCCCGCCGGTGAGGGCGCGGATCTCGCGCGGGGTGTTCTCGGAGGCGATCACGTACTCGGTGGCGCCGGCCGCCCGTGCCAGTTCCTCCTTCTGCGGGGAGACGTCCACCGCGACGATCGTCGTGGCGCCCGCGATCCGGGCGGCCTGGAGGGTGGCCAGGCCCACGCCGCCGACGCCGAACACCGCGACGCTCTCCCCCGCCCGCACCCGCGCCGAGTGGTGGACGGCGCCGTAGCCGGTGAGGACGGCGCAGCCGAGGAGGGCCGCCTCGGTCAGCGGCACGCCGTCCGGCAGCGGCAGCACGCAGGAGGCGGTGACCACCGTCTCCTCGGCGAAGGCGGCCACGTTCAGACCGGGGTGCAGCGGGGTGCCGTCGGTGGTGCGGGCGTACACCTCGGCGGCGCCGTTCAGCGCGTTGGCGCACAGCCAGACCTCGCCGAGCGAGCAGGCGTGGCAACGGCCGCAGGAGGGCGCCCAGTTGAGAACCACGGCGTCTCCCGGTGCGACATGGGTGACGCCCTCGCCGACGGACAGCACGGTGCCCGCGCCCTCGTGGCCGAGGACGGCGGGCACCGGGACCCGCATGGTGCCGTTGGCCAGCGACAGGTCGGAGTGGCAGACCCCGGCGGCGGCCAGGCGCAGGCGGACCTGTCCGGGGCCGGGCTCGGGCAGTTCGATCCCGGTGATCTCCAGCGGGGAGCCGATCGCGGGCAGGACGGCGGCACGTACGGCCATGGGCAAGCTCCTGGGGTGGCGAGGAGGCGGCGGACGGGGGCTCGGGGGCCAGGGGAACGGGCCCGGCGGTCCGGGGAACGGTCCCGGTCGGGCTACGGCACGGGCTCGTGCGGGCTCCGGGAACGGGCCCGGGCCTCAGAACTGCAGGGACTTGGTCTGAAGGTATTCGGCCAGGCCGTGCGCGCCCAGTTCGCGGCCGACGCCCGACTGCTTGTACCCGCCGAAGGGGGCCCGCGGGTTGAACCGGCCGCCGTTGATGTCGACCTGGCCGGTGTCCATCCGGCGGGCGAAGGCCACCGCCTCCGCCTCGTCGCCCGCCCAGACGGCGCCCGCCAGGCCGTAGACGGTGCCGTTGGCGATGCGCAGGGCGTCGTCCTCGTCCTCGTAGCGCAGCACGCACAGCACCGGGCCGAAGATCTCCTCCTGGGCGATGGTCATGTCCGGGGTGACGTCGGCGAACACGGTCGGGCTGACGTAGTAGCCCCGCTCGTGCGGGGATCCGGGGCCGCCGGCGACCAGTCGGGCGCCCTCGGCCACGCCCTTCTCGATGTAACCGCGCACCCGCTCCCGCTGCTTGGCGTTGACCACCGGGCCGATGCGGTCGCCGTACTTCCCGGCGGCCGCCGCGGCGAGTCCGACCGCCTCCTCGTACTGGTCCCGGTGCACCAGCATCCGCGTCCAGGCGCTGCACGTCTGCCCCGAGTTGGACATCACGTTGGCCACGCCGACGTTCACGGCCTTGGCCAGGTCCGCGCTCGGCAGGATGACGTTGGCGGACTTGCCGCCGAGTTCGAGTGCGACCTTCTTGACGGCGGCGCCGGCGACGGCGCCGATCCGCCGGCCCACGGCGGTGGAGCCGGTGAAGGACACCAGGTCGACGTCCGGGTGCTCGGCGAGGGCCTGCCCCGCGACCGGGCCGAGGCCGGTGACCAGGTTGAGGACACCGGCCGGCAGGCCCGCCTCGTGCACCGCCTCGGCGAAGAGCTGGGCGGTGAGCGGGGTGTCCTCGGCTGGCTTGAGCACGATCGTGCAGCCGGCGGCCAGCGCGGGGGCGGCCTTGGCGACGATCTGGTGCAGCGGGTAGTTCCAGGGCGTGATCGCGCCGACCACGCCGACCGGCTCCTGGTAGACGGTGGAGTTGCCGACCTTCTCCTCGAAGGAGTACGTGGCGGCGAGGTCGGCGTAGGAGCCCGCGACCGCGATCGGCACGCCCGCGTGGACGCTCTGGGAGAACGCCAGGGGCGAGCCGAGTTCGGCGGTGACGGTCTCGGCGATCTCGTCCTTGCGCACCACGAGGACGTCCCGCAGGGCGGCCAGGCGGCCGGCCCGTTCGGCGGGCGGGGTGGCGGCCCAGGCCGGGAAGGCCGCGCGGGCGGCGCGTACGGCCGCGTCGACGTCCTCGGCGGTGCCGGCCGGGACGGTGCCGATGACCTGCTCGTCGGCCGGGTTCACCACCTCGATGACGTCCCGGCCGGCGGCGGGGCGCCAGGCGCCGTCGATGTACATGCCGTCGTGTGCCTTCATGGTGCTCCTCCGGGGCGGGGGGTGCGTCCTGGGCGTCCGCGGGGGTCCACGGCCGCGCAGTCGCGTCACAACCTACCGACAGCCCCATAAACTAGCGCCGATAGTTTTCTGGCGCCAGGGGGTCGCGCGGGGGTCCGGCCGGAGGGCTTCCGGCGGCCGTCCCAGGGGGCCGCACACGCGCCGGAGGACCCGGAAGTCGAGGCTCCGGCGAACCCGGCAGAGCCGGAGGACCCGGGAGAGCCGCAGGACCCTAAGGCGGGCGGGGGGCTCCGGGTTCACTCCTCCAGGTCGGGCAGACGGTCCGGGGACGGGCAGATGCGGTCGCCGTGCTGGTCGAAGACGAACAGGTGGGCGAGGTCGACCAGGAGCGGCACCTGCATGCCGTGGCGCAGCCGGATGTCCGGCGTGGTGCGGACGACCAGGTCGCCGGGCAGCCGCGGTTCGGCGGACGGGGCCGGCTCCGGTTCCCGCGCCGCACCCGCCCGCGCGCCGGCCTCCGCCTCGTACCCGCCCGCGCCGTACCCGGCGCCCGCGTCGTACCCGGCACCCGCGGGCGGGTCCAGCACGCCGACGGCTCCCGCGCGCAGGGCGCCCGCCCGCTCACGCAGCCGCTCCAGGACCGTGCCCTCCCGGCGGCGCCGCCGGACCGGGCGGCGGGCGGGCCGCGGGGCCTCCAGATCGGGTACGACGGCGGGGCGCGAGCCGGTGTCGAAGTGGACGAGCACCTCGTGCCCCTGGAACTCCATGTGCTCGACCAGGCCGGTGATCGGCACCTCGCCGGGCCGGGCCGAGGACGCCTTGGCGATGCGTACGGCCTCCGAGCGCAGCCCCACGATCACCTCCCGGCCCTGCTGCACGCGCAGCAACTGGTGGTCGAGCGAGAGGGGTTCGGGCAGGCGCAGGAACTGCTTGCCGAGGCTGATGGTCATCGCGCCGTCGAGCGGGGCGCGGACCACTCCGCGCAGCAGGTTGATGCGCGGGGTGCCGACGAAGGCCGCCACGAAGACGTTGCGGGGCAGCCCGTACACGGCGCGCGGCGTGCCGACCTGCTGCAGGACGCCGCCGCGCAGCACGGCGACCCGGTCGCCCAGCGACATGGCCTCGCCCTGGTCGTGGGTGACGTAGACCGTGGTCACGCCCAGTTCCCGGGTCAGCTTGGCGATCTCGGCGCGCAGGTGGTTGCGGAGCTTGGCGTCGAGGTTGGACAGCGGCTCGTCCATCAGGAACGCGGAAGGGTGGCGGGCGATGGCCCGTCCCATGGCCACGCGCTGGCGCTCGCCGCCGGAGAGCTGGGCGGGGAAGCGGTCGAGCAGGTCCTCGATGCCCAGCATCCGGGCCGTGGCGCCGACCCGGACGCCGGGGTCCGTGCCGGGAGACTCGATGCGCAGCGGAAAACCGATGTTGTCCCGGCTGGTCATGTTGGGGTAGAGCGCGAAGTTCTGGAAGACCATCGCCATGTGCCGCGCCGAGGGGGGCAGTTCGTTGGCGTACTCGCCGTCGAGCAGCAAGTGCCCCTCGGTGATCTCCTCCAGTCCGGCGATCATCCTGAGCACGGTGGACTTGCCGCAGCCGGAGGGCCCGAGCAGCACGAGGAACTCGCCCGGCGCGATGTCGAGCGACAGGCGGTCCACCACGCGGACGCCCTTGGCGTAGGTCTTGCTGACGTCGTGCAGAGAGATGGCGCGTGTCATGAGGGATGCCCCCGCAACTCACCCGGAGCGCTGCCGCTCCGCGGTCGGACGCCACGTGCGGGTCGTACGGGCGTGTGAGTCACGGAAGTTAACGGAATGTGCGCGCCCGGGGGAAGACACCGGGCGGGATCGGGCACCGGGGTCCACGAAGTGAGAAAGCGGACGCTCGGATTCAGCCACCCGCGTGGGCCAGGGTGCGCTGGACGGGGCGCACGGGCCGAGGGGGCGGGCGGTCCGCGTGCGCGGGCGGCGCGCGCGGCCCGTCCGCGCCCCGGCCCACCTGCGCACACGGCCCGTCCGGGCCCCCGTCCCCGCCGGTCTCATCGCGTCGACGTCAGGTGGGCGAAGACCACCACGTTGCTGGAGTAGCCGTCCTTGTGGGTGTAGAGGCCGCCGCAGGTGATGATGCGCAGCTCGGGGCGGCGGACGGGGCCGTAGACCTCCTTGTCGGGGAAGCGCGTCTTGTCGAAGACCCGCACCTTGTCCACGGTGTAGACGGCGGTACGGCCGTCCGCGCGCCGGGCCTCGACGTGCTTGCCGGGCGCGACCTGCCCGAGGGCGGCGAAGACGGCGGCGCCGGTCCTGGTGTCGCGGTGCCCCACGGCCACGGCCGTGCCGGACTCCCCCGGCGTGGGCCCGTTCTCGTACCAGCCGACGAGTCTGGGCTTGTCGACCGGGGGCGCCTCGAGCTGGCGGTCCTTGTCCAGGCCGATGCCGATGACGGGTGCGTCGATGCCCAGGGAGGGGACGCGCAGCGAGGTCGCGCGGGACCGGGGCAGGGGCTCCGGCGGGGGCGAGGAGGGGGCGCCGGCCGAGGCGGAGTCCTCGCCGCCGGGACCGTTCCCGTCGGAGCTGCCGCCGTCCCCGTCGTCGGCGGGGGACGTGGACGCCCGTGCCGCGGAGCCGTGGCCGGCCCGGTCCGCCGCCGGGCCCGCGTGGTGCCCCCCGCACCGGACCCCCGCCGTCACCAGGACGACCGCCAGGACGGCCGTCCGGAGCAGGCGGTAGGCGCGGGTCCGGTGCCAGGGCCTGCGTCCGCGCCTACGCGGCGCCATAGGGACGCCGGCGGATCAGCCGGAGGTACACGAGCCCGCTCACCACGACCAGCCCCACGGCCGCGGCGCCGGTCACCGGCGAGAAGGCCGCGGCCGTCCGGGCCGCGAGGCCGCCGCCACCCGCGTGCACACCGCCCCGGGGGCCGCCGGAGTCGCTCTTCCCGGCCGCGGCCGCCGTGCCGCGCTGGTCCTGGTCGCCCTCACCGCGGCCGGAGTCGTCGCCGGACCGGCCGCCCCGGTCGCCCGCCTCGCCGCGTTCACCCGGGTCGCCGATCCGCCCGCCCGGGCCCTGCCCGCCCGGGCCCTGGGCGCCCTCGCGGCGCCCGTTCTCGTCGTGGCAGTTGACGCGGAAGATCTTCTCCCGGCGCGGGGGCACGGTGCCCTCCGGGACGTTCGGGAAGATCAGCCGGTACTGCCCGTCGGCGAGCCCCAGCGGCTCGCTCTGGCCGACGCCCCCGGCGAGGGTGATCGAGCCGTTGTAGCCGTCGCCGGTGGGGGCCGGGGGCTGCGGCTCGATCCGGTAGGTGACGCTTACGTCGGCACCGAAGTTGGTGGCGTCCAGGTAGAACCGGCAGACCAGGGGATCGTCCTTCGTCACGCCGAACGGGACACCCACGCGGTGGATTCTGATGTCGCCGTTGGTCTGGGCCACGGCGGACGGCGCCGCCAGCCACGTGGCACCCGCCGCGGTCAGGGCCGTGACAGCGGCGGCTGCACCGGCGCGGGAGCCGAGGTTGCGTGGGAGTGTCAGGGTGGGCATGAGCGCTCCTCCGAGTCAGACGATTTTCATACAAATCGCTCTTTCACCTGACTCTCTTTCACGTCCGCTCCCCAGCACGGGGAACCCGGGCCCGACGCGCCGTCCCATGTCCCCCGTCCGGCCCAGCGACCCCCGCTCCCCGGACCCTCGGCTCCGGCCGCCGGGCCCGGCTCCGACCCCGGGGCGCGGCCCTCGGCCCGTGGGCCCGGGCCCGGCTGGGGCTCTGGGCCCCACCCCGGCTCCTCGCCCCCGTGGACCGGCGCGTGGCCGGACCGGGGGTCCAGGACCCGTGAGCCGGGGGCCGGGGCCGGCACCGGAGGCCAAGGCCCCCAGGGCCGGAGGCCGAGGCTCGAAAGCCGGGCCCGGGAGCCGTCCTCGGGTCCCGGAACGCACGTCCCGGGACCGGGCCGGGCTCCAGGGGCGGGAACCCGGGCCCGAGGCGGGGCCGAACTCCCCGGGGACGGGGGCCCGGGACCCGGGGTCCGGGCCCGGTTCTGCTGCCGGGAAGCGGAATCCGTGGCCGAGGGCGCCGGACGGCCGGTTCAGACCGCGGGGGTCAGTTCGACGGGGATGCCGTTGAGCACGGCGTTGCCCGAGAGCGGGTCGAGGAGGGTGCCGTCGAGGAGCTGGTTGACGTTGACGCCGGGGTCGGTCGCGGCGTGGGTGAGGCGGGTGCCCGGCCGGTCGTGTCCCCAGCCGTGCGGCAGGCTGACCACGCCGGGCCGTACGCCGTCGGTGACCTCGGCGGGCGCGGTCACCTCGCCGCCCGCGCCCTTGACCCGCACCGGGGCGCCGTCGTCGATGCCGAGCCGCCGGGCGTCCTCCGGGTGGATGTGCACGGTGCAGCGGTTGGAACCACCGGTGAGGGCGGGCACGTTGTGCATCCAGCTGTTGTTGGAGCGCAGATGGCGGCGGCCGACGAGGACGAGCCCGGTGGGGCGCTCGCGCAGGGCCCGCCGAAGGCGCGGCAGGTCCTGGGCGAGGGGGGCCGGCAGCAGTTCGATCCGGCCACTGGCCGTCTTCAGCGGCTGGGGCAGACGGGGGCGCAGCGGCCCGAGGTCGATGCCGTGCGGGTGCGCGAGCAGTTTCCGCAGGCTGAGCCCGTCGGGCCGGGCGCCGAAGCCGTCGCCGTAGGGGCCGAGCCGCAGCATCAGGTCCAGTCGCCGCTCGGGGCCGCCGGTGCCGGTGAGCAGGCCCGCGAGTTCCTCGGTGTCACGGCCGTGGACGGGCGAGTGCGGGTCCCGTACCGCCCGGCCGAGCGTCTGGGCGATCACCATGGCGTCGACCTCCGCGGGGTCGGCGCCCTGCATGCCCGTGACGGCGAGGATCAGGCGGGCCATGATCTCGGTCTCGGCCATCCGTCCGGGTTCCAGGGGGACGGAGGGGCGGGTGTAGCGGACCTGGTTGCGCACGGCCAGGGTGTTGAACGCGAAGTCGTGGTGCGGGCTCTGCGCGGGCGGCGGCGGGGGCAGGACGACATGGGCGTGGCGTGAGGTCTCGTTCAGGTACGGGTCCACGCTCACCATGAAGTCGAGGGAGCCGAGGGCCTTGTCCAGCCGGTCGCCGTCCGGGGCGGAGAGCACGGGGTTGGCGGCGACGCAGATGAGGGCGCGGACCGGCTCGCCGTCCGGCGTGGCCGTGTCGATCTCCTCGGCGAGCGCGGAGATCGGCAACTCGCCCTTCGCCTCCGGGTGTCCGCTCACCCGGGAGCGCCAGCGGCCGAGCGCGAAGCCGCGGCCGGGACCGGCGGGCCGGGGCGTTCTGTCGGTGGCCGCCTGCGGGAAGAGGGCGCCGCCGGGCCGGTCGAGGTTGCCGGTGAGGATGTTGAGGACGTCGACGAGCCAGCTGGCCAGGGTGCCGTGCGGGACGGTGCAGCTGCCGATGCGGCCGTAGACGGCGGCGGTGGGGGCGGCGGCCAGTTCACGGGCGAGGGTGCGGATCAGCGGCGCGTCGACGTCGCACGCCCCGGCCACGGCTTCGGGCGTGAAGTCGCGTATGGCCTCGCGGAGTTCGTCGACGTCCTGGACGTGCGGGGCGAGGTGCCCGAGGTCGGTGAGGTGCTCCTCGAAGAGGACGTTCGCCAGGGCGGCCAGGAGCAGGGCGTCGGTGCCGGGCCGGACGGCGACGTGCCGGTCGGCGAGCCGGGCGGTGCGGGTGCGGCGCGGGTCGACGACCGTGAGGGTGCCGCCGCGGGCCTTCAGCGCCTTGAGCTTGCCGGGGAAGTCGGGGGCGGTGCACAGACTCCCGTTGGACTCCAGCGGGTTGGCGCCGATGAGGAGCAGATGAGCGGTGTGGTCCAGGTCGGGGACCGGGATGGCGTTGGCGTCGCCGTAGAGCAGGCCGCTGGAGACGTGCTTGGGCATCTGGTCGAGCGTGGAGGCGGTGAACAGGCTCCGGGTGCCGAGGGCGGCCAGCAGGACGGGCGGGTAGAGGGCGCCGGCCATGGTGTGCACATTGGGGTTGCCGAGGACGACGCCGACGGAGTGGGGGCCGTACCGCTCGACGACCGGCCTGATCCCGGCGGCGACCGCCTCGAACGCCTCCTCCCAGGTGGCCTCCCGCAGCTCGCCGTCCCTGCGCACGAGCGGGGTGCGCAGCCGGTCCGGGTCGCCGTCGACGGCCCCGAAGGAGGCGCCCTTGGGGCAGATGAACCCCTTGCTGAACACGTCCTCCCGGTCGCCGCGCGCGCCGGTGACGCGGGTGCCGTCGATCGTGAGCGTCAGCCCGCAGGTGGCCTCGCACAGGGGACAGATACGCAGGGCGGTGCGGGTCACGTGACCTCCCGGTGGATGAGGGCGACGGCAGCCACGCGCGGGCGCCGAAGTGGCCCCGAGCATACCGACCGGTATGCATGGAGGGGACCCCCCTCACGGGAACCCGCACCACGATGTGCGGTACGGCACGCGCGGGCACCGTAGGCGCCGGGCACGCACCCCGGGGCAGCCTCCGGGCTCCGGGCAGCCTCGTCCGTCCGGGCCCCGGGTCTCGCCCGTCCGGCCTCCGGGCTCCGGGCCTCGCCCATACGACCTGCGGGCTCCGGGCCTCGCCCGTACGGGCTCCGGGCTCCGGGGGTCGCCCGTCCGGGCTTCGGGGCTCGTTCAGTCGAGGACGCGGGACAGGTAGGCCCGCAGCATCTCGCGCATCTCCTCGATGATCCGCTCGTCCCCTTCCGGGGCGACGCGGAAGGCGAGCTGGACGAGGGTGTCGGCGGTCTCCACGGCGATCAGGAACGTACGGCGCAGATCGTCGTCGGGCTCGCGGTGGAGGTAGCCGGACAGCAGGGCGGTAAGCCGGTCGGCGACCCGGCGGTTGGGCCGGGACTGGCCGGTTCCGACCGGTATCTGGTTGCCGAAGTCGACGAGGGAGAAGCCCGGCGCGGTCCGCTTCATCGCCAGGTACTCGTCGAGCACGGCGTCCATCGCGGTGCGCCAGCCCTGCTCCGCGGTCCCCTTCAGCCGCTCGGCGACCCGCTCGGTGTAGCGCTCGAGGTTGCGCTGGGCGAGCGCGTCGGCCATCGCGCGCTTGTTGCCGAAGAAGCGGTAGACCGAGCCGATGGGCACGCCCGCCCGCAGCGCGACGGCGCGCGTGCTCAGCGCGTCGTAGCCGACCTCGTCGAGGAGGTCGGCGCACGCGTCGAGGATCCTGGTCAGCCGTTCTGCACTGCGCCGCTGCACGGGCGCACGGCGTAGCGGGGTCACATGGGGCACGCCCCTCATGATGCCCAACCCCCACCGCGCGGTGAAGCGCGCCCTCCCCCTGCGCGAGCGCCCCCCACGCCCACTGCGCGCCGGGGCACCCCTGACCGCGGCCTACGCCTCCGGCACCGACGCCGTGATGTCCGCCGTGCTCTGCACGGGCCTGCCGGACACCGCCCACGCCGTCTCGTCGTCGGCGTAGAGGCGCGCCGTGACGTGGTGGGTGCCGCGCGGGACGAGCCGGGCGGGCAGGCGGTACGCGGGGCCGTGCAGGCGGGTGACGAGCCGGCCGTCGACCAGCAGGTGGGCCAGCCCCCGCCCGGCCGTGGCGCGGGCCGCCGTACCGGCCGGGGAGAAGCGGAAGCGGCGCACGGTCAGCCGCACCTCCCAGCTGCCGTCCGGCTCCGGCTGCACCTCGACGCCCACCTCGGGCGCGCCCCCGCCGTCCACCTCGCGGTAGTGCCGTCCCTGCTCGTCGGTGCGGTCGAGGAGCCGGCCCGCCGGCGCCTGCGACCGCCCCTGCCCGCTCCCCCGCCCGCCGCTCGGGCCGCACCCCGCCGGCCCGGCGAGCAGCAGGACGCAGACCGCGAGCGCGGCGGGAAGTCCGCGCGTCCACGACTTCATGCGGGGAGGGTAGAGGAGCGGTCCGCGTGGCCGGATCCCTCTCAAGTCTGGTTCGGCCCGCCGTACGCCGTCCGGCGCGAGGAGGACCGGAGTACCTCTTGCGTAGCGGAAACCGCATTCCTATGGTGTGCCATAGGAATCAGGCGGTGGCAGGCAGTGGCAGGCAAGGGAGCGATGATGAGCGGGGACGCACGCAAGACCGCGGAGGGACTGACCTATCTCTCCGGTTTCGGCAACGAGCACAGCTCGGAGGCGGTGCCGGGCGCGCTGCCCGAGGGCCGCAACTCGCCGCAGCGCGCCCCCCTCGGGCTGTACGCGGAGCAGCTCAGCGGCTCGGCGTTCACCGAGCCCCGCGCGCACAACCGCCGCTCGTGGCTGTACCGCATCCGCCCGTCGGCCGCCCACCCGGCCTTCACCCGCACCCGCAACGGCTCCCTGCGCACGGCGCCCTTCACCCAGACCGCGCCGGACCCCAACCGGCTGCGCTGGAACCCGCTGCCCGAGCCGCCGCGGGGCACGGACTTCCTCGCGGGTCTGTGGACGCTCGGCGGCAACGGCGACGTCACCCAGCGCGCCGGCATGGCCGTGCACCTCTACCACGCCAACTCCTCGATGGAGCGGGTCTTCAGCGACGCGGACGGCGAGCTGCTGATCGTCCCGGAGCGCGGCGGGCTGCTGCTGCGCACGGAGTTCGGGCTGCTGCACGCCGAGCCCGGCCATGTGGCGCTGGTCCCGCGCGGGGTGCGCTTCCGCGTGGAGCTCCTGGACGCCACCGCCCGCGGGTACGTGTGCGAGAACTACGGCGCCCCCTTCCGCCTGCCCGACCTCGGCCCGATCGGCGCCAACGGCCTCGCCAACGCCCGGGACTTCCTCGCGCCCGTCGCCGCCTACGAGGACGTGGAAGGGCCGGTGGAGGTGGTGAACAAGTTCTGCGGCAACCTGTGGACCGCCACCTACGACCACTCCCCGCTCGACGTCGTCGCCTGGCACGGCAACCATCTGCCGTACGTCTACGACCTGCGCCGTTTCAATGTCATCGGGTCGATCTCGTACGACCACCCCGACCCGTCGATCTTCACCGTGCTCACCTCGCCCTCGGACACCCCGGGCCTGGCCGGGGTGGACTTCGTCGTCTTCGCGCCGCGCTGGCTGGTCGGCGAGGACACCTTCCGGCCGCCGTACTTCCACCGGAACGTGATGAGCGAGTACATGGGCCTGATCGAGGGCGCCTACGACGCCAAGGCGGAAGGTTTCGTGCCGGGCGGCGGCTCGCTGCACAACATGATGTCGGCGCACGGCCCGGACCGGGAGACCTTCGACCGGGCGAGTGCGGCCGAGCTGAAGCCGCAGAAGATCGACGACGGGCTGGCGTTCATGTTCGAGACCCGCTGGCCGGTGACGCTCACCCCGCACGCGGCGCGCGCGGACCATCTCCAGCAGCGCTACGACGACGTCTGGCAGGGCCTGGAGCGTCACTTCCGCCCCTTGCACTGATCGTTGCCTACAGGTACGGATGGCCCGTGACCTCCTTCGCCCCGGACTCGATCGTCCTGAACCGCAAGCTGCCGCTGTGGTACCAGGTGTCGCAGTCGCTGCGCGCCTCGATCCTCGGCCGCTCGCCGCAGGACCCGCTGCGCCTGCCGACCGAGGAGCAGCTGGCGGCGCACTACGGCGTGAGCGTGCTGACGATGCGGCAGGCGCTGAAGGAGCTGGAGGACGAGGGCCTGATCACCCGTCACCGGCGGCGCGGCACGTTCATCGAGCCGGGCGTCCTGCGCGGCGCCCCGGTGCGGCTGCTGGGTTCGGTGGACGCGATCGTGGCCCAGCAGTCCGGCATGACGACCGAACTGCTGGACCACGGCACGACGCCGGTGCCCGCCGAACTCGCCGAACACTTCCCGGATCTGACGGAGGTGGCCGCCTACCACCGGCTGCGCGCGGACGAGAAGACGGGCGAGCCCACCAACCACGCCCGCAACTACGTCCGTCCGGAACTGGCCCGGCGCATCGCGGCGGAGGACCTGCTGCGGTGGCCGATGACCAAGGTGCTGCGGGACGTGGCGGGCGCCGGCATCAGCCGGATCACGGACACCGTGCAGGCGCGGCTGGCCGACCCGGAGACCGCGCGGCTGCTCCAGGTGCCGCTGCTGAGCCCGATCCTGCACTACACCGGTGTCACCTACGACGCGTCGGGGCGGGCGCTGGACGTGGCGGTCATCCACTACCGGGGGGACCGTTTCTCCTTCACCGTCACGCTCGACGCCACCTGACCGGGGCCTGGTGGCAGGCCGTACGATGCCCGGCGTGACGCACGACGACGCGATGCCGCTGGCCGATCTCATGCCGTGGTCCGTCGCACCCGTCCGGCTCGGCCGGACGTGGCCGGTGGCGCCCGACGCGGCCAGTCTGCGGGCCCGTTGGGACGCCCTGCTGAAGGCGGAGGGCGCCGGCCGGGAGGTGCTGTTCGAGCCGACGCGCTCCCGGACGCCGTACACGGCGGTCGGTCAGCTGCCGGGGCACGGCGGGGGCACGGAGCGGCTCGTCCGTGCCGCGGGCCCGTGCCCGGAGCCGGTGCGGGTGCTGGTGGCGCCCTTCGACGAGCAGTGGCTGATCCCCGACCACCGGCTGATCGACGCGGCCCGCCCCGAACTGTGGCGGGTGGCGGACGCCGGCCAGATCTTCGTGACCGCGACGGCCCCCGCCCCCGGGTCCGCGGGCCCGCTCCTGCTGGCGACGTCCCTGATACCCCTGCTGCGCCCGGACCGCGTCCGCCCGCTGTACCGCCGCCCGGGCGCCGAGGAGCCGAACCTCGCGCCCGGCCTGCTGGACCACCTGGCCGTCCGTCTCGGGGACAGGCCCACGGCGGTGGACGTTCTGGCCTGGGCGCTGGCGACGGCACGGCCCGGTCCGCACGGCCCGGCCGTCCCGCTCACCGCGGACCCGGAGCGGTGGGAGCGGGGCGTGCGGCTGGGCCGCCGGACGCTGTGGCTGATGCGCCGTGACGGCGAGCGCCCCAAGCTCCCCGGCGGCCGGCGCCCCTACGTCCGCGCCCCGCTGCCGGCCCGTCCCCTCGCCCTGCGCTACGACCGCGACGAGGAGGCCCTGTACCTGGACGAGGGCCGCATCGCGCCGGTGCCGCCGGAGGCCTGGGACTTCGAGGCGGGCGGTGTCCGGGTGCTGGAGCAGTGGTTCGCGGCCAGGACGGCCGAGGGCGCGCCCGGCACCCTGGCGGCGCTCCGCCCGGCCGCCTGGCCGCAGACGTGGACCTCCGAACTGCTGGAGCTGATCACCGTCCTGGCGCTGCTGGCCGAGGTGCGCCGGGACGGGCCCGAACCGGCCGACGCGGCCCCGATCACCACCGCCGAGCTGCGCGAGGCCGGTGTGCTGCCCGTCCCGGCCACGGCCCGCCGCCCCGCCTCGGTACTGGACCACCACGAAGAGGGCCCGGAGGGCCAGTTCGCCCTTCTCTGAAACCCCGAGGGCCGGTTCGCCCTTTTTCTCCCCGCCCCCGAGAGCCCGCACCCGGGCGCTGTGCCGGGGCCGGTGCTGACAGGAGTGGGGGGAGCGGGTCATGATCCGGCCATGGACCAGCTTCCCCTGCCCCTGGAGGGCATCACCGTCGTCGCCGTCGAGCAGGCCGTCTCCGCGCCCTTCGCCACCCGGCAGCTCGCCGATCTCGGGGCGCGGGTCGTCAAGGTCGAGCGGGTGGACGGCGGCGACTTCGCGCGCGGCTACGACACCGCCGCCGCGGGCCTCGCCTCGCACTTCGTGTGGTGCAACCGCGGCAAGGAGTCCGTGGCCGTCGACCTCAAGGACCCGCGCGGGCTGGACGCCGTACGGCGGCTGGTGGCGGACGCCGACGTGTTCGTGCAGAACCTCGCCCAGGGCGCCGCGGCCCGGCTCGGGCTGGACGCGGCCACGCTGTGCGCCGCGCACCCGCGGCTGATCGCCGTCGACATCTCGGGGTACGGGTCCGGCGGGCCGTACGCGGACAAGCGGGCCTACGACATGCTCGTGCAGTGCGAGGCGGGGCTGGTGTCGGTGACCGGCACGCCCCAGCAGCCGGTGAAGGCGGGGATCCCCGCGGCGGACATCGCGGCGGCCATGTACGCCTTCTCCGGCGTGCTCGCGGCGCTGGTGCGGCGCGGCACGACCGGGCGGGGCGGCCCGGTGGAGGTGTCGATGCTGGAGGCGCTCGCCGAGTGGATGGGGCATCCGCTGCACCACGCGATGCACGGCGGGCGGGCGCCCGCGCGCACCGGGCTGGCGCACGCCGTCATCGCGCCCTACGACGCCTACGCCACGGCGGACGGCGGGCGGGTGCTGCTGTCGGTGCAGAACGACCGGGAGTGGCGCCGGCTCGCCGCGCGGGTGCTGGAGCGGCCCGAGCTGGGCACGGACCCGGCGTTCGCGACGAACGCGGCACGGGTCGCGCACCGGGAGCGCACCGACGAACTGGTGGCGAAGGCGCTGGGCTCGCTCGGCGCCGACGAGGCGCTGCGGCGGCTGGAGGGCGCGGGCATCGCGTGCGCGCGCCTGCGGGACGTGTACGAGGTGGCGGACCATCCGCAGCTCGCCGCCCGGGAGCGGTGGCGGGAGGTGGGGACGCCGGCCGGGCCGCTGCGGGCACTGCTGCCGCCGGTCAGCCTGCCGGGCGGGGCCGAACCGCGCATGGGGGACGTGCCCGCGCTCGGGCAGCACACCGACGAGCTGCTGCGTGCCGTGGGGATGACGGGCGAGGAGATCGCAGCGCTGCGCCGGGACGGCGTGGTCGCCTGAGCGCGGGCCTGGTGGTGCTGGTGGTGCCAGTGGTGAACGGGATCCGAGGGAACGCCGGTGCCGCTCAGCGGCCGCCGAACAGCGAGCGGCGCAGCCGGCGCAGCGGCGCGAACAGCGACACCCGGCGCACCCGTGCGTCCCTGCCCGTGCGGTCGCGCACGTCACGCGCGGTCAGCTCACGCATCAGCGAGGTCGCCTCGGCCGTCTCGCGCTGCGGGAGCGCCGGTCCCGACAGCACCGCGAGATGGCGGTCGAGACGCGAACTGGTCGCGCTGCTCCCGCAGGTGATCGCAGGGACCCTCGCCCTGCTGCGCACTGTTATCTGCTCCATGTCACTCCCCACCCGTACGAGTCCACCCGGCCCGGGCAGAGTAACCCTATCGCCCCCTTGGGGCACTCGTGCATCTCGGTCACAGGATTCACCTTCCCCGTAAGGGGGTTGACGATTACTCTCCGAATCCGACAGATTTCAAGGCGAGTTGAACAATCGGCTGCGTGGTCGGCCGAGGTGACCCTCCGTCAGGTTCGACGGTCACGGCCAGTGACGTGGCGGAGCGGGTCAGACCGGAGGCGACCAGGGGCGTGTCCGCCGCGAAGAGCCCCAGGGAGCGCGGCTGTGCGCCGGGGCGCATGAGCCACAGCTGGCGCACCCGGCCGCTGGGCGGGGCGGTGTATCCGCTCAGCGTGACGACGGCTCGGCCCTCGGATGCGGAGGCGATCACTCCGATACTGTGCCCGCGCCCGTCCTGCCCGCTCGTGGCCCGTGCGTCGGGAGCGGCGAGAACGTGGGCGATCTCACGTGCCCGGTCGCGCTGGGCGTCGAGTTCGCCCTGCGTCCGGTTCGCCTGCACGGCGAAGAGCGCGGCGACGACGAGGGCCGCGGCGGCCGTCACGGTGGCGAACGGCACGAACAGGGGGCGCGGCCGGGGCGCACGGTTGCGTCCGGGCGGCGGCTGGGTTCCCCAGACGTGCGGGGGGAGTTGGGGGGTGTGCGCCCGGCCGGGCGCGGGGTCCTGCGGGGTGCTGCGCACGGCGGCCAGTACCCGGTCGCGCAGCGCGGCGGGCGCCGGGGCGGCGGCGGAGCAGGCCAGCCGTACGGCGTCCTCGGACAGTTCGCGCACCTCGGCGGCGCAGCGGCCGCATTTCCTCAGGTGCCGCTCGAAGCGGACCCGCTCGGCGGGCTCCAGCGCGTCGAGGGCGTAGGGCGCGGCCAGGGAGTGCAGGTCCTCGCGCCCGAAGAGGCGGTCGAGAAGGCTCATGCGACACCTCCCAGGCACTGGCGCAGCCGGGTCAGCCCGTCGCGCATCCGCGTCTTGACCGTGCCCAGCGGCAGCGACAGCCGCTCGGCCACCTCACGGTACGTGTAGCCGTCGTAGTAGGCGAGGGTCACGGACTGCCGCTGGAGGGCGGTGAGCCGGTCCAGGCAGCGCCTGACCCACTCGCGCTCCAGGCCCGCCTCGACCTCCTCGGCGACGTGGTCGAAGGCCGGGAACCCGGCGCGCACCGCCTCGCGCTGCTCGCGTTCGCCGGCGGCGCGGGCGCTGCGCACCCGGTCGACGGCGCGGCGGTGGGCGACGGTGAGCACCCAGGACAGCGCGCTGCCGCGCGCCGGGTCGAACCTGCCGGCGGAGCGCCAGAGTTCGAGCAGGACCTCCTGGGCCACCTCCTCGGACTGCGCGGGGTCGCGCACCACGCGCCGCACCAGCCCGTACACGGGCCCGGACACCAGCCCGTACAGCTCCTCGAATGCCTTCTGATCGCCCCCTGCCACGAGCACCAGAAGCTCGTCCGCCTCCACCCGTCTCCCCCTCTCCGGCGGCCCGCCCGCGGGCCGTTCGCTGTGCACACGGGTGCGCGCGGCGGGCGCGCACCCTTCGACGGAATACGGATCAGCGGCCCCGAAACGCGGGTCGAGCAGGGAAAAAGAAAATTTCCCCGACCGACCAATCCGCCCGCGCAGCCTCTCCGAATGCCCGAGCGACAGGCAAGTCGGCACTGAGGACGGAACGGCATGACACCTTTCTCCAGTCTCTCCGGGGACCGTGCGGGACGCAGGGGCCTGGCGTCCCTGATCTGCGGCGCGCTGGCCGCCGGGGGCCTCGCGGCCGCCGGCGTATCCACGCTGGAGCCGGGGGCGGCCTCCGCCTCCAGCCACCGCGAGGCCCCGCTCATCTCGGGCACCCCGCAGTACGACAACACGGACGTGTACGCGTTCGTCAGCCCGGACAAGCCGGACACGACGACGATCGTGGCGAACTGGATCCCGTTCGAGGAGCCGGCGGGCGGCCCCAACTTCTACACCTTCGCGGAGGACGCCCAGTACGACCTGCACGTCGACAACAACGGCGACGCGCAGAGCGAGCTGATCTTCCGTTACACGTTCAAGACGCACGTCAAGAACAAGAACACCTTCCTCTACAACACGGGTCCGGTGAAGAGCATCGACGACCCGAACCTCAACGTCACGCAGACGTACGACATCGACCTCATCAAGCTGCGCCACCAGAAGCTGGTGTCCAAGACCCGGCTCGCGGACAGCGTGCCGGTGGCGCCGTCGAACGTGGGCAAGGCGTCCATGCCGGACTACGGCAAGCTGCGGTCCCAGGCCGTGCACAAGACGGCGAGCGGCGCCTCGACCTTCGCCGGGCAGGCCGACGACCCGTTCTTCCTCGACCTGCGCGTCTTCGACCTGCTGTACGGCGGGAACCTCTCCGAGGTCGGCAACGACACGCTCAAGGGCTACAACGTCAACACCATCGCCCTCCAGGTCCCCAACGACATGATCCGCGAGTCCGCGCACCAGCCGGTCGTCGGCATCTGGTCCACCACCCAGCGCAAGAACGCCCGCGGCGGCTGGAGCCAGGTCTCGCGTCTGGGCAACCCGCTGGTCAACGAGGTCGTCAACCCGCAGAAGGACAAGGACAAGTTCAACGCGTCCGCGCCGTGGGACGACGCGCAGTTCCTGAAGAACGTCACCAACCCCGAACTGCCCAAGCTGATCGAGCAGATCTACAAGATCAAGGCGCCCGCCGAGCCGCGCAACGACCTCGTCAACGTCTTCCTCAAGGGCGTCAAGGGCCTCAACCAGCCCCCGAAGGTGCGCCCCGCGGAGGAGCTGCGCCTGAACACCTCGATCAAGCCGGCCGCGCATCCCAAGCGGCTGGGCGTCCTCGACGGCGACAACGCGGGCTTCCCCAACGGCCGCCGGCTCACCGACGACGTGATCGACGAGGCCCTGCAGGTGATGGAGGGCGAGCTGGTCGGCGCCAAGAACGACCTCGGCGACGCGGTGGACGAGAACGACAAGAAGTTCGAGAAGTACTTCCCGTACGTGGCCGAGCCGACCTCCGGCTCGCGCGGGCCGCTGGCCAAGGGCACCAAGAGCGGCACGGACGTGCGCAGCCAGCTCGGTGACGCGCTGCGGCCGGCGGGCGCGTCGGCGGGCACGGACAACACGGTGCTGATCGCCGGTTCGGCGGCGGCGGGCGCGGCCGGGATCCTGCTGATCGGTACGGCCCTCGCCTGGTGGCGTCGCCGGATGCAGCGCCCGTACTGACCCACTCCCCCCTGACTGGCGCGGGCCGCGCGCACCCCACCCCCCCCGCGCGCGGGGCGCGCCCCCCCCAACCGTTGGGGAACAACCCCGGGACGCAGGTGAGGGGAGGGGCCGCCGGCAAGGCCATACCCCACCGGCG